>JAOHDU010000030.1 GCA_028096805.1 Pontimonas sp.
GTGGATAAAAATCGCTGATCGGACACGGAACAGGTTTCGTCCGTGAGGCCTGTGGATTCACCGGGTGTGTCCTCCACGGCAGATTAGCAATCATCCACAAGTTATCCACAGTGTGGGAAACCTTCAAGTTGAAGTTAGGTTTATGGCGTGTAGTTGCTGGATTGTTTGATACGGCTCGTTAGTTCAGTGACTTGGTTGTATATCGACCGACGCTCTTTCATGAGCTCACCAATTTTCTTGTTGGCGTACATCACTGTCGTGTGGTCTCTGTTGCCAAATAACTGACCGATCTTTGGCAGGGACAGATTTGTCATCTCGCGGCACAGGTACATGGCAACCTGTCGAGCGAGCGCGATTGCTTGCGATCGGGAGGACCCGTAAAGATCGTCGACGCTGAGTTGGTAGAAACCGGCTGCAATGTTGATGATTTCTGCCGGAGAGACAATATTGGTGTCTTCCGTTAACACGAGGTCCTTTAGCACTGATTGTGCCAACTGCATATCAATCGGGGTTTGGTTCAAGTTAGAGAACGCCGTGACCCGGATAAGCGCGCCTTCAAGTTCACGGATGTTGGACGACACTTTGGAGGCCATGTACTCCATGACATCGTCGTTGATGTCTATTTGTTCACTGGCCGCCTTTTTGCGCAGGATGGCAATTCGTGTTTCTAAATCTGGCGCTTGGACATCGGTAATCAGACCCCACTCAAACCGGGACCTCATACGGTCTTCAAACCCTGTCAACTGTTTAGGGGGAAGGTCGCTCGTCACGACGACCTGTTTGTTGTGATCATGGAGAGTGTTAAAGGTGTGGAAGAAGGCCTCCTGGGTGGAGTCTTTGCCCTGGAGGAACTGAATATCGTCAATCAGCAAAATATCAATTTCGCGGTAACGCGCCTGGAATTCTGGCCCACGGTTATTAGCAATCGAATTGATGAAATCGTTTGTGAATTCTTCTGAACTGACATATCGCACCCGGCAGCCCTTAAACATGCTGGTTGCGTAGTGACCAATCGCGTGGAGCAGGTGCGTTTTACCCAACCCAGAACCGCCGTAGATGAAGAGTGGGTTGTATGCCTTCGCGGGTGCTTCGGCCACGGCCACCGCTGCTGCGTGCGAAAAGCGGTTTGAGGACCCAATAACGAAATTGTCGAAACTATATTTTTGATTAAGACGGGATTGGTCCGGCATCGCCATAGCCGGTTGCGGCGGGTCGACAAGGGCCATGGGGTCAACAGGCACGTCATCGTGGGCGGGAACCTGGAGGACGTCACTTTCGATGTCCGGATTGACCACGATGGCAAAGCTGCTCACCCCGGAATCTTCTGTGCTCTCCAGCGCAGTCAACAAAGGCAGACGAACCCGTTGTTCCAACATTCCGCGGGTGAGCTCGTTGGGGACCTCGAGGTAAAGCACCCCGGCCATGACACCTCTCGGTTCTACGAGGTCGAGAAATCCCCAGAGTTGAGGCGTGATTCTGGTGTCGGTGGTGAGGTGGCTTTGAACCCCATTCCACAGCTCCGTGACGTCGGATTCTGCAGAACTCACGAAACAACCCCTTTGGATCTCTGTGGAAAACACTCTTGATAACGCTAAATGACGGCTGGTAACAGAACATTAGAGTAGCGCCCGGCTGTGGATAACTAAAATTCGCCGACGGGTTGACCCCAAGGGGACAGACGCGTATCCTGAAGTGTTGCCCGTTGGGCCAGTCTTTCTTGGATTTTCTCCAAGCCAGTATCGAGGAGTTCTCATGAGCAAGCGTACGTTCCAGCCCAACAACCGTCGGCGAGCCAAAGTGCACGGCTTCCGTCTGCGCATGCGTACTCGTGCCGGTCGCGCCATCTTGGCCGCTCGCCGCCGCAAGGGCCGCACCTCCCTGTCGGCCTAGGGTTTTCTCCCGTGTTGCCGCGGGTGCACCGAATTGTGTCTGGGGCGGAGCTCCGTGACGTGCAACGCCGCGGGCGCAAAATCTCGGCGTCGTGCTTTGTTATGGCGGTTGCTCAGGCGGCACCTGGTGTCCCTTCCACGTGGGGCTTCGTTGTCTCCAAAAAGGTGGGCAACGCGGTCGTCAGAAACCGGGTCAAGCGTCGGCTTCGAGCGTTGGCAGCACAGACTCTGACGATGCACCCGACAGGTATGCGCGGTGTGGTGCGCGCGCTGCCTGCTAGCGGCGCCAGTAGTTTCGCTGAACTCGCGCAGGCATGGGACGAAGCGATAGCGCAGGTAGGAACGTGAGCCGTGTAGGACAGGAGATTCTGCTGCTGCCGCGAAATGTGGCTCTCGCTCTCCTCCTTGCGTATCGAAAGGTGATCTCCCCGTTGTATGGGCAGGTGTGCCGGTACTATCCCAGCTGCTCGCTCTATACACTCAGGGCAATCCAACACAGGGGAGCCGTGTGGGGAATAGGCTTAGGGGCGATTCGCATCGTCCGCTGTAACCCTTGGGCCCGTGGCGGGATTGATGATCCTCCTTCAGAGTTGAAAGCTTTATACGAAATATCGGCGCTCGGGTTCGTGCGTCCGAAGGGAAGGTAACCCCGTGGAATTTTTCGACACGATTTTGTGGCCCATTCGATGGGTCATTGAGGCTGTCCTCGCCGGAGCACACCAGGGTCTTGAGTTTCTGGGAATGGATCCCACCTCCGGCGCCGCGTGGTTTCTTTCCATCGCTACTTTGGTCCTCATCGTTCGGGCCGCGCTAATCCCGGTCTTTGTCCGCCAAATCCGTAGCCAACGCCGCATGATGGAGATTGCGCCTGAGCTTAAGAAGATTCAGGACAAGTACAAAGGCAAGAAGGACCAGTTCTCCCGGGAAGCGATGTCCCGCGAAACGATGGCCCTCTACGGCAAAGCGGGAACAAACCCGTTTTCTTCCTGTCTTCCTCTTTTGCTTCAGATGCCGATTTTCTTCGGGCTTTTCCGCGTGCTCAGCACTGCAGCAGAAGGGCGTGCTGGCGTATCGTTCATGACCCAGGACCTGGCCGAACAGTTTGGCCAGGCGGCCCTGTTTGGCCTCGCCCCCTTGCAGGCCACGATGGCCTTCGCGTTCAGCGATGCGTCCACGCTGTCATCTTCGGCCACCGTGGCGGTCATCGCGACGGCAGCTGTGATGGTCGTGTTGATGTCGGCCTCTCAGTTCGTCACGCAGCTTCAAATCATGTCGAAGAACCAGTCTCCGGCCATGAAAGAAAGCCCGATGTATCGTCAGCAGCGCATCTTGCTGTACATGCTCCCCCTGGTGTTTTTGTTCTCGGGCGTCTACTTCTCTCTCGGTGTGATGACGTACTGGCTGGTGTCGAACTTCTGGACCATGGGTCAGCAGTTTGTGGTGATTCGTAACATGCCAACTCCCGGCAGTGATGCCGCCAAGGCGCGCGACGCGCGTCTGGCAAAGAAACGTGAGCGGAAAGGCATTGTCCTCATTGAGGATGATGGTGCCGAAGAAGAAGCCGAAGAGCCTAAGCAACGTCAACAGCCGGTTAGTAAAGACCGCGCGAAGAAGAAGAAAAAGAAGAGGAAGTAATGGTGAGCACCGAAGAGAAGATTGTCGTGCCCGATGAAGGCGAATTGGCTGCGGACTATTTAGAGACGCTTCTGGATATCGCCGATCTCGATGGGGATATCGAGATTGAGGTGAAGACAGGTCGCACCTATGTAACGGTCGGGTCCCCCGACAATGACGACTTGAGAGTGCTGTCCACTGGCGACGCTGTTGCTGCCTTGCAAGACCTGACTCGTCTCGCTGTTCAGCAAAAGACGGGCGAATTTGCTCGATTGGTCCTCGATGTGGCGGGGTCTCGGGACAATCGCGTGAAAGAGCTCGAGAAGCTTGTTGCCCACGCCGTAGAGAAGATCGAGGGCGGGGCGAAAAGCGCCGCTTTGCCTCCCATGAGCAGTTACGAGCGCAAGCTTGTTCATGACATGGTCAGCGAAAAGGGCTACCAGTCCGGTTCTCAGGGCGAAGGTGCTGACCGTCACACGGTTATTTCCCCCTCCTCGTAGGGAATGTTTCACGTGAAACATTCGGGGCGGGAAGCGGAGCCTGCCTGCGCTGAGCTCATTTGTGGCGAGTCCCTCGAGACCCTTCGGCTATTTGCTGACCACATTGTCCAGTGGGGGGAGGAGCTTGGGCTTGTGGGTCCTCGAGAACTCGAGCGCTTGTGGACCCGGCACATCCTCAATTCGGCGCTTCTGGCGCGAAAGGTTCCTGCAGGAACCCTGGCGGACGTCGGGTCGGGCGCTGGTTTTCCAGGCCTTGTGGTTGCGGCAATGCGACCCGACGTCCATTGCACACTCATTGAGCCCTTGGGTCGACGCGCGACATGGCTAGAAGAGGAAGCGCAGCGTTTGAACCTCACGAACGTGACGGTGATGAATGAGCGGGCTGAGGATGTCCGTGACGCTGTGAGCGTAGATAGCGTGACCGCTCGGGCGGTCAGCGCTTTGAAGACGCTGGTCCCTTTGAGTGTCCCGCTTGTGAAACCCGGCGGGCAATTGCTGTTGATGAAAGGCCAACGCGTGGACGACGAGATCCGAGCGGCATCGAAAGAGCTGGTTCGCGCGATACTTATGGCTAACGAGACGTAATTGGTGGGGGACAAAAAATTATCCCCGCAGAGGGGCTAAATCCCGGTTCTTTGTCGCTGCTCTCGATAGAATGAAACAGGCGTTTTACGGTGGGAAATTTTCCGCACCGGACGCGAAACTCAGGAGCTTAACAAATGACACCAGCTGCCAAAAAAGCTTCGGAAGAAGATTCGTACGGCGCCGGTGATATTCAGGTACTTGAGGGTCTTGAGGCCGTTCGCAAGAGACCCGGTATGTACATCGGGTCGACAGGGCCGCGAGGTCTTCACCACCTGGTCTACGAAATTGTCGACAACTCCGTCGATGAAGCACTGGCGGGACATTGTGACCACATCACCGTCGTGATCATGCCCGATGGATCGGTGACGGTATCCGATAATGGGCGCGGTATTCCGGTAGACGAGCATCCTGTTGAAAAGAAGTCCACCGTGGAAGTGGTTCTCACGACGTTGCACGCCGGAGGAAAATTTGGTGGCGGCGGATACGCCGTGTCCGGTGGTCTCCACGGTGTTGGTAGCAGTGTGGTGAATGCACTCTCGGAGAAGCTCGACGTTGAAGTGCGACGCCAAGGCAGCACGTGGGTGCAGTCGTATCGCGATGGTGTGCCTCAAGGGCCACTCACTGAGTCGGGCAAGAGCGCCGAAACTGGAACGACCATTTCTTTTTGGCCCAACAGCGACATATTTGAAACCGTCGATTTTGAATACGAAACGCTGCGCACCCGGTTTCAACAGATGGCCTTCTTGAATAAAGGCCTCCGCATTGATCTTGAAGACCAACGCCCTAACTCTGCGGGGCGAAACGACACTTTCAACTATGAAAAAGGCCTTGTTGACTATGTGGAGTACCTCAACCAGGCGAAAAAGACCGAGGTGGTCCACCCGGACATCATTTCTTTCGAAGCAGAGGACACGGAGCGCAAAATTGCGCTGGAAGTCGCTATGCAGTGGACAAACGCCTACTCGGAAAGTGTCCATACGTATGCGAACACCATTAACACCCATGAGGGGGGAACGCACGAGGAAGGCTTTCGTGCGGCGCTGACCACTCTGGTGAATCGTTTTGCGCGCTCCAGCGGCCTTTTGAAGGAAAAAGACGAGAACCTTACGGGTGACGATGTGCGCGAGGGTCTCACCGCCGTGGTCTCAGTAAAGCTCGGTGAGCCCCAGTTCGAGGGGCAGACGAAGACAAAGTTGGGAAACACCGAAGCAAAGTCTTTTGTGCAGAAAGTCACAGGAGAGCACCTTGGCGATTGGTTTGATCGCAATCCTGCTCAAGGTAAAGACGTTGTTCGGAAAGCTGTTCAGGCGTCCCAAGCTCGGATTGCCGCGAGAAAAGCGCGCGAACAGACCCGGCGAAAAGGTCTCCTAGAGTCCGGTGGGATGCCGGGCAAGCTCAAAGACTGCCAGTCCAAGGACGCGGCCCTCAGCGAAATTTTCTTGGTGGAGGGGGATTCTGCCGGTGGCAGCGCGGTCACGGGGCGAGACCCGGAAACGCAAGCAATTCTCCCGCTACGCGGCAAGATTCTGAACGTCGAAAAGGCTCGTCTCGACCGCGCACTGGGTAATAACGAAATCCAGGGCATGATTACTGCCTTCGGCGCGGGAATTGGTGAGGATTTCGACGTCGAGAAGGTTCGGTACCACAAGATCGTTCTGATGGCTGATGCGGATGTTGATGGCCAGCACATTACGACGCTGCTGTTGACACTGTTGTTTCGCTATATGCGCCCGCTTATTGAACGCGGCTATGTGTACCTGGCGCAGCCCCCGCTGTATCGGATCAAGTGGTCGAATGCTGACCACGATTACGTCTTCAGTGACCGCGAGCGCGACGCGTTGCTTGAAGAGGGTCGTAAAGAGGGAAAAAAGATTCCCAAAGATAACTCCATCCAGCGATACAAGGGTCTTGGAGAGATGAATCACCAAGAGCTGTGGGATACCACGATGAATCCTGAGACCAGGACCTTGCTGCAGGTGACGCTGGATGATGCGGCGGTCGCCGATGCTGTCTTCACCACCTTGATGGGGGAAGACGTTGAAGCCCGACGAGGCTTCATTCAACAAAATGCCCGCGACGTACGATTCCTCGATATTTAGGACCTCACGGTGACTGATTCAGACAACACCCCCGTTCGCACCGATCGGGTAGATCAGGTCGACATTCAGGTCGAGATGCAACGTAGTTATCTCGACTACGCCATGAGTGTCATAGTCGGGCGTGCGCTCCCCGACGTTCGCGATGGCCTCAAGCCTGTCCATCGCCGGGTGCTTTACGCCATGTATGACGGTGGGTACCGCCCGGATAAAGCATTCTCAAAGTGTTCGCGTGTCGTCGGCGATGTGATGGGAAAGTTTCACCCCCACGGGGACTCGGCCATTTATGACGCGCTTGTCCGTCTCGTTCAACCCTGGAGTTTGCGGTATCCGCTGGCGGCAGGGCAGGGAAACTTTGGTAGCCCGGGAAACGACGGGGCGGCTGCTCCCCGGTACACCGAGACCAAGATGGCCAATCTCGCGCTCGAGATGGTGCGGGATATCGAAGAAAATACGGTCGATTTCCAGGAAAACTATGATGGGCGGACTCAAGAGCCCGGCATTTTGCCAAGCCGGTTTCCCAACCTGTTGGTCAACGGGTCTGTCGGTATTGCCGTCGGTATGGCGACCAACATCCCTCCTCACAACCTGCGTGAGGTAGCGGAGGCAGCCCAGTGGCATCTTGCGCACCCCACCGCGACAACAGAAGAGCTACTCGCCGCGGCGCTGACGATCGTTAAGGGCCCTGATTTCCCCACCGGCGCGCAGATACTCGGCAACAGCGGGATCGTCGACGCCTACAAGACGGGCCGCGGTTCCATCACTATGCGCGCGGTGGTGACGGTAGAAGAGATTCAGAACCGTACTTGTCTTGTCGTCACGGAACTTCCGTACCAAGTCAACCCCGACAACTTGGCCATCAAGATTGCCGACCTCGTGAAGGACGGAAAAATCACCGGAATCGCCGACATCCGGGACGAAACCTCGGGTCGGACCGGTCAACGCTTGGTCATTGTCCTCAAGCGAGATGCCGTCGCCAAAGTAGTGCTGAACAATCTTTATAAGCACACGCCACTGCAGGAGAACTTTGGCGCCAATATGTTGGCCATCGTCGACGGAGTGCCGCGCACCCTGACGCTTGACGCCTTTATTAGCCACTGGGTCGCGCATCAAATTGAGGTCATTGTCCGGCGCACGCAGTTCCGGCTGGACAAAGCGGAGGCCGATGCCCACATCTTGCGGGGTTACCTCAAAGCCTTGGATGCCCTCGACGATGTGATTGCCCTTATCCGCAAATCCCCCACAGCCGACGATGCAAAAGGCGGGCTCCAAACGCTGCTCGGTGTTGACGAGGAGCAGGCTCTCGCCATCCTTAACCTCCAGTTACGTCGACTGGCTGCGATGGAGCGCCAGAAAATTGTGGACCAGGCGGCGGAGCTCGAGAGACTGATCGCCGACTACAAATCCATCCTGGGAAGCGAGGAACGCCAGCGCACAATCGTGTCAGAAGAGCTCGCGGATATCACTGATCGCTATGGAGATGACCGCAGGACCGAGATTCTCATGGGATTCCATGGCGGAATGACCAACGAGGATTTGATTCCTGAAGAAGAAATGGTGATCTCGGTCACTCGCGGGGGGTACATCAAGCGCACCCGCAGCGACAATTATCGAAGCCAACACCGCGGCGGTAAAGGTGTTAAAGGTGCCCAGCTGCGTGCTGACGACGTTGTGGAACACTTCTTCGTCTCTACCACGCACCGATGGTTGCTGTTCTTCACGAACACGGGCCGGGTTTATCGGGCCAAAGCCTATG
>JAOHDU010000031.1 GCA_028096805.1 Pontimonas sp.
ACGGGAATACCGGCAGCCGCAGCAACGATAGACGCGATCGACGAAACATTGACTACCGCGCCGAAAGGGTCTCCCCCAGTTCCCACAATGTCGAGAACACGGGAAGGCAGGGTGAGGCCAACGGCGTTTTCCAACACCGCCTCGCGGAAGCCGGCAATTTCGTCAACAGTCTCCCCTTTAGCCCGCAGAGCAACGAGAAAAGCTCCCAGCTGCGCATCGGTTGTGGTGCCGGCCATTACCTGGAGCATCGCCTCACGGGCTTCGCCGATGGTCAGATCATGACGATCAATCACCGACGTGAGCGTCTCGGGCCACGAGAAGGATGAGGGCATGGTCACCATGATATGGGGCTAATTCTCAGCATGTCGTGGAGCAAAGCCCCAGGCGGACTTCAGGCATAATAGAGGGGTGAGTAGCGCATCTCTTTCCCAAGGTTTATCCGTGCCCACCGTCAATCGCCCCAACACTGTGGCGGTCGGCACGATTGTCTGGCTCGGCAGCGAAGTCATGTTCTTCGCTGGCCTCTTCGCCATTTACTTCACGCTGCGCTCGACATCCCCTGAGCTCTGGGAGTTCAACACCGGGTTGCTGGATATCCCCTTTGCCGCTGTCAACACCACGATTTTGGTGCTCTCCTCTGTGACCGCCCAGTTCGGTGTCTTTGCTGCGGAGAGACTACAACCGCGTGCAACAGGCTGGAAGCCGACTCAGTGGGGCATGATCGAGTGGTTCTTCCTCACCTATGTCATGGGTGCCATCTTCATCGGTGGCCAAGTGTACGAGTACGCCGTGCTGGTCTCAGAGGGCGTCACTCTCGCTTCCGATGCCTACGGTTCCGCGTTCTACTTGACGACCGGTTTCCACGGGCTTCACGTGACGGGCGGCTTGATTGCCTTCCTGCTGGTAATCGGCCGTGCATACGCTGTTAAAACGTTCACACACCGCGAGGCGACCAGTGCAATTGTGGTTTCGTATTACTGGCACTTCGTTGACGTGGTGTGGATCGGTCTCTTCCTCGTCATCTACGTACTCCAATAGGCAAAGGATAAGCACACACCCATGACTCAGTCCGCTCGTCGTTCCGGTCGTCGCCACCCTCTCTTTGGTGCGTTGTTGCTGGTGATTGGTCTTTTTGCCACGGGAGGTGCCTACGCGGCTACCAGCGCGGGCATCGCCCACGCAGAGACCACTCCCCTGGCCGCCGAAGCGCTGGTCGAAGAGGGCGAGAAGCTGTTCATGGCCAACTGCGCGAGCTGTCACGGGATGAGCGGTGAAGGCAGTGAAGCAGGGCCTTCAGTCATCGGTGTTGGAGCCCTATCCGTTGACTTCCAAGTGAGCACCGGTCGCATGCCTATGGCAGCCTCAGGTCCTCAGGCGGCGGTGAAGCCTGTTCAGTTCACCCAGCCTCAGACCGACGCGATGGCCGCCTGGGTGGCTTCGCTGGCTCCCGGGCCGGGTTACCCGGACCCTGAGTACTACGACGCCCAAGGGGATGTGGCCAATGGAGCCGAACTTTTCCGCATCAACTGTGCGATGTGTCACAACGTTGCGGGAGCAGGCGGCGCGCTGACCGAAGGCAAGTATGCGCCCCACTTGCGTGACCTGCAGCCCATCAACATTTACGGAGCCATGGTGACCGGCCCGCAAAATATGCCGGTGTTCAACGACATGAACCTCTCCCCCGAGGAAAAGAACGACGTCATCAGCTACCTGAAGTACATGGATGAGAATCCCTCCGTCGGAGGCTTCTCTCTCGGTAGTTTGGGCCCCGTGTCCGAGGGTCTGTTCATCTGGCTCATCGGCTTGGGTGGACTGATCGCCGTGGCTATCTGGCTCACAGCCCGCTCTAACTAGGTCGAAAGGAGTTCATTACGATGGCCCAGAAGCCTCCCAGCACCGACATTGTCGCCAGCGACCAGCCCGAAGACAACGACCCCGGCACGGCTATCCTCCGCTCTAACGCCGTCCAGAACCCCGGGTTAGAGCCCGAACACCAGCGCATCACCGATCTTGACCCGAAGGAAGAGAAAAAAGCGGAGCGCCGCATTTCCCTGTTCTTCACACTGTCAATTGCCGGTTCGCTCATTGCCGCTGTTTCGTATGTCGTATTCCCGATCATCCCTGGCGACATGCAGTCCGTGCGCCTCAACAACATGTTTGTGGGACTCGGAGCGGCGATTGGACTTCTTGGCGTGGGCATTGGCGCCGTGAACTGGGCCAAATCCCTGATGCACGGACACGAACTTGTGGAAGAACGCCACCCCACCAGAGGTGACGAGGAAACACGGCAGACCGCGGTCGAAATGTTCTCCCAGGCCAACAAAGAGTCGGGCTTCACCAGGCGTTCCCTCGTGCGCAACACACTCTTGGGGGCATTGATTGCCACCCCCGTTCCTGCCGTTGTGTTGTTCCGGGACCTCGCGCCGGCTAAAGACCCGGTGAAATTGATGAAGCAGACCCTCTGGGCGGAGGGTGTGCGTTTGGCGCAGGATCCCTCAGGAATCCCCATCAAGGCCTCCGAGGTCACCATCGGGTCAGCGTTCCACGTTGTTCCCGAGGGCCTTATGGAGCTTGAGAAGCACCGCCTGGAGGAAAAGGCGAAAGCAGCTGTTCTGCTGATGCGTCTTCCCGAAGACGAGCTCAACGAGCGTCCGGAGCGTGCATCTTGGTCTTATCAAGGAATTGTGGCTTATTCGAAGATCTGCACCCACGTGGGATGCCCTGTCGCTTTGTACGAGCAGCAAACACACCACCTGCTGTGCCCGTGCCACCAGTCAGAATTTGATGTCGCCAACGAGTGTGAAGTGATCTTCGGCCCCGCCGCAAGACCGCTTCCACAGCTTCCTATCACCATTGATGCGGAAGGATACCTAGTAGCACAAAGCGACTTCACCGAACCGGTGGGGCCAAGTTTCTGGGAGCGTGAGAAATGACGAACACCCTTGATAACAGCACCCAAGCGCCTGGGCGCGGGATGAAATTCACGGGTTGGGCAGCCAACTACGTGGATGAGCGCACCAGCGCCTCCACAGCGGTGAAGTCTTTGGGCCGCAAAATTTTCCCTGACCACTGGTCCTTCATGCTGGGTGAGGTCGCGCTCTACAGCTTCGTCGTTATTTTGATCTCCGGAACCTTCCTGACTTTCTTCTACGACCCCTCCATGACTGAGGTCGAGTACGAAGGCTCCTACTTGCCCCTGAAGGGCATCGAAATGTCGGTGGCGTACCACACGGCGCTCGACATTTCCTTTGATGTGCGAGGCGGCTTGCTGATGAGGCAGGTGCACCACTGGTCTGCGCTGCTCTTTGTGGCTTCCATTGGCCTCCACATGTTGCGGGTGTTCTTCACCGGCGCATTCCGTAAGCCCCGCGAGCTCAACTGGATTGTCGGATTCCTGCTCTTCGTCCTTGCCATGGCGCTGGGATTCACGGGCTACAGCCTCCCGGATGACCTGCTCTCCGGAAACGGTCTGCGCATCATCGACGGAATGATCAAAGCCTTCCCCGTCGTCGGAGTGTGGATGTCTTACCTCTTCTTCGGAGACGAATTCCCCGGAACCGACGTGATTCAGCGCCTCTATGTCCTGCACATTATGTTGCTTCCCGCGATCTTAATCGCGACACTGGCCATTCACATGGTGCTGCTTGTGGTGAACAAGCACACACAGTTTGCGGGCCCGGGTCGGACCAACGACAACGTGGTGGGCTCCCCCGTCATGCCGGTCTTCGCGGCAAAAGCAGGAGGCTTCTTCTTCCTCGTCTTCGGTGTGATCATGTTGATTGCTTCGCTCTTTACGATCAACCCGATCTGGAACTATGGTCCGTACGACCCCTCCCCTGTCTCTGCTGGAACACAACCGGATTGGTATATCGGCTTCGCTGATGGTGCGTTGAGATTGATTCCGCCGGGCTGGGAGTTTGTTGCCTTCGGCTACACCTGGCCAATGAACATCTTGGTTCCGACAGTGATCTTGATCGCCCTGCTCGCTGCGGTCGCCCTGTACCCCTTCTTCGAAGCCTGGGTCACCGGCGACAAGCGCGAGCACCACATCGCTGACCGCCCCCGCAACGCCCCCACCCGGACGGGAATTGGGGCCGCCGGTGTGACGTTCTATGCGGTTCTGTGGGCTGCAGCTAGCTCCGACCTCATCGCCACACACTTTGGAATGAGTATTGAGGGTGTCATCACGACGCTCCAGGTGTTGTTCTTCGCGGCCCCCATTGCCGCCTACATCATCACCAAACGCACCTGTCTTGCCCTCCAGCGCAAGGATCGTGAGATTGCTCTACATGGTTACGAGAGTGGTCGTATCGTCCGCCTCCCCGGTGGAGAATACATCGAGGTTCACGAACAGCTCTCTGACTACGAGCGCTGGAAGCTCCTCGACTACAACGAGTACCAGCCGCTCACCGTGCGCCCCAACGATCAAGGAAAGATCACCGTGGGAACGCGCCTGCGCGCGAGTATGTCCCGGTGGTTCTTCGAAGACCGTGTTGAGCCTGTCAATGCTCGCGAACTGGAATCGCAGCGACACTAGACCAGACCAAGTATGTGTGTGGGCGGCCCCTGAGGGGGTCGCCCTTACACGTTAAAGGTCTTCTCAAACCCGGTTTAGTGGGAACCAATCGAGACACTGCTCGGGACAGGCGCGAAAGTCCCACCGGGGAGCTGTTTCTCGCCGGCGATGAGAGCTAAGAAGCGGGAAAGACCCTGCGCATGTATTCGGCCTGTTGGGTATAACCCAGTCGGTCATAGAAACCCCCCGCGCGTCGAGAGGCAACCGTCAGCTGCGTGACACCTGCCTTTTCGCATGCTGCTTCGACAGCCCGCACCAAGGCCGTGCCCACACCAGAGGCCGTCGCCGCATCATCCACCACAATCTCTTGGAGTTGGGCAGAGGCACCCTGCGTATACAACAGTGTGTTCACGGTGGTGAGCGCGTAGCCCACGACTTCCCCGTCACTCTCAGCCACATGAACAAGGGTGCGCGGAGAATCCGCCAGAACGTCGCGGAACGCTTGGGAGAAGAGATCGGCAGAGGACTCTCCCGGGGCGCCTAGCCGAGCGGCAAGCTCGGCAACAGCTGATTCATCTGCCGCAACCGCGGGGCGCACCGTGAGCGCGCTAGCGGGCAAAATACCCCCGGTAGTACTCATAAGTCCAGCCGACCAGCCCGATCACGATGAACGGAATCGCGTAATAGGCGACCCAGATGCCCACGGCAAACCCTAGAAAAGCGATTGCCGCGCCAGCTGCCAGAATTACCGGCCACCAGCTCCATGGGCTGAAAAAGCCCAATTCCGGTTCTCCATCGTCCACATTTGCGTCGAGGACGTCCTCCGGCAGATCTGCACCCTGGTTCTTCAACTGAACCTGCAGGAAGAAGGCAATGAAGATTGTCAGCACACCGCTCAAACCAATAGCCAAGGTCCCAATCCACTCGACTTGCTGGGTGTCAATGATGGACCACACGGTATAGACCGCCGTCAGCGCGAAGAAATATGCCGTGAGGATACCGAGAAGAACAATATTAGTCTTCATGGACCTAGGACTTTCCCGCCTGAGCCGGCGTCTTTGTAGCTTCAACCGCCGGCAACGCGATTTCCGGGTGGTTCAGGTCAAACGCGGGTGACTCGGAGCGAATACGCGGAATCGAGCTGAAGTTGTGGCGCGGAGGAGGGCAACTGGTAGCCCACTCGAGTGAGCGTCCGTAGCCCCAAGGGTCATTGACAGTCACCTTCTGGCCGTTGCGTGCAGTCAGGTAGACGTTCAGCAGGAACGGAATCATCGACAGCGCCAAGAAGATCGACCCCACAGTGGAGAGCTGGTTCATCCAGGTGAAACCGTCCTCCGGGAGGTAGGTGGCGTAACGGCGCGGCATTCCCATCACACCGAGCCAGTGCTGGATGAGGAAGGTCATGTGGAAGCCGATGAAGAGAATCCAGAAGTGGATGTGGCCCAGCGACTCGTTCAGCATCTTTCCGGTGAATTTGGGCCACCAGAAGTAGAAGCCAGCGAACATGGCAAAGACAACGGTCCCGAACACCACGTAGTGGAAGTGCGCCACCACAAAGTAGGAATCCGACACGTGGAAGTCGAGCGGTGGCGAAGCGAGAATCACGCCAGTGAGACCACCAAAGACAAAGGAAATCAAGAACCCGAGGGCAAACACCAACGGCGTCTCAAACGTGACCGAGCCGCGCCACATCGTGCCAATCCAGTTGAATATCTTCACTCCGGTTGGCACAGCAATCAACATGGTCATGAGCGCGAAGAAGGGCAGCAAGACCGAGCCGGTGACATACATGTGGTGAGCCCACACAGTCATCGACAAAGCGCCAATAGCGATCGTCGCGTACACCAGGGTCTTGTAACCAAACACCGGCTTACGGCTGAACGCCGGGAATATCTCAGACACGATGCCAAAGAACGGCAGCGCGATGATGTACACCTCGGGGTGACCGAAGAACCAGAACAGGTGCTGCCATAAAATGGCTCCACCATTCGCGGCGTCATACACGTGCGAACCAAAGATCCGGTCGGCGCCGAGCGCGAGCATCGCGGCAGCGAGCACCGGGAAGGCAAGGATCACCAAGATCGAGGTGACCAGAGTGTTCCAGGTGAAGATCGGCATCCGCCACATGGTCATACCGGGCACCCGCATCGTGATGATGGTGGTGATGAAGTTAACGGCACCCAGGATGGTTCCAAAACCACTCAGCCCCAAGCCCAAAACCCACATATTCCCCCCGAGACCTGGCGAGAATGTTTGGCTCGAAAGTGGCGTGTAGGCAAACCAGCCAAACGATGCGGCTCCCTGAGGGGTGAGGAAGCCCGCCACCGCAATCAACGACCCGAAGCTGAAGAACCAGTACGCCAGAGCGTTGAGACGCGGGAACGCCACATCGGGCGCACCAATCTGAAGCGGCATCAGCACGTTCGCGAAGCCGGCAAACAAGGGGGTAGCAAACATCAAGAGCATGATCGTGCCGTGCATCGTGAAGAGCTGGTTGTACTGCTCTTTCGTTGCCACAACTTCGAGGCCGGGAGCAAAAAGCTGTGCACGAATCACCAGCGCCATGACGCCACCGATGAGGAAGTACGCAAAGGAGGTAATGAGGTAGAGGTAGCCCACCTTCTTGTGGTCCGTTGTGGTCAACCAGTCCACGAAAACATTGCCCTTGCGAGCAACACTCGCGTTGGAGAGGCCCGGAGGAACCTCAGTGACTGTGGGGCGGGGAGCTGTCTGAGTCATCTACTCTTCCCTTTCGCTTGCAGGTACCGTACCGGGCAGGTTTTGGAGAACGTTGAGTTCGGGACCGAGGCGCCCGACGTTGCCTTCGGCTCGCAGCGCCGAGATCTGGCGGTCGTACTCTGCCTGGGAGACGACGTGTACTTCGAAAAGCATCAGGGAGTGGTATTCCCCACACAACTCGGCGCACTTGCCCCGGAACACGCCCTCTTCCTGAGGGATGAAGTACCAGTAATTGGTTCGTGCGGGAATCATGTCTTTCTTGTAGAGGAAGTCGATAATCCAGAAAGAGTGAATCACATCGCGCGATTCGATCTTGATTTCGACTTTCTGATCGACCGGCAGATACATCTTGGGCAGAACATCGGTGTCGACGCTTCCGCCGGGCAGTTCTTGCGCCTGGATCCCGGCGTAGTACACGTTTTCGTTGAGATAGTTGAAGTCCCAAGCCCAGCGCTTGCCGTACACCTCGATCGACACGTCCGGGTCAGGCAGAGGGCTCTCGATTTCAATCTGGTCGCGAGCGGTGAAGGCGAACAATCCGAGAACCAAGATCAGCGGAACAACAGTGTAGAAAGTCTCGATCGGCATGTTGTACCGCAACTGGGCTGGCATCCCGGTTTGCCCTTTGCGGCGCCGGTACACGACGGCGGCCCAGATGATCAAAAGCCAGGTGATGACGCCAATGACCAGAAGAA
>JAOHDU010000032.1 GCA_028096805.1 Pontimonas sp.
AAGCAAGGACACCACTCATCTCGCTCGAGGCGCCATCGTCCTTCTGCATGCTTGCCACACTACCGATGTCGCGTGACTAAGCCGCGGGTGGGCGAGCCACGAGTGCGGGCCCCTCAAGGACATAACTGCCAGCTGCAAAAGGCAGCAGTGTGGTGGTCCCGGGCGCAAGAGAGTGCTTCGTGCCGCTGTCGAGAGTGAGCTCTACGCCCTCATCGAAAGCGATCACTACGGCAAAGCCTGCGGCAATTTCCGTGCGCGATTCCACGCGGTCCAGTCGGAAGAACTTTGCTGCCTCGGGTGCCAAGGCGTTTCCCGCTTTTCCGCCACGGCGGATGAGAGCCTCCACGTTTTCTGATGACCGCGCAGAGTTTTCGACGGCGGTCAGGGCCAGTTCAAATCCCAGGTCGAGATGCCCATCTTTCTCACCATCGAGATCAAAACCTTCCCATTCGAGCAGAATCGACAGGTCTTCGGGTTCCTGGACTTCGGCCAGCAAGATTCCTGCTCCAATGGCGTGCAGCACGCCGTGAGGTACGAAAACGCAATCACCCGGTTCGACATCAATTTCGTGCATCAACGGCAACACAGAACTGATGTCTTGGTCTTTCACCCGAGCCAGCAGGTCTTCGGGAGCGATGTCTCTGGTGAGGGAGAGGTAAACGGTCCCGGGGCTCAGGATGTACCAGGCTTCCGCCTTGCCGTGAGCTGCGGCGACATGGGTCTGCGCAAAATGCCCGTCGGGGTGCGCATGCACGGGCAGGCGCTGGCCTGCGTCGAGGAGTTTCACGAGCAGCATGCAGTCGTGCCCGTACCGCGCAACGTGTTCGGGTCCCAGCCAAATTTCGGGTGCACTCGCGATGGCATCGGCGAGGAGCTCGCCAGTTTCCAGCCGAGTCATTCCCTCGGGTGCTTTGCCTCGGACGCTCGTTGTTGAACCGACCCAGTCTTCCGGTGTGTTGGGTTCGTGGCGTTCGGTACCGCGGAAAGCAGCAATCTGTGCTCCGCCCTGATAGAACCTGGCGGCTGGCTGATTGGCGGGGAGCGTAATGGGTTTCATGGGGGTCCCTTTCACTGCTGGTTATCGAAGACTGAGGCGAGTGTGGCGTCGTGGTGCAGAACGTTATTGACCGTGACTCCGCTGCCGTCCATGACCGCGGCGGAGCACGCCACGGCGAGGGACAGAGCCTGCTCGGGTGTGGCGCCTGCACACAAACCGAAGAGCAGTCCCGCTGTGCTGGCATCACCGGTGCCCGTGGTGGTCACGGGGTGGGCCACAGCCAGCGGGGCAATCGTCAATGATCGGTCTGCCCACAGGTCTGACAGGGGTTCCAACACCTTTCCGCCGGAGCGTAGGCGCTCGGCGGACGCCGTTTTGAGGTAGAGCCCGTGTTCACCGGCAGATATCACCGCAACAGCGACCCCTTGGTCGATGAGCTGGTCCGCCAACCTCTGGACCAGTTGTGGCGAGTAGGGCTCCTCAATGCGCAGCGCCGAGGTTAAATCATCCACGCTCGGGGTAACGATGTCGCTGAAGGGAAACACAGACGAGTAGATAGACCCCCAATCCAGTTTTCCGACCGCCGAGTGAGGATCGACGACCGCAAGATCCAATGAGGTCGTCACCCTCTCTGCGCGGGCGCGCTCGAAGAGCTCGCGCAGGGGTGCCCCCGTGTTTTCGAGCAGTCCTGGCAACAGTGGGGGATAGCCGACGTGAAGTAGGCCGTGGCCGGCCGGGATGACCGAAGCACCATCGAATTCAGCGTTAGCTCCAGTGTGGTGCCAGAACGTTCGATCGGTGCCGCTGCTCTCAACAACCAAGCTGTACGACGTGGCGAGCTTTTCCGATACCGCGAGGTGAGGGTCTCGAAATCCTTCTTGAGAAAGTTTTGCCAGCAGAAGGCGCCCCAGCTCATCATCTCCGACAGTTCCGTAGGGAACCGTGTCTATCCCGAGGTTGGTCAGTGCGGTGCCGGTGTTGGCAACGGCACCGCCCAGGGTGATGGACAGTGGCCCTACTTCAATGAGAGCACCCGGATCGATTCGTGCTTTGTCCGCGAGCAGTGGCGTCACATCGAGGCAGATGTGCCCTGCAACAGCAATGGAGTGCACGCTTTCCTCCCATTTTTCGCCAAGGGACCAGGTCCTGCCTCAGCTCGACAACCGTATCCCAGCGGATAAACTCTGACACATCTGGGGCCTGGTTTCGATGCCACCCTGTTCGGTCACGAAGGAGATCTAACGCCATGTCACAGTTCCGCCTTAATCGACTTTTTAACCCGGACTCGGGTCGCGCCCTGGATGTCGCAGTGGATCACGGGTTTTTTGGTGAGCCTTCATTTATTGCGGGTATCGAAAACATGAATTCCGTTGTCGGAACTCTCGTGAAAGCCAACCCTGATGCGGTTCAGCTCACCATCGGACAGGCCCGTATCCTGCAGAGCTTCCCGGGCAAACACAAGCCCGCACTGGTGTTGCGAACCGATGTGGCCAATGTCTACGGCAACCCCTTGGATGAGCACATTTTCAGCCACCACCTTCCCCACGCCATCGAAGAAGCGGTTCGACTAGACGCGGTGGCTGTCTGTGCGAATTTGATGCATCTGCCCGGTCGCCCCGAAATACGTGAAGCAAACATTCGCTCCATCATGGCTTTGCGTGAACGGGCCACCCAGTTCGGAATGCCTTTGATGATTGAGCCGCTGGTGATGAGAGATAACGCCGAAGCGGGTGGTGGGTACATGGTCGATGGCGACACCAGCAAGATTGTCACGTTGGTTCGTCAAGCAACGGAGCTCGGTGCTGACTTGATCAAGGCTGACCCCACCGACAACGTCGCTGATTACGACAAAGTGATTGCCGTCGCTGGTGACGTGCCGGTCCTCGTCCGAGGAGGAGGCCGTGTCGATGACCGGACTCTGTTGGAGAGGACCGTGGCAGTCTTGGAGCGCGGTGCACGGGGCATTGTTTATGGACGAAACATTGTCCAGCATCCGAATCCTGCCGGCATTACCGCGGCTCTTATGGCGATTCTGCACCGGAACGCTGGAGTTGATGAGGCACTAGCTCTCATAGAACCGAGCTCTTCGTGACCCCCCGGATCGTCAATGTCGCGATCATCGGAGGCGGCCTCATGGGCCGTGAAGTTGCTGCAGCGCTTCAGCGCTGGCCCGCACTCATTGATCACCCGGTGCGGCCGCAACTCACAGCGGTCTGCGACATCAACGAAGCAGCCTTGGAATGGTTCGACCAAATCGACACGGTGACCACCAAAGTCACGGACTACCGCCAATTACTGGATGACCCTTCTATTGACGTCATTTATGTCGCTGTTCGTCACGATCTGCACGAGACGATCTACCGCGATGTGATCGCTGCCGGGAAGGGCCTTCTCGCGGAGAAACCGTTTGGCATAGATGAGACCGCGGCGCAGTCAATCTTGGCCGCTGTAGAGGAGCATCCAGAAAGTTTCGTTCGCTGCTCCAGCGAAATGCCTTTTTTCCCAGGGGCCCAAATGGCGCTCAATTATGTGCGCAGTGGCGCGCCGGGAACCATCATCGAGGCTCGCAGTAGCTTCCTGCATTCCAGTGACTTAGACCCTACGAAGCCGATTGGCTGGAAGCGGCAAAACAAGTACTGCGGAGAAGCGGGGGTGCTCAACGATTTGGGGATGCATACCTGGCATGTCCCGCTCCGGCTGGGCTGGGTTCCAGACCACGTGTTTGGACTTTTTCAGAACATCGTGCCGGAGCGACCAGGCCCGGATGGCTCGCTGGTGGAGTGCGATACCTGGGAGAACGTTGTCCTTCACAGTTGGGCAAACCACGAGGGAATTTCTTTTCCTCTCACAACGGAAACCAAACGAATTGCCCCGGGGGAGAAAAACACCTGGGTGTTTGAAGCCATCGGAATGAAGGGCGGGGTCCGCTTCAGCACCAAGAACCCTAAGTTGGTGGAGGTTTTTGATGTCGTTGATGTGCCGGGCCAGGGTCGCGAACAGGTCTGGCAACAGGTTGACGCGGGGAGTCAGTCGGTCTGGCCGACAGTGACCGGACCGATTTTTGAATTTGGCTTCTCCGATTCGATACTCCAGATGTGGGCTGCCTACCTTGTTGAGCGAGAAGGGTTATTGGGCGATCGTTTTGGCTGCGTTACGCCGCACGAGGCAGTCGAGACCCACAGGATTTATCGGGAAGCGCGCGACTCGGTCGCTTCTCGGTTGGGAGCGGCCGGCTAACACCGAGGCGGGTTGCGCCAGCCAGTTCAGTGTGACGGAATCGATAGTCTGTCCGGATAACTCGAAGAGGAGCCTTAGGTGACGAACGGCAATTTAAACATCGGTGTTGTGGGAGCAGGAGTCATGGGCTCCGGGCACCTTGAATACCTTTCGCAAGAAGTTTCCGGTGTGACGGTTGCTGCCGTGGCCGAGCCGGATCAGGCTCTACGGCGCAGTGTCCTCGATCAGTGGGGCATTACCTGTGCGGAATTTGGGACCCTCGAAGAAATGCTCGATGGGGCTGAGTTGGACGGTGTGGTCATCGCCTCACCCGACCGTTTTCATGCCGAGAGCATCAAGTTGTGTTTGTCCCGCGGGATGCCGGCGCTCTGCGAAAAACCTTTGGCGCAAACTCTCCAGGATGGTGAAGAGCTGGCTGAGTTGGCTCACGCGTCTCTGAGCGAGATTGGGCGGCCTCTGATCCACCTGGGTTTCATGCGGAGATTTGATCCTCCGTTCGTTGAGGTGAAAGAGCTTATTCAGTCGGGCGATCTCGGATCTGTTCTCTACATCAATGCCTCGACGCGCAATGTTGCCTCGCCGGGAATCACGAGCGATGAGCTTCTCACGAACATCGCCATCCATGAGGTCGATACCCTGCGGTGGCTGCTGGAGGACGAGTGGGCGAAGCTGAGTGTTCTCAGCGGAAAGCCCACCTCAGCAGCGCCGGAAAACACGCGAGATCCCATCGTCCTGACCGGCGCCACCGAGGCAGGGGTGATGATTGTGGCGGACATTTTTGCCAACAACTCGTATGGGTATGACGTACGCTGCGAACTCACGTTTGAGCGCGGCGTTGTCCGGGTGGGAATTTGGGGTGATGTCTCGATCGTCCAGAATCACGAACACCCGGCACATCCCGCGTTTGCTCTGGGCGAGAACTGGATTGCCCGTTTCCGTCAGGCTTACATTGACGAGCTCAAGGCGTGGACCAACACCCTGAGGGGGACCCCCTCTACCGAGTTAGCCACCATTGATGACGGACTTCGCGCACTCCAGGTGTTGAACTGGGTCGTTTAGACCTGAGCTGAACTGGGTCGTTTAGACCTGAGCTGAACTGGGGTGTGAGCCCAGTTGGCGACACACTTCCTCGGCGACCTCGATGTTGGTGACGATCTCCTCGTGGGTATGCACCGGTGACTCGCTCAAGCCCTGACTGACGTAGTGCGCGAACCATTCAGCCTGGTAGTACAGGCCTGAATGACCGCTCACATCGGTCCCATCGGACCAGCTTTCTTCTGTTTGGTACAGCTCCTTGTCAGAGAGACGCAGCGTTGTGGGAACAAAAAACGGGTGGTCAAGCGTGAGCGCCTTGTGCTGGCCGGAGATGGTCGCTTGGCAGGGGAAGGTTGCGACACCCGAAATGACCAGCGTCGCAATCGCGCCAGAGGGGTATTCGAGGCGAACCAGCGATTCTTCGTCAAGTCCATCTTTCGTGCAGCGCCCGGAGGCGGTGATCGTCGATGGCTTCCCAAAAGCTTCGTACGCCAGGGCAATCGGGTAGATCCCCATGTCATAGGTGATACCTCCGGTGCCCGGTTGCCACAATCTATCGATCCCGCGATTATCAACGGCAAAACTGGCGAGCAGGCCCTCCGGAGCGCCAAACTCGTTGGAGTCCAGAATTTGCCGGATAACGCTGGACTGCGGTAGGTAGCGAGTCCACATGGCTTCGGTCATGAAGAGTCCCTTGCTGCGGGCCAGCGCCAAGGTCTCTCGACACCGATCCGATGAATAGTGCAGGGGCTTTTCCACGAGGACATGCTTGCCGGCGTTGAGCGCAGCATCCGCAAGGTCAAGGTGGCCGTCAATGTGATTGGCGATGTAAACGGCATCCACTGTGTCTGACTGGAACATTTCGTCGTATGAGCCAAAAGTGTTCTCGATCGCGTACTGCTTCGCGAAGGCTTCAGCGCGCTCGATCGAACGCGAAGCTACGGCGCTAATT
>JAOHDU010000033.1 GCA_028096805.1 Pontimonas sp.
GCGCGGGCACAACATTGACGCAGCCGAAGCGCTCTCGTTGCACCCTGAGGACTTTTTCGACCGTAACGGTGAGCTGGACGGCGGCGCGGTGCTCTGGTGGCTGGACACCGCGACTAAAAGGTGCAGGGCGTAGAGATTTGCTAGTACAAGCAATAAATGGACTGTTCGCAAGAAACTGTGACCCAGATTCCGAAAATCAGTGTCAACAAATAACAGAGGAGGGAAACCCGAACAAAGGTCTTTCTTCGGGTCCAGGCTGTTCCTGTCCTCCCAAGCACTGTCAGCACGAACTTCATCGGAAGCCAAAACAGCAGCCAGATGTTCATTACCAGCACGCCGTACCAGGTGGCCCAGAGGTGCGCCACGTAAACGGAGCCACACCCTTCGCAACGCCACAGAGTTCCGGCAGGGATGCCTGCAGTGCCGTTCGGCAGACGTTGGGGAGGGCTGCACAAATGTGTGTCGCCTTTCACCGGCTTAGGCTCCGGTTTCTCGGGAATGTATTCGAAGCCCACGGCACGAGTTTACTGGCGACCTAGGGGGGGCAGGGTCCTAAGCCAATTGCTGAGAGCCGGAGAGGTGCTGTGGTCTGCTGTGTGTGCAAATTACGAAGGTTTACCCCTCACGCTCGAGCACAGAGCCACCCACACCCCCCTGGCATTACTCCAGGGTGGGTTGAGTCTTCATAGGCCCTTAGAGCAACACCCGCTAGCCCAAATGTTGTCTTCCTAGAAGGCTGATATTGACGAGAATGTTCCATCACTGGCAATCGTAAAAATCCACTGAAGCGTCATTGCCGTGCCGTAACTGTTCGCGCCGCCAATAACAGAATCTTGGTTATTTATAGCCGTAAAACTGAGCATATAGTTTCCCGCCACAAGAGTGGGCAGCGCGGTTTGGAAGTAGCTATTGCCTGAAGCTGGAATAGTGAACGCAGCTCCATTCCTAAATATATAGTCCTGCTCGCCCCCTGATACTCGGACCTGTTTCCCAGATGGCCCAGGAGGGAAAGGGTCAATGGGATTTGTGGTTCCTGCGCTGTCAACCCGGCCAAGGTAGATGCCAGCGGGTGTGGGGAAGCTGGCGACACAACCGTCATCACCCCCGCCAGGAGGACAAGTCGTGCCGTTTGTACGCAATAAATATTGAGTTGTAAACCCTGCTGTTCCCGCC
This sequence comes from Pontimonas sp., assembly GCA_028096805.1. GTDB lineage: Bacteria > Actinomycetota > Actinomycetes > Actinomycetales > Microbacteriaceae > Pontimonas. The sequence continues at coordinate 1,174 of JAOHDU010000033.1, forward strand.
ATGATGGTCGTTCCCACCGCTTTCTGGCCCACCTTCCCCGCCATATGCAAATGGATTGCCGCGGCCTCGTTAACTGTGGGACCAAGTGCAGAAGCTGGAGATATTGGTGCGACAGTAAACAGGGCAACCATGATGAGGGCAAAAGCACTACCAAACGTTGTTCTCATAGGCCGATCATACGTTTGTGGGAGCCTTCTGACCAGCTCAAGGAGTCTCACCTGCCCCCCCTGGCTTCAAACCTGAGTGGTGCTGTAGTTTGCTAGGCGTGCAAAACTCGGGGGTTTTCCTCCTCGTACCTTTGTTCTGCTTTCCCGTTGCCTTAACGCTTATGCCTATTGACAGAGGTCGTCGATAATGCCACTCTGTCGCACAAAATCATCTCCAGCGCCCGCAAAATCACCTGACTCGATCGCATCTGCGTAGGTCGAGGCCGCCGTTGATAAACCCCTTAGTGCCCTCGAAGCTTTTCCAGAGTAATTAGTTGCAAAGCGTGCTGAATCTGTTGAAATCCCGCGCAGGTTTATAACAACCATTCCGAGGTCTCCTGCCTCGGCGTATGCCGCGAATGTTCCAACGGATGAGTCCAGCCACAGGCAATCAGTTCCACTAATCGTGTCTGTGGACTTTTCGGGGGCGGGTGGAGGCGCGGGTGCCGGGTCAGCCGGACCCGCACAACCAGCCAGTAGCAACGCCGCAACTGCTAAAGGAGCTAGAGGAATATTCATTTACATACCCTACATTCCGGTTGCCGTGCCTCTTTTGCCCCACTAATTGCGAGGGCCACTCGGCTAGGTTTGAAACGTGGGGATAGAAATCGACAAAACTTTAATCGGTCCAGCGGGAGAGCACCTTGTGCTTGCGAGACTCCTTTCGCGCGGCTATCTCGCAGCGCCAGCACCGCGGGGCACCCGAAAAGTCGACATCCTGGTCAACTTCATCGACGGTGGAGAGCCTTTCCTAATCCAGGTGAAATCAACGATGACCAGCGCGAGGAACGGATGGTGGCTCGCTCAAAAACACGAGGACATCAGAGACGAAGACCTCTTTTACTGTTTTGTTGACTTCAAACCTGAACAACCAGACGTTTATGTTCTGCCATCGGTCACAGTTGCCGACCACGTGAAAAGCGGTCACGCAAACTGGTTAGCGACACCGCGGCGCGATGGTGGTGTGCACAAGGACGTCTCCGGCCGTCGAATCGACAACAAGGCTCAATGGGATGGGAGACCAGAGGGCTGGATGGCCGAGTACAAGGAACGTTGGGACTTTTTTACTCGCTAGTTTCTTAGTCGCCATTCTGGTTACTGGCGCTAACCGAGCACCGGCACCAATCGTCTCATCCCTCAGAACGTTCGAACAAGGTGTTGGGGATTGTTGCTTTGTTGCGGAGGTTTTTCCTTGATGGGGAGGGTGAAGCGGCGTAGTTTGGTATTGGTGGGGCCGGCCAGTTTGATCCACCTTTCTTGACCGGTCCCACTTAATGCCCATATGCAAAAAGGGAAGGTTGCCGTTCTTGAAATCCTGCATCGCGTGCGCAGAGAAGATTCAATCGGACGCTAAGTTGTGCCGTCACTGCGGAACGCTTCAGGACGACGATCGATTTCTACCGAAAGATGAAAAAGATACTTCGGATGGATTGACGACGGATGGAAAACAAGCTGAAGAAGGTGCGGTCCAGCCAGCCTCGACAAGCAAGCTCACTGCCCTGTCTTTTCTGATCCTCGCCCCGAGCATTGCCTTACTGGCACTCGACCCATCTTTGAGTGACGGTGGTCCTGCGGAAGCTTTAGGAAATTTCTCCGCAAGTGTTGCTGGTTGGTCTGTTCTTTCACTAATTGTTATTGGCGGCCTTTGGGCGCTTCCCAAACTTCGGTCATCCACAAAAGGGCGCTCAGTCATCCGCAGACTCGGCTACATTTTTTTGCTCTGGGCAGGGATTGGTTTATTCCTGTTCGGCAGCACAATCGTCTCCAGTATCGGGGCGAATTCACCGGATAGGCCACAGTCAACGACCCAAGTTTCTCCTCCCGCTGCGACGACGGAAGCTTCTGCACCTACCGCGGACCGCAACAATGAACAAACCCTAGAGGCGTGTAGGACCTACCAGACTTGGTACAAAGCTCGGGGCGACGCAGATGGAGACCAGGTTGGGTGGCTTACTGACGAGCAGACGAAGTTAGTTTCTCTGTTTAGAGATGTCCCAAATACGAGAATTCGGCAGGCCGTGAATGACCATATTGCTCAAATTCGCGTGATGAAAGTGGTCGTATCCTCGAATCCCAGCGAAAGTGTGTTCGAACTAGCTGCTAGCGACTATTACGCGACATACGTGAATGTCTGGGAACTTTGTAACGACGAATACTAATCATTCTCGCCTGATTTAGGCACCGGAGCTTTGCTTCGCCGTTGGCTTCTCACATTGGAAACAGGCCTCTTGCCCCTCAGAACGATCGAACGGGGCCGCCTCCCACTCGTGACCGCACACCGCACAGCGCCAACTAAAAAGCGTTGGGTTGGTCAGGTTGACCTCGTCTGGGTCAATCCCGTTTTTCCCCGGGTGATACTCAACGGCCAGCCGGCCAAGGTCGGCAACCGTTTTTGGTGGGATGACTCCGGAGCTTCGGGGTTCACCGTTGTTGAGTGAGGGCATATTCAGAATGTGCCACTCACCACCGACAGAATTGGCTGCGCATAATCCAACGGATGGAATTATGCTCACATTATGGCCGGACAGCTTTTTTATGATGATGATTGTGTGTTTCATATCGCCGAACAGGTGGGGCCTAATGAACATTCAAAGTCAACGTTTCACGTTGGGGAGGTGGCTAGATACGAGTATCAGCGCCCGAGCTTCTTCAAAATCGGGTTCATTCGATTCCATTTGCGTGATGGGTCAGTTACCTCCAAGTTGTTGGTTCCGGCCAAAGCCAAGGGGCAGTTCGAAGAGCTCATTCGGACAATAGATGTTGACATGGCCGCGCACGCCGGGAGCAGTGGGCAGGGCGCACCAATTGGACGAGAGGTCATCGGTCGAACCGTCCCACGCGACACTTCTTTGTCTCCGGTTCGAAGCGATTTCAGTGCCTGGGTCGCGGTCGATATTGAATGGACAGATAGTTCGACAAAGACAAGTATTTGCGAAATTGGTCTCGCAAGGTTTGCTGGTGGGAGCTTGGTGGACACCTGGAGTTCCTATGTGAGGCCCCCCGGGGATTTTCGAATTGGGCGCTACGAGTTCGAAACGCACGGCATCGCGGAAGAGCTCCTCATGGATGCTCCAATTTTGGCGGATGTATGGAGCGAAGTTGATGAGTTTGTTGGGAACCATGGATGGGTGCTGCACAACGCGACTCAGGATGTTAATAGGATCCTTGCCACTCTCGCTGCGCAGGGCCACCCGGGCCCTCGTGAATTCCAGTACGTCGATACGATGCTCTTGGCTAAGAAGCTCCCGTACGTTACCTCTTCAAACGGCCTTGATGACCTTGCCGAGTTTTTTGAGCTTAGCCGGCAGTTCGCGACGTATGACCAGCGAGGAGAAGTAGAAGACGCGCATGGGGCAGTTGAGGACGCAACCCTTACTGGTGAGGTCCTTAACAAACTGATGGCTCTGGTTTCTTACTCAGAACTGCCCTCTTTTCTCACGCTCATGGACGCGGTACCGGGTGAAGTTCGGGGATGCCAATTAAATGCAGGTTTTTCGGCAGCTGGAAAGTTCAAATATCCGAGCATCGACCAAATTCCCCGCGAAGCCGATTTGTCGAAGCAGGTTGACAAAGCTCGCCTTGCCAGTGAGAGGGCAACAAGCAAGAGGCAGGACGCCGAGGCTGCCCGCAGGAAGTTTCTTGAGCATCCAAATTGGTCAAACCTGCGAGTCTCCGCCGGCACCAGAGTCTGCTTTACGCAACTAATGCCGTGGGACGACAACCGCGAGTTCGGCTTCAACCAAGAGGTGGAAAAGATTGCCAAGCGGCTCGGGCTTGTGGAGCAAGGGGTGAATAAACAGCTGGATCTGCTGATTGTTAATGATCCGTGGGTGAATCAATCTGCGAAGCTACGGGACTGTCTTTCGAAAGGAATTCCAGTGACCACATATTCAATATTTCAAAGCAACAATCCGGAATTTCCAGTGTGGAACTATAAGAACGCGGAGCAATATCGATGGCTGAAGGCCCAGGGCGATTGGCCTAAATAGAGACGGTGGGGACACCCATTTTGGGCACCCTTTTTGTCGATGCCCCCGAAGTTTCCATCTGTTCGACAACGTCAAGAACGGCCAAATCGTCGGTTTTTTGAACCTCTCTAACCACTTGCGAACCCCGCGCTCGTAACTGGGGGTCAAGGGGTCGCAGGTTCAAATCCTGTCAGCCCGACTGGGAAGTAGACGCACCAGGCGGCACTGTTTTGCCCAGTGAGGCGGAGCAAAGGGTCTAACGTTGCGTTATGAAGAAAACTTTTGGTTCGGCTTTCGCCCTCATCATGGTTGCCCTGTTTACTGTGGCACCAACGTCTCCCGCGACTGCGACTGCGGCGGCTGGTATCCATTTGCATATGGCGGGGAAGGTGGGCCAGAAAGCGGCGGGGACGACCATCATTTTTGGTGCTGTACGGCTCCCCGACCTCACACGATCGCAACAATATGCCCCTAACGGCTGCTTGAGGCTTACGACGACTCACGATGCATCGGAGCTAGATTGGGTTGAAGAACTCCGCACCATTCCCGCTGGTTGGGACAATCGGTGCGAATTCACCGAGCCAGCGCAACTGGCAGTTGACGTGCCGGCCGGAGGAAACTTTGCAGGGTCAGCGCCATTACCAGGCCTCCCCGCTGGCTCATATCAGC
>JAOHDU010000035.1 GCA_028096805.1 Pontimonas sp.
CCCTCGTGCCTCGTGTGGCACCACACCGGTGACAATCCGCAACCAGGCCACCGCTGGTCTCTACTACTACACGCCCTATACGCCGAACGAGATCGCCATGGTGAATCTGGCGTCTACGGGTGACTCCTGCTCAGCCTATGGAAACAGGAACTTTTGGCGTGTCTACAACTACTGGTTTAACCCCAGCAAGGATTTTGGAACCTGGGCAACGGCCCGAGACGGTGTGACCACAGTGGTTGATCGACACGGCACGGTGGCGGAATCCACAACACTCACCTCCTGGAAACGCCTAGGAACGCTGCCCGGTGTTTCCGCCACCAACGCAGTGGATCAATTTGGCCAATCAGAATCCGGTGCCCTGGCCGCGCTGCTGGAGGACGGCTCGGCTTATGAATCTGCGGATGGTGTGACGTGGACATCGCTGGCGGTACCGACCACCGAAGTTGCCCAAGATGTTGTCACCCGACATGTGGTCGTTGCCGGGGATACTGTGTGGCGGATCTCTCGAGCAAACGGCGTCAGCGTGAGTTCAGTGGTGGCGGAGAACAACCTGCCCCGAGGGGGAGCACTTATTCGCATTGGGCAGACCCTCACTATGACCAAGCGTGGAGTGGTGAAGACCGTGGATTCCCCGGTAACACTTGATCCGTCTATCGTGATTTCTGGGGGCAGCGCGGCGGAGGAAGCGCCCGCGGAGCAGGCGACGCCTGTCGCCGAAGCCTCGGACGAGACTCCAGCCGAACCCTCGGACAGCGACTCAGAGCCTGTCGTTGCTGATTCCAGCGAGGGGGCCTCGGAATCCGATAGCGAGGGAGACGCGCCACTCCCCGCGCTTGAGCCGTTGGTGTCGGAATCTTCCACTAACGATGTGCTTTATACGGTTGCCAGGGGAGACACCTTGATTCGAATCGCCTTCCGGAATACCACGACGGTGTCTCGTTTGGTGGAGGACAACAACATCGCCAATCGGAACCGGATCTACCAGGGCCAACGCCTCAAGGTGGGAGAAACAACGACGACACTCACTTTTCACCGAGCTCAGGCTGGTGACACGCTTGAGCGAATTGGTGAGCGACGCTCGGTGAGTCTTGAGGTGCTAGCGACGTTGAATCCCTCCCTCGAGAGAGGGGCAGAGATTACCCCCGGAGTGAAAGTCCGGGTTTCTTAGCCCTTCTCCCGGTCGTCGAGCGCCTGATCGATCTTGGCCTGGACAAGAGTCAGAGCTCGGGCGAGATCGGTATTGACTTTTTCCTGCCAAAGCTGCCGGCGGTATTGGTAGACCGCGTAAAAAAGGCTGAGGACAACAAAGGCGTACAGCAACAGGTCGGCGCCGCGGCCAACACCTACGAGCCCCGCTAACGTGTTGGTGTACTCAGGGAATAACACCGCGAGAAGCCCAGCGATTAGAGCGATGACAATGAACAATCTCCGGATGGCCTGCTGGTTTGAATTGCGTCGGGCTTTCAGGAGATAAAAGCCCACGAGGACAAATGCGGCAACGAGGATCCACTGGCTGAGCATGGTGTGTCCCTACCTGACAATCAAATCGATCAAAATGTTGATGGAATTGAGCAACGATTGGCCTTTTTTCTTTGAATAGTCGGTATATAACACTTCCACGGGGTATTCCTTCCAAGACAGCCGAGACTTGGCAAGCTGGTGAACAATTTCGCTGGCGTGGGACATTCCATTTTGCTCGAGGCGCACTTTCCCAAGCGCCTCACGGCTGAGCACCCGCAGGCCGTTGTGAGCGTCCGTCAATCTCAAGCCCGTGAACACTCGGGTCATTAGCGCTGCAACCTGAAGCACGACCCGTTTTTTTAGACCCGGCTTTGTCCGCTTATCGAGAAAGCGGGACCCATAAATCACAGAAATACGTTTTCTTAACGCAAGTTCCGCCATCTCGGCAGCGTCCTTGACGCGGTGTTGTCCATCGGCGTCAAAGGTAACGACGTGGCTTGCGTCCGTTTGCGAGACCACATACTCGAATCCGGTTTGCAGAGCAGCTCCCTGACCTAAGTTCATCGGGTGCTGCAGGACAGCCACACCCGCCTGCCGCGCCAGCTTGGCGCTGTTGTCGGAACTCCCATCATCAACGCATACGACGTTGCGGAAGGTAGCGCGCACTTCAGAGACAACATTTGCGATGACCTCGGCCTCGTTGAAGAGGGGAATGACCACCCAGACCGAATCGAGATCAGCGCGAGGAGCACTCTGCGAAATCTTGACCGGCGACATAACCACATTCTGGCAGACTGTCCCGCCGCGAGTAGGTGCTTGCGGGGTCGCCGGGAATAAGCTCTTGTCATGTTCTTCTCGCTTCAGGCCCCAATTCGGCACTACGCGTGGGGCTCACCGGACGCAATTTCGAGATTTCGCGGCTCAGAGCCAACTGGTCAAGCGGAGGCAGAGCAATGGTTTGGCGACCACCCCGAGGCACAGACCATAATCGAGGTGTCCGGCGAGCAGCATAATTTTCACCAGTGGTTGAGTGAGTCGGGCACTAATTTTCCCCTTCTGGTTAAGCTGCTCGCTGCAGCGAAACCACTCTCGATTCAAGTTCACCCCGGGCAAGAACAAGCTCAGGTCGGTTTTGCGGATGAGCTGGCCCGAGGGGTAGCCGATGAGTACCGCACTTATCGCGACTCCTCGGCTAAGCCCGAACTACTTATTGCCTTGTCCCCCCGCTTCCGGGCTCTCGTGGGTTTTGTCGAACGCGCTGAGGTCGAGCGACGCCTGAAGATGTGGCGAACCCTGGGACTCGATGCTTCTGCGTGCGATGCTTTATCCGCCAAGCTCTCCCTTCCTCTTGCCGAGAGTGTTTCCTGGCTCGTTGGGGGAGGAACCGAGGTTCACGAGTGTCTGGCTGCGGTGCAGCACTGGGCTGACAGTGCAGGTGGTTCCCGCGATGCAACAGGTCGAGACGATGACGACCTCGCCCTCGTTCAAGAGCTCATTTCACTGCATCCCGGAGATCCCGGTGTGCTGTTGGCTTTCCTCATGCACCATGTCGACTTGGAGCGAGGTGAAGCGGTGTTTGTTGATGCTGGAGTGCCCCACGCGTACCTTGCTGGGTTCGGCCTTGAGGTGATGTTGCCCAGTGACAACGTTGTTCGGGTGGGTCTCACAAACAAGCGTCTCGACACCACAGAATTCTTGAAGTTAGTGGACACGACGGCTCAGTTGCACCCGCCACTAGTGCCACCGCAGTCGATCGGGTCAAGCCAGCGTTATCAGGGTTTCCCCGCGAACTTTGCGGTGACGCACATCACTGAACCGGGCCGGGTCTCCTTGGATGGTCAGCCAGCGGTGATCATCGTTGAGGGGGGCAGCGGCACCCTGGCCGGGCAGTTGACTTCGAAAACCGTTTCTGCAGGCGAGGTGATCTTCACCACCCCAGAGGAGGTTGAACTGACAACCCAGGGAGTTTCATCGGTGTGGGTAGTGCATCTGACGGGACCCGTCGGTTAGACGGACCTAACCGACGATTCGTTGGCGAGAAACCATTCGTACGCATCAGCAATTCCTTCGCGCAAGCTCCATTTGGGCGCCCACCCCAGCGAGTGAAGCCTCGAGCTGTCCAGCATTTTTCGTGGCGTCCCATCGGGTTTGGTCTCGTCGTTGACCAGGTCGCCATCAAATCCGAGGACCTCGGCGATTGTGCGGGCAAGCTCCTGAATTGACACCTCGTGGCACGAACCAATGTTGATGGTCTGCGGGTCGTCATAGTTCAGCAGGAGAAACTCCGCGGCGGACGCAAGGTCGTCGACGTGGAGGAACTCACGAAGTGGCGTGCCGGAGCCCCAAATTGTGACCGTCGCGGCACCGTCTGTTTTTGCCTCGTGAAACTTTCGAATCAGGGCTGCTAGCACATGGGAGTTTTCGGGATGATAGTTGTCATTGGGTCCGTAGAGGTTTGTGGGCATGGCGGAAATCCATCGGTGGCCATGTTGCCGTCTCATCGCTTGAACCTGGAGAATCCCTGCGATTTTGGCAATCCCGTAGGCGTCGTTGGTTTTTTCGAGTGCGCCGGTGAGAAGAGCCGATTCGGGAATCGGCTGTGGTGCAAATTTTGGGTAGATGCACGAAGAGCCAAGAAACAGCAGACGGTCGACCCCCGCCGCATGCGCGGCGTCCATCAGGTTGACCTGAATTTGTAGGTTTTGGCTCAAAAAATCAGCCGGGTACGTGTCGTTGGCGTGAATGCCGCCCACTTTTGCGGCAGCGTCGATGACGACATCCGGAGAAATTTCCTGAATTCGGGTCATGGTGGCCTGACGGTCAGTCAGGTCAAGCTCTTTAGAACGCAAGCCGACCAAATTGGTGTAGCCAGCTTTTTCGAAATGACGCCAGATCGCAGAGCCGGCAAGGCCCCGGTGGCCTGCGATGTAGATGGTGTCCGTAAGCTTCATACTGTCCCTTTTTGATGACCCGATAACTCCAGCCTAAAGCGCTGGTCAGAGGTGGTGGCGATGAATACGCTCAGCGTAATGGTCGTACTCCCCACTTTGGGGGACCGTCTGGAATCACTTGCGCTGGCGCTTGAGTCGTGCGCAACCTTTCCCTCTCACATAGAGCCGACCATCGTCGTTGTGGCGCCCGAGGGGGCTACCCCAGCGCGTCAATTAGCTCTGCGTCACCGCGCCATTGTGATCAATGATCCGGGTTCGGGGATGGCCGATGCCATCAATGCGGCAATCGCGACTCGGGAGGATGAGAAGTACTACATCTGGGTGGGCGATGACGATGTCTTGGTGGGGGCAGGGATCGCTGCTGCGGTAGAAGAGCTAGAGCGAACCCCGGCTGCCGTTGTTGCCTATGGCCACTGTGAATACATTGATGATGCCGGAAGAGTGCTGGGGAAAAACTCTGCCGGTAAAATCGCCCAACTTCTCTTACCGTGGGGCCCCAATCTCATCCCTCACCCTGGGACCGTCGTGTCTTTGGATGCCATCGCTAATGCGGGGGGTTGTCATTCGGAGCTTTCGTACGCATTGGATCTTGACCTTTTCCTGAGGCTCCGGCGTCAGGGCCTATTCCTTCATGTGAAGCACACCACGGCTCAATTCCGCTGGCACGCAGAGTCGCTGACGGTGGCTGATCGGCGGGCCTCCTCGCGGGAGGCGATGAAGGTTAAGGCCAGCTATCTTCCGAACTTGCTCAAGCCCGTTGCGCCCTTATGGCAGTGGCCTGTCGCGTGGGCTTCAACGGTCGCAGCCAGGCAGGTGAGCCGCAGGGCTGCGAAGAAAGGTAGCCTCGAGACATGACGTGGTTAGTGACAGGCGGTGCCGGATACATCGGCTCCCATGTCGTGCGCAAACTGTTGCAGGCATCAATGGATGTGGTCGTCCTGGACGACTTTTCCACCGGAGTTCGGTCCTTTGTTCCGGATGGTGTCCCCGTCGTCGAAGGCACCCTGTTAGAGACGCAGCTTGTGGAACAGGCCCTGCGTGAGCATGCGATTGAGGGTGTCATC
>JAOHDU010000034.1 GCA_028096805.1 Pontimonas sp.
GGAGTATGCCGGTGCGACCATTGTCGTGATTCTGGCAAGCTTTGGTGAGCGCTACCTCTCCACCGTCTTGTATGAAGGACTTGGCACCTAAATGGATTCACCCTCGCCGCTTCGCGAAAATATTGATGCCGCGTTGCAGCGAGACCCCGCTGCTCGCACGCGGTTGGAAGTGTTTCTCACTTCACCCGGTGTTCATGCGTTGGCCTGGCATCGGGTCGCGCACTGGCTGTGGCGATGGGAATGGTTGTTATTGGCGCGCATAGTGTCCTCCCTTGCCCGCTTCATCACCGGCATTGAGATTCACCCCGGGGCCGTCATCGGTTCTCGCGTCGTGATCGATCACGGCATGGGCGTGGTCATTGGCGAGACAGCGGTTGTAGGCGATGACTGCTTGATCTACCACGGCGTCACCCTCGGCGGTAACGAGCAGGTCAGCAGAGAGAAAGTGTCGGGGCGTCGCCACCCGGTTTTGGGCAAGGGCGTGCTGGTGGGCGCCGGTGCGACAATCCTTGGACCGGTGACGATTGGGGACGGCGCCAAGGTCGCCGCGATGTCGGTTGTGTTGACAGACGTTCCTGCGGGTGCGCTCGCTGTAGGCATCCCCGCTAAGGTCAAGGGGTCCGCCAAAGCCAAGTAGGTCCCCATGTTGAAGCAGGTCAGCAGGTTTGTGCTCACCCCGCTCGCGCGGGGATTGTTCCGGGCAAAAATTGTCGGGCGCAAGAACGTTCCTCGTGAAGGAGCCGTCATCCTTGCCAGCAACCACCTGTCGTTCATTGACAGCGTGATCATCACATTGTTCGCGCCGCGAAGCGTGAGTTTCCTTGCGAAGGAAAGCTACTTCACCACTCCCGGTGTGAAGGGAACGCTGTCGCGATTGTTTTTCACTTCGATCGGCGCCATCCCGGTATCCCGGGGTGTTGGACAGGCGGCGCAGAACGCCCTGGATTCCGGATTGTCGCTCCTGCACGAGGGCGAAGCTTTTGCTGTGTACCCGGAGGGGACACGCTCCCGGGACGGCAAGCTTTACCGAGGCAAGACCGGGGTGGCCTGGTTGGCTCTGAATGCGGGAGTCCCGGTGGTTCCCGTGGGGTTGAAGGGAACCGACAAAGTCCAACCGGTCGGAACCTCAGGGATTCGACCCGCCAAAGTCACCATCGAGTTTGGGGAACCGCTCGATCTGTCCCGGCACGGTTCGGCAGACTCGGGCCGTGCTCGCCGGCACGCCACCGACGACGTAATGGACGCCATCGCGGCGCTCTCAGGTCAGGAACGCGCGGAGGGTTTCAACGAACCTCCCGCGAAGAACCTCGTGGAACGGGTGCGACGCGGCCTGTTCGGTCGCAACCGCCTCTAGTTTTTCTCAGCCTCTTTTTGTGCTTCGGCCACCTGTTTGCGGACATCCTCCATGTCGAGGCCTTTCACCGCGGTAATTACTTCCTCGAGCGACGAGGCGGGAAGTGCGCCGGGCTGGGAGAAGACCAAGATGCCGTCACGGAAGGCCATCAGCGTGGGGATAGATCGAATGTTCGCGGCTTGCGAGAGAGCTTGCTCCACTTCAGTGTCGACTTTGCCAAACGTGACGTCGGGGTGCTGGTTGCTGGCTTCCTCATAAACCGGGCCGAACGCTTTACACGGACCACACCATTCCGCCCAAAAATCCACCAGCGTAATGCCGTCCGAGGTAACGGTGTCTTCGAAGACGTCGTGGGTCAAATCAATCGTGGGCATACGGTGTCCTTTCGTTACCGTCAGTATACCCCATGGGGTATTTGGGGCGTGTGCGCTCCAGGACGAAACGGCAGCGTTCTGAGGGTTTAGTAGGTAGCGCACAAAACCTGGCGTCAGTGGCGGGCAACCATCGTGGTCACCGACGATGGGCTGCGCGCGCCATGCTCAGTGAATTATTCTTCAGCTAGACCATCCATCGAAGGAGAACCGGCATGAGCACTCAGGTCGAGAGCCCCACAATTGCCTCTGAGCGCGTCGAGGCACACGAGTTGTCAGTGGACGTAGCGCAGTTGGGCGCTCAGGTCCTGGGCCGGTGGGCCGACATTCGGTCCGCTGCCAGAAAACTGTGTGAAGACCCGGCACTCTGGAAGATCGAGGGCCAGCCGATGGCCGAACACCGCGAAAGGGTTTTGAGCCAGCTGGGCGTGCTCGTTGATGCAGGTGGCGTGTTGTTATCGTTCCCTGAATCGGTAGGCGGCAAGAACAACCCCGGTGGCAACATCGCCAACTTTGAGCAACTCGTCCTGGCCGACCCGTCCTTGCAAATTAAGTCGGGAGTCCAGTGGGGCCTCTTCGGTGCAGCGGTCACTCACCTTGGCACCGACAAACACCACAAAAAGTGGTTGCCGGGGATCATGTCTCTGGAGACACCGGGCTGCTTCGCCATGACCGAAACCGGTCACGGTTCCGATGTTGCCTCGATCGCCACAACGGCCACGTACGACCAGGACAGCGGAGACTTCATCCTCCACACCCCGCATCGCGGAGCGTGGAAGGACTACATCGGAAACGCGGCGCTGCATGGCAAGGCTGCGGTGGTCTTCGCGCAGCTCATCGTGGCGGGAGAAAACCACGGCGTTCACGCCCTCTACGTTCCGCTGCGCGATGACAACGGTTTCTTGGAGGGCATCGGCGGGGAGGATGACGGCCCTAAAGGCGGATTAAACGGTATCGATAATGGACGCCTGCACTTCACTCACGTGCGCGTGCCCCGGGAAAACCTGTTGGATCGCTACGGCAGTGTGGACGAGTCCGGCGCGTACTCCTCGCCGATTGAGAGTCGTGGGCGACGATTCTTCACCATGCTCGGCACCCTTGTTCAAGGTCGTGTTTCCCTGGTCGGGGCTAGCGTCGTGGCTTCCCAGCTCGCGTCCACGGTGGCGATTCGATACGGGTTGGTGCGCCGCCAGTTCCCGGTTCCTGGCTCAGACGATGAGCAGGTGTTGATGGATTACCAGACCCATCAGCGACGCTTGGTTCCTCACCTCGCCAACACCTACGCGATGGGCTTCGCCCAAGACGAGCTGTTGGAGTTGTTTCACGACGTCTTCATCGGGACTAAAGACTCCGAAGAAGAACGCCAAGACCTCGAAACCCTCGCCGCTGCGCTTAAGCCCTATGCCACCTGGTCGGCACTGGATAATCTGCAGGCCGGTCGCGAAGCGTGTGGCGGGCAAGGTTTCCTCTCCGAAAACCGCTTGGCGAGCCTCCGGGCTGATTTGGATGTGTACGCAACTTTTGAAGGTGACAACACTGTGCTGTTGCAGCTGGTGGCTAAGCGTCTGCTCGGTGATTACGCCAAAGCATTCAAAGCAGGGGGCCTTGGCAGCATGGCCAGCTATGTGGCGGATCATGTGGGTGAGGCCACCATCAACCGCTCGGGGCTGCGCCGGTTGGCCCAGCGAGTCGCTGACTTTGGGTCCACCGCCCGCTCGATTGGGTATGTCCGATCGACCGACTCACAACGGCAATTACTCACCGACCGGGTGGAGACGATGGTGGGTGCGCTGGCGGATGAGCTGCGCCCTGCGTCGAAAATGGAACCCGGTGAAGCGGCGGCATTGATGAATAAGCACCAAAGTGCGTTGATTGATGCCGCGTGGGCTCACGCGGAGCTCGTCGTCTGGGAGGCCTTTACTCGCGCCGTTGCAGCGATGCCGGATGGCGACACAAAACAGGTGATGCGCTGGCTTCGTGACCTTCACGGTTTCATGCTCATCGAGCGCCACCGTGATTGGTACCTGATGAACGGTCGACTCAGCGTTCACCGAGCAGAAGCCATCACCGATTACATCAACAACCGTTTGTTGCCGCGCCTTCGCCCTCACCTTGGTGACCTGGTTGCCGGACTGGGGCTCAGTGACGCCCACGTTCGCGCACCGATTGTTCTGGGTGAAGAACACGAACGGCAAGAGCAGGCCAGGGCGCACGAAGCGACCCACGGCTAAGACGGTGATGAACCCCTCAATCGCCTGGGCGCTGGTCGGCATGCAGTTTGGTGCGATCGCCGCACTGGTGGCACTTCCCCCAGGAGGGTGGTGGGACCGAGGCGTCGCCTCCGGCACGGTAGCGGCGGTTCTGCTGGCCGCGGGTCTTCTGTTGGTGGCGCTCTCCGGTCAACGGCTGGGGCGCTCGCTGACCCCGTCACCGATTCCGCGCGAGGACGCGAACCTGGTGACCACCGGGATGTACTCGCGCGTTCGCCACCCGATTTACACCGGATTATTGGTCGCGGCAGCCGGCGGTGTGGTGTGGGGAGCATCCCTTGCTCACCTTGTCGCCTGGTTGTTCCTCCTTGCTGTTTTGGCAGCAAAAGTTGCGGGCGAAGAAAGTCTGTTGCGCGAGAAGTTTGAGGATTATGGCTCGTACGTTTCGCGAACCGGACGTTTCTTCCCGAAGTTTCCCGCGAAGACCCGCTAACAACAATCAGCCGAACCGGAGCGCTCCGGAGGTTGGCGTTCTCTCAGCCAAAACACCCGGCTCTGCTAGTGTTGCGATGCTCATCCTCCGCATCTTGGCAGAGGACACCACACATATTTTGAAGGCGAAGTCATGATTGTTGGAGTGCTGAAAGAGCCGATCGCTGGCGAGAACCGAGTGGCCGCAACACCGGAATCGGTGAAGCAACTTGTGGGCGAAGGCCTCAAGGTCACGGTCCAAAAGGGAGCTGGCGTTGCTGCCGGTTATCCCGATGACGCGTACAAGGATGCGGGCGCAACAATCGCTGCGACTGTGGACCCGGCGAAACTCGATGTCCTTGCTCACGTCCGCCCTTTGGCCCCGGCAACCATCAAAAAGCTGAAAAAAGGTGCTATCACGATGGGGCTCGCCTCTCCGGCCTCAGAGCTGGCCGCCGTCAAAGCGCTGAAGGCCCAAAAAGTTACGTCTTTTGCGCTGGAGCTTGTTCCCCGTATTTCTCGCGCACAGTCGATGGACGCTCTCACCTCCCAAGCACTGGTGGCCGGTTACCGCTGCGTCATGGAAGCAGCAATTCGCTTGCCCCGGTTCTTTCCTCTGTACATGACGGCGGCAGGTACAGTCCCACCCGCTACGGTCCTCGTCCTCGGCGCCGGTGTTGCGGGCCTTCAAGCCATCGCCACTGCCAAGCGTTTGGGCGCGAAAGTCAACGCTTACGACGTTCGTTCCGCATCTGCTGATGAAGTCCGTTCGATGGGAGGAACATTCATCGAGCTGGATCTGGATGTGGCCGCTGATGGAGCGGGTGGATACGCCAAAGAGTTGGCGGCAGACCGTGTGAAGCGCCAGCAAGAGCTGCTCACCCCTTACGTCACCGCGGCGGATGTCATCATCACGACTGCTGCCATTCCTGGCCGTCCTGCTCCGCGTCTGATCACCGCAAAGATGATGAAAGACATGAAGCCAGGCTCGGTGGTGATCGACCTCGCAGCAGAAACTGGCGGAAACGTCGAGGGCTCCAAGCCCGGTTCCGACGTCTCGGTCACCGTGGGCAAGTCCGGCGGGAAGGTCACCTTGGTGGGAATGA
>JAOHDU010000036.1 GCA_028096805.1 Pontimonas sp.
GCGACAGGGGGCTTCTGTGGTGTCGTATTTCCTATTTCCTCCTAAACTTGTCGGATGCGGTTGCGATACTCGAAATTTTGTCGCGGCCTGTTACTGGTCGTGGTTGTTGCGGCCTACACAATCGTCGCTCCGATGGAAAACAACTATGCGTTTGCCTCATCCCCCGCAGCAGGAGCTTGTTCAGATACGTCGGGGGAAGTAATTTGCAATGTTTCGGGAGAGCAATTGGATTTCTCCCGAACTTCGTCTCCCGCGACTAAAGAGCAAATCAGTGGAAGCGATAGTCGTGACATCGGAGTTGGTCTGGCCCTCGGCTCTGTCGTCCGCTATGAGGCAGTGTTCACGGGCAGTGATGGCACTGTCGTTGACGCCCTCGTCACTATCGACTCGCTACCGGGGGGGCGCTGGAGACAGCACCTACATAATGGATCAAGACAGAACATCTGCGGACGGCATCAAACCCATCGACATGTCAAACCTTCGGGGAACACTGTCAGTAGAGGTCTCTTTTGTGGATGACGGCGATGGTGCAGTCAAGCTTCAGAACATGCAGGTAGTTACGAAAGACCTTGATTCGGACGGTGGAGAATCAGCCGAGTTTTCGGGTTTGGTCAGTTATTCCTTAAGTTCTGGCTCAAACATTCGGGTAGATGACTCGGTCTCAGGGGTCCGAAAATTCACTTCCGTAGCAAATGTTGGGCAGACGGATGAGAAAGGTTGGGTATCGGTAACGTTCCCAACAACTTCTACCGTCGGTCTCACAGCAAATATCTCGAGCAGCGGCCGCTCGATACCCTTTGATTTTGACGCTCGTTCGGTCTGGTCATCGTCACCAACGGTTACGGCTGTTTCCGCGGCGAGTTACGAGGTTTCTTTCGATCTTGATGGGGGTTCGGGAGATTTGCCCGCGGCGGTCTCGGGGGCGGGCGAACTCACTTTTCCCTCGGCGGCGGGGCAGTCTAAGGGCGGATTCGATATCTCGGGATGGTCCGCCGGTAGCGGAGGCTCCGGAACGAGGGTGGCCCTCGGTGGTGGATACACCCCCATCTCGGACACCACTTTTTACGCTGTCTACGGGTACCGAGTGTCTTTCGATGCAAATGGGGGCAGTGGCTCGATGTCTGCCCAAACGGTCAACTCGGGGGTGGCATCGACAATTAACGCTAATAGTTTTACCCGCTCGGGCTACTCGTTCTCCGGGTGGAACACCGCGGCGGGCGGGAGTGGAACCGCGTATTCGAATGGCGCCAACATCACCACATCGCAGTCTGTGACTCTGTATGCGCAATGGGCGGAAGAATTTGACGTCACCTTTAGCGCCAATGGTGGGTCCGGTTCGATGAGCGCTCAAACTGCGGGAGGGTCTACTGCGTTAACGACCAATGCGTTCACACGGACGGGGTATGCGTTCGCGGGGTGGAATACCGAAGCGAATGGGTCGGGTACCGCGTATGCGGATGGAGCGGCGTTCCCGTTCACCGCAGATGACACTCTCTTCGCACAGTGGGCGGAAGAATTTGACGTCACCTTTAGCGCTAATGGTGGGTCCGGTTCGATGAGCGCTCAAACTGCGGGAGGGTCTACTGCGTTAACGACCAATGCGTTCACACGGACGGGGTATGCGTTCGCGGGGTGGAATACCGAAGCGAATGGGTCGGGTACCGCGTATGCGGATGGAGCGGCGTTCCCGTTCACCGCAGATGACATCCTCTACGCGCAATGGACTTTGGCCCCCTCAGGTGGCTCCGGAGAGTCCTCGGGGGGTTCCTCAGCTGGTAACCCGGTAGTCACACCCACTACGCCGATTGCCACACCTCGTCAGACCCCTCTGACGCTGGTTGGGCCGAATACGGACCCTGTGCCTCGACCTGTTGAGCGCCTTGGTTTGAGGTTTGACCCGGACGCTCCCTCCCGAGCAACTGTGGGTGGGGTGCCATCCAACCTCGTGAAGACTCCGGTCGGTTCCGACCGTTTATCTGTAGCGGCTGGTGCGTTCCAGTTTGGTGTCAGCTTGGCTGAGGCAGAAGGCGCAGAAGTTCAGACGGATACTCCTTCGCAGTCACCGGAGTTGTTTGTGCCCCGGGGGCAGTCTGCTGCGGTGTCGGGCAAGGGCTCCTACCCGGGTTCGTTTGTCCAGTTGTTCTTGCCGGGCAACGGTGATGACTCTCGTGAGCTTGCCCGCATTCCGGTGCGCTCGGATGGAACGTTTGCGTCTGACTTGAGTTTTCAGGCGGGAGCGTTGGAGCTTCCTGTCCCGATTGGGCGTCAAGTGTTGCAGGTTGTCGGTTATGACGAGCTGGGAAATCAGACTGTGGTGGATATGACTATCAACATTGGTCAGGGTGTTC
Organism: Pontimonas sp.; assembly: GCA_028096805.1. GTDB lineage: Bacteria > Actinomycetota > Actinomycetes > Actinomycetales > Microbacteriaceae > Pontimonas. Next base: position 2,349 of record JAOHDU010000036.1, read on the forward strand.
CCGCTCCTGAGCCCAACCGTCAAGCAGGTGCCCTCCCCGCTCTCACCGCTGGACAATCGCTCGCGACTTCCGGGGGAATCCCGGAAACTGTCTCGGTGACGGGTGTGCCAGAGGCGGGCAACGTAGTTGTCGAAGGTTCTGGGTGGGTTATCAGTGTGAACGCTGACCGGGACAACGGTGTAGTGGAGAACGCGGACGGAAACGTACTCGTGCGTCTCAACCCATCCTCGGTGGGAACAACGTTCGGTAATGGATTCCTCCCCGGAACGTTGGCCACCGTGTGGTTGTTCTCAGAGCCAACGCTCATGACCACGGTTACCGTCGATGACAATGGTGAGTTCTCGGCGGAGTTCCTTGTGGATGCGCGTTTGATTGCACCGGGGGAGCACACGCTGCAGGTTCAAGGTGTGGGCTCTGATGGTTACATCAAGGCGGCGAACCTTGGCGTGCTGGTTGAAGAGCCCGTCGAGTTGACCACCGAGAGCGCGAGTGGACTGTTGTGGTGGGTTATCGGTGCGTTCCTCCTCGCACTGCTATTCCTTCTGGTGCTGGTAGCTCGCCGACGTCGTTCACAAGAACAGTAGGTCTTCGCGACCCACTAATCGGGGGAGCTTCGCCACCGGTTGAACTGCCTGCTTCGCGATGTTCGAAAACGTTCGGTTTCGTAACGCTTCGTTTTCATTAGCACCGTTTGTGTTTCAATTCGTGCGACTCACGTGCGATAAGAAAAGCACTCATTCTGGAACGAAACTGCACAAAACCGCATAAATCTAGGTTTTTCGGCCTCCGCTTCGGGCAAGCCCGTTGGCGGCGATGAAGGCCGCTGTACACTTGTGTTTACGGGCTTTTTGCCCCGAGCCCTCGTAGCTCAGCGGATAGAGCAGAAGACTTCTAATCTTTTGGCCGCAGGTTCGATTCCTGCCGAGGGCGCAGACAGAGACAAGAAAAAAGGCATCGCTTCGCGGAATTTATCGGTTTCGCCAGCTCTCCGGTGTAACATCTGAACCCAACAAGGCACACCATTTGACAATAGAAATGGGCACAAATTGGGCACGGATATTCATTAATGGCCAGCGCACCTGCAAAACTTCCTGCCGGAATTCGCCAAGTTTCCTCAGGAAAGTTTCAAATTCGCTACACAGGCCCAGACGGGCAGCGATATTCAGGCGGCACGTTTCAAACCAAGACGGACGCTCGTAGGGCTCTTTCCATCATTCAAGCATCCATTAGTGACCGATCCTGGCGAACGAAAAAGGCGCGCCTCGAAGACGGCGAGTTGTCCGGAAAGAGCACTTTGTCGGAGTGGTCGGAAGAGTGGATCAGCACCCGAACTTCGAAAAAGTCTGGCCAGCCTCTTGCTGCTGGGACGCAGAGGTTTTACCGAAACATCGTCAACGCCGGCTTGAAGAGTTTTGATCGACCAATCCAAACAATCACGTCCTCCCAAATACGTCGATGGTGGTCGGCTTACCGGCTTGAGTACCCGCGAGCAGCGAACAGTGCCTATAAATACCTGAATGCTTTGCTTGGTCTCGCCGCTCGCAGGAACGCAATCCCGGAGAACCCGTGCGACATTGATGGGGCGGGAACTTGGGTCCCGAAACCGAAGGGGCGATTGTCCCCGCGAGCGAGTATTGATCGGCTCATTGACGAGTCGCCGAATCCCTGGAAGGCGTTTTTCGCGGTGGCAATTTATGGCGGCCTCAGGCGCGGAGAGATTGCCGAGTTGCGAATTGGAGACGTGGTTCGAGACGAGACGTTCCCGGATCGAATTGCGATTGACGTTCAGAGATCTGTGACCTGGGCCACAAATTCAGAAGTAGAAATTGGGGTGCCGAAATCGCGCGCGGGAAATCGACTGGTCTGGCTCGGTTCTAAGGCCAGCAATATCTTGACCGACTACCTAATGACGCGTCCTAGGGGCCCCGAGGCGCTGGTCTTCTCGCGCGACGACAAAGGAGACAGTCACTTGAGGGAATCAACGATTCGCAATCAAATGAGGCTGGCTCAGAAGCAGTTCGGGGTAACCGAGTCGTTACATAGGTTGCGCGACTATTCACTCACACTCTACGCGCAGCAGGGCGCGACTCTTCAAGAGATTATGGCTCGGGGCGGCCACTCGAATATCCAAGCAGCAATGGCGTATCAGCGAGATGCGGGACGAGATGCTGACTTGGCCGCGGGGATGGATTAGCGCCTCTAGTTTCATATTGCGACACGCCGGGCTGAGACTCGAACATTTGTTCGATTTTGTGCTACTATGGGGACACAAGTAAATACCGAGCTGGGTCAAAGATAGCGAGATGCTTAGACCACTGCGAGGGTACGAACCCGTTTGGAGTGTCGAGACGACCTCCTGCGAAGAGCAATAACGGTTCTTAGGCGAGACGCTTACCGAGCAGAGAATCCTAGAGAGAGGGATCAGCAGCCGATTTTGGTTGCTGACCCTGTTTTCTATGGTCTCTGGCTCGGTTTCGTTTTTAGAAAAGGACTAGTTGTGAAAAATTCTTTAAGAAATGAATACCCAGCCCAACAGTTGAACAAGGTCCCGGCGGTAGCTGATTACGTGG
>JAOHDU010000037.1 GCA_028096805.1 Pontimonas sp.
CCCGAATATCCGGCGCAGCTAGAGATTGTTGTTGTCGATAACGCTTCGGGTGATGACAGTCTGAGCCGCTTGAAAGCATCTGCACACGACATCGTTCTGGTGGAGTCTCCGACGAACACGGGATTTGCCGGCGGCTGCAACCTCGGCGTTTCGCGAGCTGGTGGGGACATCGTTGCTTTTCTCAATAATGACGCACGACCGGACACGCTCTGGGTCACCGCGGCGCTCGAGGCACTCGCAAGGGATTCGAGCGTCGGTGCGATTGCGAGCCAGGTGCTCGATTGGGAAGGCACAACGATCGACTACCAGGGAGCTGGTCTCACCTGGTACGGCATGGGTTACCGACCACATACGGGAGACAAGGTTCGGGCGAAGAAAATACAAAAAGCTCATCCAGTGTTGTTTGGTACCGGGGCCGCTATGTTCGTCCGCCGCTCGGTGTTCGACGAGCTTGGGGGCTTTGACGAGTCCTTTTTCATGTTTTTTGAGGATGTGGACTTCGGTTGGCGTCTAAATCTGCTGGGTTACACATACCTCTACGAACCGCGATCCATTGCGTACCACCGGTACCACGGCTCTATGGGAGAGGTTGCGCCCTACCGAGAGCAGTTCTTGCTGGAGCGCAATGCGCTCTACTGCCTCTATAAGAACCTCGATGATGCCAACCTGGCGCGCATGCTGCCAGGCGCTCTCCTCGCGTCGGTCAAGCGCTCTGTGGTGGGTAGCGGTCTGGACACGACCACTTTTGACATGGCTCAAGGTGGCGGTAATGCGGAGTCGCTTTCTCTCGAGCCTTCTGCAGCGGTGCCCCTATTTGCGATGGATCAGTTTGTCGATGCCCTCCCCAGGTTGATCCAACAGCGCGGGGAGGTGCAGGGTTCACGCCAGCGATCAGACGTGGCGATGTGGAAGCTTTTTGGTGAAACCAATGCCGCAATGTCTAATGATGCAAGATATCTTCGAGGCTATGACGCGATTGCGGAGGCTTTTTCGGTGACCGCAGACCCTTCGGCGCTCGCCATCCTGGTCATCACCGGGGACCCCATTGGAGCAAAGCTCTCGGGCCCAGGTATTCGGGCATGGCATATGGCCCATGCTCTTGCCCAAGCCCACGATGTGACTCTTCTGAGCATGACTGATGTTGATGAAACCCTCAGCGTGGATGTTCGTTTAGTGCATGTTGATGCTGGTGACTCGAAGTCCTTTGGCGGCTGGGAAGAGTGGGCCGATGTCATCATCTTCCAAGGTCACGCGCTTGAGGTATTTCCGGTGTTGCAGACCAGCACTAAGCACCTCATTGCGGATATCTACGATCCCATGCACCTTGAACAACTGGAGCAAGCAAAGCATCTCTCGAACGCACAGTGGGAGCAGCAGGTTGCAGAGGCGACAGCCACTATCCAGCGACAGCTCGAAGTCGGTGACTACTTCGTCTGCGCCTCCGAGCGTCAACGCCACTTTTATCTCGGCCAACTAACCACTCTCGGCCGGGTAACGCCGGCAATTTATGCTTCTGACCCGCATCTCGAGCGTTTGATTGGTGTCGTTCCTTTCGGGCTGCCGGACTCCGATCCGCACAGGGACAAGCGCATGCTCCGGGGTGTCATCCCGGGCATCGACGAGGGGGATGCGGTCCTCGTATGGAGCGGTGGAATTTATGACTGGTTCGACCCGCTTACGTTGATCCGGGCAGTAGCGGAGCTTTCGCAACAACAACCGAGAGTGAAACTGTTTTTCATGGGCACCGCCCATCCCCACCCGGGTGTGCCAGAAATGCCGATTATTGCGTCAGCGCGCGAGCTTGCCGCGGAGTTAGGTGTCGCCGATCGGCACGTGTTCTTCAACGATTCGTGGGTTGATTACAACCAGCGGCAAAACTTTTTGCTTGACGCGGATGGGGGAGTGAGTACTCACCACTCTCACATCGAGACGACGTTCTCTTTCCGAACCCGAATTCTTGATTACCTGTGGGCATCACTGCCGATGGTGGTCACCGAGGGGGACCACTTTGCTGAGCTCGTAGACAGCCACGGGTTAGGGGTGACGGTTCCAGCGGGGGATGTAGCCGCCTTGGTCGAGGCTATGGAAAAAGTTCTTTTCGATACGTCGTTTCGGGCCGCTGCCATCGCCTCCTTGACCGAGGTTCGGGAGCAGTACCGTTGGGCTCAGGTGTTGACCCCGTTGGTCGACCACGTTGCTGAACTCAATTCGGGGAAGATTCCCCCGAAAGCCACCCGTGTGCGGTATTCGCCCGCGCGGAGACGACCACCCCGGTTTAGCATTCAGGACATCGGTCGAGGCTTCTCGCGGCTGTTCCGGGGTGAATTCCAATCACTCGCCCGGTCAGTGCGACGGAAACTGTTTCGACGCGGGTAGTGGGGATGCAGGAAGAGGCAGAGCGTCCCAGCATTTCGGTGGTGATGTGCACTTTCAACGGCGAGCGCTTCGTCGTCGAGCAATTGGAGAGCATCCTCACCCAGACCGTCACTCCTGAAGAGATCATCATCTCCGATGATGGGTCCAGTGATTCCACCCTCGCCGTTGTTGACAAAGTTCGCCAAGCCAGCGACGTTCCCGTCCGCTGGGATATCCAGACCCGAGAAAATCCCCTGGGGCCGGCCAAAAACTTTGAATCGGCTCTGAAGCGCGCGACGGGCGATGTGATTGCGCTTGCGGATCAGGACGACGTATGGATGCCCCACAAGCTTGAGACGCTGACAGCCGCCTTGACCAACAGCCCTCGGGCATTAGTGGCGCATTCCGATGCGCGCTTAGTTGACGATTCGGGTCGAAACGGCAGCACCCTGGTGAAGACACTGGCATTGACGCGGCAGGAGAAAAAGCACCTCCGATCCGGGAGGGCTATCCGCGCTTTGCTGAAGCGCAATTTGGTGACGGGAGCCACGATGGTGATAAGCAGAAAGCTCCTGGACACAGCGCTGCCCATCCCCGATGGTTGGATCCACGACGAATGGCTTGCTGTTGTCGCCGCGCTGCAGGACGGGGTCGTGTTTGATGAGGGCCTGCTGATTTCGTACCGACAACACAGCGGCAACGTTATTGGAGCGCAGCAACTCGGCCCCGCGATAGCTCAGGAGCGTCTCGGGGAGTCGAGGACAGCGTTCTTCGCCAGAAAAGCTCTCAGAAATCAGGCGTTAGCCGCCCTTGCCGTGCAACAGCCACGGTGGTTACCCGCCCATCATGTTGGAGCATTGCGGGCCAAAGTGGAGTTTGACGCATCACGCGCGAAACTGCCACATTGGCACCTCGCCCGCGTCTTCCCGGTGTTGCAAAGTGTGTTGGCGGGCCATTACCGGAATTATGCTCGCGGGTGGATCGACGTCATTCGTGACCTGTCTCTGCGGTCTTAGCTCTCAACACACGCCCGGAAATACGGGGATGTGGTGGTTCCGCTCCCTAGCCTGACCTATGTGAACTATTGGTTGAAACTTGCGGTGTCCGCTGTGGCCTTAGCTGGTCTGCTCATCGCTGGTCATGTGTCTCCCCTTTCGAATGTCAGTCCGGCGGTTGCCGAGGAGGCCCCCACGATTGCCCACGCTGCCACGAACGGGTCTCTCTGGGCAGGCGCCGACGCTGCGGGGAACCTTTACTGGTCCGAAGACACGGGCACCAGCTGGAATGAGGCCGGTTTTGGCCTGACCAAAAGCGGTGTGTCCTCCATAATTTGGAACGGGAGTTCCTTCCTCGCAACCTCGTACTTTGAGGGCGCCCGCAGTAGTGACGGTAAAACCTGGACTCGATTCATGCTGCCGTTGGGGTCCGCTTTTGATCCGGGAAACATCATCAGCGACTCGGAGTTTTTTCGCTCCGGTTCCATGAGTGTCGAGGAAATCGACGCATTCCTGGAATTGCGAAATCCGAATTGCGCTGAGGGTGCTGTGTGCATGAAGAACTACGAGGAGACCACGTTCTCCCGTGACGCAACGGTGCTCTGCCAAGCCTATGAGGGTGCTGAAAATGAATCGGCGGCCGAGATTGTGCATAAAGTTTCCACCGCTTGCGGTGTGTCTGTCGAGGCGCTTCTCGTTCTTATCCAAAAGGAACAGTCGCTTGTCACTCTG
>JAOHDU010000038.1 GCA_028096805.1 Pontimonas sp.
GCCCACCGTATCGTTTGCCGATCTCGTTACCCGTTTCGTCAACGACGAAGTGTAGGTAACTCAACAAACGCAAAAGGTGGCGCCTGCGAATGCAGACGCCACCTTTTACTAAGCAGTAACTACTTGAGGGTGACGGTTCCGCCGGCCTCTTCGATAGCTGCTTTGGCCTTTTCGGCGGTCTCTTTGTTGGCCCCTTCGAGGACAACACCGGGGGCACCGTCAACGAGGGCTTTCGCCTCTCCAAGTCCGAGACTGGTGAGGGCGCGCACCTCCTTGATGACCTGGATCTTCTTGTCGCCAGCTGCTTCGAGAACGACATCAAAAGAGTCCTTCTCTTCTGCTGCAGCGGCGTCTCCGCCACCGGCGGCAGGGGCACCTGCAGCGGCAACTGCCACGGGGGCAGCTGCGGTGACTTCGAATACTTCTTCGAACTTCTTCACGAACTCGCTGAGCTCAATGAGCGAGAGCTCCTTGAAGCCTTCGATGAGCTCGTCTGTTGAGAGCTTGGCCATTTTTTCTCCTTAGTGTTTTGTGGTCTGTGAAATCTGACAGCGTTAGCTGCCCGACTCCTGCTTGTGGCGAAGTGCGTCGACGGTGCGAGCGGCTTGCGCCAATGGTGCGTTGAAGAGGTATGCGGCACCGAACAGCGAAGCCTTGAAGGCGCCTGCGAGCTTGGCAAGCAGGACCTCTCTGGATTCGAGGTTTGCGAGCTGCATCACTTCTTCCTGGGAAATCGGGTTGCCATCGAAATAGCCAGCCTTGATCACCAGTTGGGGGTTTTCCTTGGCGAAGTCACGCAAGCTCTTAGCCACACTCACGGCGTCACCGTGAATGAAAGCAAGGGCAGAAGGGCCGACGAGCATGCCATCGAACGCGTCGATGCCTGCTTCCTTGGCGGCAATCCTGGTCAGCGTGTTCTTCACCACGGCATAGGTAGCGTCAGCCTGGATGCCCCGACGCAGCGTTTTCAGCTGCGTGACGCTCAGACCGCGATACTCAGTCAGCACAATGGCCGAGGAGGAACGGAAATGTTCCGTCAGCTCCGCGACCGTCGCTTCCTTGTTCGCCATGATGCTCCTTTTGTATGACGTGATGGGCGCCAAAGTACTGGACAACAAAAAAGCTCCGACGCGGGCGTCGGAGCTTGGGAAACAGTAAGACTGCGTCACAACTAACGATCACCTGCGCGGGCCCTCAAGAATTGCTTCTCGATGCTTCGGGGGTTGTGCGGACACAACCTCCAACCAGCGGTCTTTGGCTTCGCTTAGTTTAGGTCGTGCGCGGCGTTCTTGGCAACCCTCTCCCGGGGCAGTGTGACCGTAAACGCTGTTTTTCCCGGTCGCGAACGCAGTGAAACCGCGCCACCGTGGGCCTTCACAATCGTGTCAACGATAGACAGGCCCAACCCGGTGCTCCCAGATTGCCGAGCGCGCGAGGAGTCGCCCCGAGCAAACCGTTGAAAAAGGCTCTTTCTGGCCTCTCGAGGAATACCTGGACCGGAGTCTTCAACAACCAGCTTCGTAGCCTGCGCGGTCTGGCTTACTCGTGCTTCCACCTTCGTGCCCGAGGGCGTATGAACGCGGGCGTTGGCCAACAGATTGACGACAACTTGGTGCAAACCCTGCGGATCCCCGTCAACCATCACCGGATCCTCAATTCCTTGGGCTCCCCACTCGTGGGCGGGGCTCGTGACATAGGCATCAGAAAGCGCATCGCGAACGATGTGGGCCAGATCCACGGGTTCGGTTTCCAACTGGCCGCTGTCATCCAATCGAGCAAGCAGCAATAGGTCTTCCACCAGGCTGGTCATCCGGATGGACTCAGACTCAATGCGGTTAAGAGCCTGCTGCAGATCCTCCGGGAGTTTGCCACCGGCCTTCTTGGTGAGCTCGGCATACCCTCTGATCGCAGCTAGCGGCGTGCGCAACTCATGAGAAGCATCAGCGACAAACCGCCGCATTTTCTCTTCATTCTCAAACCGAGATCTAAAAGCCTCGTCCACGTGATCGAGCATCAAGTTGAGCGCAGCCCCCACCTGACCAACCTCACTGTCATCTGTGGCGTATTTGGGGGGTACTCGCAACCCCAACCGGACTTCGCCGCGATCGAGTGGTTGCTGTGTCACGGAGGCGGCCGTCTCACGAATTCGATCAAGAGGCCGCAAAGCAAACCGCACAAGCCATGCACCGATGGTGGCGCCAGCCCCAATGACGAGACTGACCACAACAATGATGATGATGTTCAACCGCGCCAGCGCAACCCTGATGTCTCTGAGCGGCAGACCCACAACAATTTGTGCTCCATCCACTTGGGCGACGGGAAGGGCGCGATACTCACCCTCACCGTCCATGAGATTCACGAATACAGCTTCACCCCGTTGCCAATCGATGGAGCGCAATCCACCCACCTGATGGCTCTCCAGAACCTGAAGCTGGCCGTCTCGGTCAATGTAGGCACCCGACACTTCGCCGTCATTGATGACGGCGACCACGGTGCCAACATCAAAACCGGGACGGTTCAGCGGAAGCGTGTCGGGTTGCTGAAGACTCACGCTCACTCGGCGTGCCGTATCGGTGAGGTCTTCATCAAGACCTGCAATCAAGGTGCGTCCCACTGCGATGGAACTGGCGATGCCGATCACAACGCTCGCCAGCGCCACCAAACCAACCCCACCCGTCACAAATTGCCGCCGAAGCGAGTTCGGCTTGGCGCGTTTTTTCCCGGGAAGGGTGATGGGAGTGGTCGCCATTTAGTCAGCTGGCTTGATGATGTATCCGACTCCGCGCACGGTGTGGATCAATGCCGGCCCTAGAGAGTCAACCTTTTTACGGAGGTAGGAAATGTAGATTTCGACAATGCTTGCTTTGCCTCCAAAGTCGTAAT
>JAOHDU010000039.1 GCA_028096805.1 Pontimonas sp.
GGTTTCGCAATGGGGCCGATTTGTTCGCCCACCCAGCTGCGCAACTGCTTCTCTAGTTCTTGGTCGCTTTCGGAACCCACGAACCGAGACTTCAGGATCACGAAGGCCACCACAGCCTGACCGGTGGTGTCATCGTTGGCACCAACGACGGCGGCTTCGGCCGTCATCGGGTGAGCAACGAGGGCGGACTCAATCTCCATCGTGGAGAGGCGGTGGCCAGAGACATTCATCACATCGTCCACGCGGCCCAATAGCCACACATCGTTATCAGCATCGAGTTGGGCGCCATCGCCGGCAAAGTAGACGTTCTCAAACGTGGACCAGTAGGTTTCCTTGAACCGCTCCGGGTCACCCCAGATGCCGCGCAACATCGATGGCCACGGTTCGGTGACAACCAGGAGACCACCGGCCCCCCGTCCGACGTGCGCACCGGAATCGTCCACAACATCAACGCTGATTCCGGGAATGGGGACCTGGGCGCTGCCAGGCTTGGTGGCGGTGATGCCGGGCAGAGCACTGATCATGATGGCCCCAGTTTCGGTTTGCCACCAGGTGTCGACGATGGGGGCGACCCCGCCCCCAATGACCTCTCGGTACCACATCCATGCTTCGGGGTTGATGGGTTCCCCCACCGATCCGAGCAGACGAAGCGAGGAGAGGTCAAACTTCTGCGGAATCTCTCGACCCAGTTTCATAAACGTTCGAATAGCGGTGGGGGCGGTGTAGAAAATTGTGACCCCATATTTCTCGATGATTTCCCACCAACGTCCCGGGTGAGGGGTATCCGGTGTTCCCTCGTAAATCACCTGGGTGGCGCCGTTAGCTAGTGGTCCATAGACCACATAGCTGTGCCCGGTGATCCATCCGACGTCTGCGGTGCACCAGTAAACATCGCTCTCGGCGTGCAGATCGAAAACGTTCTTGTGGGTGAAGGCTGCCTGAGTGAGGTAGCCCCCTGAGGTGTGCAAGATTCCCTTAGGTTTCCCGGTTGTTCCCGACGTGTACAGGATGAACAGAGGGTTCTCAGACTCAAAGGCTTCTGCGGTGTGCTCGTGTGAAGCGGAGTCCATCTGCTCGTGCCACCAGATGTCGCGACCCTCGGCCCATTCGACCTCATTGCCGCCTCGCTGGACCACAAGGACGTTCTTCACGGTGGTAGCACCATCCGCGATGGCTTGGTCCACGGCGGTCTTCAGCGGGAAGACTGAACCCTTGCGGTGTCCGCCATCGGCGGTAATCACCATGGTCGCTTGAGCGTCATCGATTCGAGCGCGCAGGCTCTCTGCGCTGAAGCCACCGAACACGACCGAGTGGATGGCGCCCAACCGCGCCACCGCCAACATGGCAACCACGGCTTCAGGAATCAACGGCATGTAGATAATGACCCGGTCGCCAGCCTTAATCCCCAGCTGCGACAACACGTTTGCAGCCTTTTTCACCTCGGTCGTCAATTCCGCGTAGGTGATACTGCGCTGGTCACCGGGTTCCCCCTCGAAGTGGAGGGCGACGCGGTCACCGCGACCCTCTTCTACGTGGCGGTCAAGACAGTTGTAGGCCACGTTGAGTTCACCATCACCAAACCACCGTGCAACCGGCGCACCGGAGAAATCAAGTGTTTCCGTGAACGGGGTGTGCCAGTGCAGGAGCTCACGTGACTGGTCTGCCCAGAACGCTAAGCGGTCGCTCTGGGCACGCTCGTATATGTCAGCCGGGGCCACCGCGGTGTCCACGAATGCGGGAGGGGGAGGAAACCGACGCTCGTCGTCGAGTAGCGAATCCATACTGGTCGGCTCAGACATCGTCATCCTTCGAAACGGTGAAAGCAGCAATGCTTCCGGGTCTTCTTTGACCTGTCGAGTGTAGAACACGCGGTCAATGTCCTTCCAGCGAGGTTCTCCACAGCCTGCTGCGAACGTCGCTGGTGGGGAGTCAAAATCTGAAACGCTGTCGCGCATGACTTCCCTGCCGACGTGGCTGACACCACCGCAAATCGGCTCGGGTGTGCCACCGGCTACTCGGTCGGCGCTGGGACCGCTGGCAGAAATGGTGGATGATCCCCGCGTTACTGATGTGTTTGTTACCAGCTCCGGTGACGTGTTTGCCGATACCGGTGAAGGCGCCCACGTGGTGCCAGGGCTTCTGCTGCCACCGCCCGAGGCCAGGGAACTCGCACGGCACCTGATCGAACAGGGCGGGCGTCATGTCGATGAAGCTACTCCGCTGGTGGATGTCCAGCTCACTGGCGGTTTGCGAGTGCACGTGGCGCTGTGGCCGATTGCTCGCGCGGGTGCCGAAATTTCGGTCCGTATTCATCGCCATCACAAGCCGCAGCTCGAGAGGCTATCGCTCGAGAACGCGGATGCGGTGACGCCGGTCTTGGTAGACGCGGTCGAGAACAAAAAGACCCTGCTGATTACCGGTGCGACAGGGTCGGGCAAAACCACCCTGTTGGGCGCGTTGATGGCTTTTGCCCCACCCACCGAAAGGTTGGTGGTGCTGGAGGATGTGGCGGAACTCTCGATTGACCATCCGCATGTGGTGAGCCTGGAGTGTCGGCAACCCAACATTGAGGGCGTCGGAGAAGTGACCCTGACTCGATTGGTGCGAGAAGC
>JAOHDU010000004.1 GCA_028096805.1 Pontimonas sp.
TCGCAGAGACCGCCATCGCCCGCAGAAGAGCCATCCACTATTCCTCCGCCACCTCCAGCGGCGAAACATGCAGAAGCCCCCTTGATATCCGAAGTAACCCCGGCACCTCCTTCCCCACCGGCGTTGGTGTCTGGCGTCTCACCGGCAGCGGAAAAGCCCCCTCCTCCACCACCAGGCCACCCGCTAAGAACGGGCACTGCGGTTCCGTTTCGCCCCTTACCACCGTCGTTTCCTTGACCTGTCGATGACCCAATCACAGAGTTATCGCTTGAAACTCCCCCCGCCGAACCACCGCCAGAAGCCCCCGCGCGCCCATTTCGCTTTTCGTTGTCAAGCCCTTCAGCACCTCCACCTCCACCTCCGCCTTCAGCTGTCAAGGCACCGAAGACACTCTCACCTCCGTCGCCTCCGGCGTCATCGCTACGACCTTCACCCCCAGCACCAATAGTCGTGGCGAACTCGGAACGAGCGCTGACCGCGTAGGAATCAGATGTCAGCACCCCACCGGCACCACCCCCACCACCAGCCCTAGAACCACCTGCACCGCCACCGCCCACAACTAGGTACTTGATCTCCGTAACTGTCTCCGGCACAAACCACGATCCAGAGCTGCCCGTGTGCCCTCTTACCTCGACGACACAATCAGACCCAATCTCGGTCGTCACAATCGAAAGGTTTTGGGCGTTTTGATCACACGTGTTACCGGAACCCACACCATCGAAAACTCGCAGGGTCACACTTGCCGTAGCCTCCGCGTAAATACCAGCCGCAGAAGTAGCAGTCACCACACAATCCCCCGTACCGGAGAGCGAAACAGTGGGAAGGCCGCTGTCAGGGATTGAACAGTTGGATGAACTCTCCGAATACGTGATCGCTGCTCCACCGATGGCGGATGCGGCGGTGTCAAAGGTCAACGATGTGATGGACCCGCCGTCCCAATCCACGAAAGTGTTCGTCGGCGCCCAGGTGATGGTCTGGCTTGCCCTCGGTGTCACCGCGCTGCCGTGGGTAGCCGCGAGGCCGCTGCCGTTTGCGGTCACTGCTCGAACGCGCGGCGTATAGGCCGTACCGTTGGTCAGGCCGGAAATGGTCTTTGTCCCGTCGGTTGCCGACGCGAAACTAGTCCATGTTGAACCGTCAAATGAAAACTCGTAGTCCGTTACCGCCGCACCTCCAGTGTGGGCCGGGGTGGAAAAGCTCACGTCAAGCTCGTTGTCCCCCGCGGTTACGGATGAAATAGTGGGAGCAGCGGCGATTAAGCTGTACCTGACTACAACTAAACCAACCGCGCCGGACCCAAAACCCGAGCCCGCATCTCCGCCGCCAGCGCCTGCTAACAAGCCGTTCTTTGCCGAATCGACGGCGCCGGGGTCGGTAGTGCCCGACTGGTCATTGTCTCGCCCCGGGCCACCCGATCCATAGCGAACCGCGACCCCAGTGATTGAGGACAAGAGGCCCGTACCGCCACTTAGCGTTCCTCCAACACCTCCCGCGCCACCGCCTCCACCGGCGCCGCAATCGCCGCTTCCACAGTCAGCACCGTTGGCGGTCCCGGTGCCACCGGAATTGCTCGCCGAAGGGCCCGCGCTCGATGGGCTCCCGCTGCTACCTCCTACTTTTGAGTTCCACCCTGCAGCGTCTCCGCCAGTAGCGTTGGCCCCCCCGAGAGTCGACGAGTCCCCGTCATTTCCTGCATTGGTTGCGTCACAAGTCCCACTGGCGCTCCCGCTGCCGCCTGCTCCGACGCTCACGGACACCGATCCCGACACCGAAGTTGTTCCCGTTGCTACGCCGCCCCCGCCGCCTCCGCCGCCCCAATAGACGCCGCATCTACCGCGGCTACCGCTGGCTCCACCGCCAACAACCAGGTACTGAATTGCGCTAACGCCAGACGGGACAGTCCACGTTGTCGAACCCGACGCGGTGAATTCCAGAAGACAGTAGTCCTGGCCGTCCACAGTCAAAACTCGCACGTCGACTCCGGAGGCGTTGCTGACCGTTTGGATACACAACGAGCCGCCTGATTCCGAGACCGTCGCCGCAAAACCGGGAGCCACCGATGCCGCTACGGGCATTAGTGATGGGACAAGCGCCAGTACCGTCACCAGAAGGCTTCCAAGCCAGATTTTGAGTGGGTTTTTCACAGCCTCTCTAGTCTAATCTCGACGCCCCGGGGACAACCTCGCAACCGGTACCGTGGAAGACAGCGGTCGCGACGCGTGCAAAACTGCGAACGAGGCTGACTCAAAATTTCTCGTCGTTCGCGACTGCTGCCAATCCAACCGGGGCTTCCGACTACCGAACCTGCCCCGTCCGGGAACGCGAGAACAGGATGACTACCGCGGCGAGGAGGAAAACCCCAACAACCCACCAGCACCCTCCACGGTCAACAACACCGGCTCCTGAACCACCAGACCCAAATTCGACGCCTTGATAAACCCATCATCCGCAACGCCCCTAGACTCAACGTGGACGCAAGGTGCCCACCGAAAGGGTGTGTCAGTGAAGACCCCACAGCGCCGGACGAAAGCTCATGACTGAGCCGCGGTGGCAAGCATTCGCGCGCCAACTGGAAGACTCCCGGTTGGGCACAACAACGGCGGAGAAAATCTGCCATGTCGCGGCAACTCTCGTGGGCGGAAGGGAAGCCTCGATCTCCCTTTTTGTTGACAATGCCTATCTAGCGCTCGCGGAATCGGGCCCACTGGCCCTCCTGCTGGATGAAACCCAGTTCCAACTTGGCGACGGTCCGGTCTTTGCCGCCCAAAGCTCTGCCGTACCGCTGGTTGTCGACGATATTTCGGGGACCGATGCCCGGGCGGAGTTTCCCGCGTTTGGTCCGATCGCCGAGAGCCGCAACGTGGGATCGATTGCTGCTTTCCCCATCGGTGTGGGTACCGCACGACTCGGGACACTCAACGTCTATCGCGAATTGGCAGGGCCACTGAGCGCGGAGGAATACGCCAACGGCCTCATCGCCGCCTCTTTTGCGCTCAGTGAAGCAATCGATTACCAGGCGGGAGTCGCGAAGCTGTTTAGCTCCGGTGAACTCCCCCAACGTTTTGAATCCAGCCACCTGCAGATCGCTGCGGGAATGGTCGCTGAAGCACTGGAGTGCTCGATTCTTGAGAGCTTGGTGCGCATTAGGGCCCGGGCTTTTGCCGACTCGGTGCCCGTTCTCGAGATTGCCAAGGCGATTGAAGAGCGAAAACTTGTCCTCGACTCGCAGTAGCAGAAAGGAAAACCATGACCATACCCGCACTTGAGGAAGCAGAGGCGGTACGCCTTGCGTCCACGCTGATTGAAATCACGTCCTCGGTAACCCACGGTGCTGAAACCATCGACATCTTCACGGATCTCGCTCAGCGGTGCGTGGAACTTCTTCCCGTTGCCGCAGCGGGAATACTGTTGCGCGATGCTTCGGGCAGGCTCCAAGTGATCGGCGCATCAAGCCCCTCGGCCCACCTATTGGACCTGTTCCAGGTGCAAAACGACGAAGGACCGTGCTTAGAGTGCTCGAACACCGGTGAGCCAGTGTCCGACGAAGACTTGAGCGCCGATGGCCCGTGGCCGGGGTTCTCCGAGCAAGCCCGAGTCAATGGTTTCGCCTCGACGTATGCCCTGCCACTGCGGTCCAGAGACCTCACCGTGGGGGCGTTGAATCTGTTCGCGAAAGGGCGGCTGAGCGAAGGTCAGCTGGTGATTGCCCAGGCACTCGCCGACTCCGCAACGCTCACGCTTATGCAGGTGGATCCCGCGGCCGATTTGCACATCGTGATCCAGCGCATTCACGTGGCCGTGGAATCTCGCAACACGATTGAGCAAGCGCAGGGCATGATTGCCCAACGATTCTCGCTCGAGGTTGAGGAGGCCTACCTGCGCCTACGGGAGGTTTCCCACGAGACCCAGATGAGCCTGTACCAGGTGGCACGAGCCGTCGTCACCCGAGATCCCGGCTTCCCCGTGTCGACGCTGCTCTAAGGCAAGCCTCTGGTGGACGAGCAAACTCCCCCGGTCCCCGCGCAGGGGCAGCAGTCTGCTGCGCCCTCAACAGCAACGCGCGTCAGGGAATTTTTCTCGCCCGGCGCCGAGATATTGACACCCGACTACGTCACGCGACCCGAGGCGCGCTTTCTCCGCAGCGGGATTCCGTTCCCGTTTGTCATCGTGGCGATTCCCAGCTACAACGAAGAGCAATCGCTTCAGCGGACCATCCGCTCGCTGCGCGAGCAAACCCGGACACCGGATGAAATCGTGGTCATTGCCGACAACTGCACCGATAGCACGGTCGACATTGCCCGCAGCGAAGGTGTCTCCGTGTGGGAAACCCAGGACAACAGGGACGGTAAGGCGGGAGCCCTTAACCAGTTCTTTTCGGCATTCCTGGGCCTCCTTGATGATGACGATGTCGTCCTTGTGATGGATGCTGACACCACCTTGACGGACCAGTTCATCGAGGCAACGACGGAAACACTGTTTTCCCCGTCTGCGAAAGAAATCGCCGGGGTGGGAGGCATTTTTCTCGCCGATGACGAGGACGACTGGAACCTGGTGCGCCAACTTCAGAGCAACGAGTACATCCGCTACCAACGCCGCCTCTCGCGCCGCCACGGGAGGGCGTTGGTGCTGACGGGAACCGGGACACTGTTTCGGGCAAAAACTCTTCGCCGGGTGCAGCAAGCGCGCCGGTCTGGGGAAATTCCCGATTTGGCTGAGGCGGGAGGCGTCTATGACCTTTCTGCACTCACCGAAGACAACGAATTGACGCTGTCGCTGAAGGAACTGGGTTTCCGGGTGGTTTCCCCCAAGGCGTGCACCGTAAAAACAGCGATGATGCCCACCTGGTCAAGCCTGCATAAACAGCGACGCCGGTGGCAGCGCGGCGCGCTGGAAAATTTGATTGCGCACGGGATCAATCGCAACACAGCCCCGTACGCGTTGCGTCAAGTCATGACGTATATCGGGGTGTTTTTTCTCCCTTTCTATCTCCACACGCTGATCGTGGCCCTCGTCACGGACTCCGATCTCAACTTTTTTGAGCCCTTGTGGGTCGCGGTGGCCGTCCTCTACGTGGCGGAACAAACTTTTTCGGTCCGCAAGGGCGGTTTCCGAGCGATAGCGGTGAGCTTGTTGGTGATTCCCGAATTTTTCCTCTACGTCTTCCTCGATGTTGTGTATGTGGTGACCTTTTTTGGTTCGCTCTTTGCCACCGATGAAGCCTGGGGTCGAATGCGCCACCTTCGAGCCGACACCTACAACACCGGGGGCAAGGTGTATGCCGATAGCCCGATCACATCACGGCCCTACAGCGCTCATGCTCGCCATCGATCCCATGGAAAACACTCGTACCCGGCGCGCAGTTGGCGCTCCCCGAAACGCCTGGCCACCTCCCTCCACGGAACTCACTATGCACGCCAGGCTCCCGCGCTTCGGCTGGTCGAAGTCATCCTTTTGATCGTCATTGTTTCGGGAACAATGGCAGCGATCGTTCTGCCCTTTGTGAGCCTTACTCTCGCCTGGAACCTGATTGCCATCTATGTCCTCCTTGGTGCGCTCGCCACCCTGGGGCGTCTGGTGCCGGTGCGAACCTTCTAGAGACCCTCGTGCGCTACCCGCGCGTTTCCCTGCCGGTCGTGAGGACCCCATGCGAATCGCGCCGAATGTGGCGGCCACGATGAGATGTCGCACGTCGAAGGACCCAATGCCCTCTGGGCATGAGAGCCTTGGACCGTGCAGTCAGCAAACTTCTACGGTGTTTCCACCACAGGGATTTTTTGCCGATTCGGATGCCCCTCGAGGCAGCCCCGGCCAGAAAATGTCGTGTACTTCTCCGGAGTTGATGACGCCCTTCGCGGAGGATTTAGGCCGTGCAAACGATGCCGACCCGATCACGAGCGCTCCCCCGTGGCCGCATTCTCTGATTTCGTCTGCACTCAGTTGCTCGCGCTCCAACGAGCCCGCCCCGCTGGTTCTATCCAGTACTTCGCCGACCAGTTGTCGCTCTCTAAACGTCAACTGGAGCGAATCGTGCTCCAGGCGACCCATCAGTCGCCTCGGGCTTTTCTTAGCAGCTCACCGAGTGGGCGCCCGTGAAAGGCGACCTTCGGTGGCTGCCTGGCTTTATCGCGCTGGGTGTCGTGTGGGGCTCCTCTTTCCTCTTCATCGAACTTGCTCTGGAGAGCTTCACCCCCGCCGCCATTGTGTTTCTGCGAGGAGCGCTAGGAGCGCTCAGCCTGTTGGTGCTGTTGATCATCCGAAAGGAACGCTTGCCCGCCTGGAGTAAACACTGGTGGCACATCACCGTGGTTGCGGCACTTTTGAACGCGGTCCCCGGTTTTCTTTTTGCCCTGGGGCAGCAATGGGTGCCAAGCTCCCTGGCCGGCATTGCCAATGCCACCACCCCGATGATGACGGTCCTGGTTGTCGCGGTGGCTTTTCGTGACCAAAAGCCCTCGGCCAACCAATTCTTGGGAATCATCGTCGGCATTGGCGGGATTGTTTTGGTGACCGAAGTCATTGGTGCGTTCGAGGGTGCCACCGTTCTCGGTGTCGGGATTCTGCTGGCGGCGACGCTGTCCTATGGAATCGCCATGCCCTACGCCAAACGCCACGTGAGCACCCTGCCCTACAGCCCCTACGCTCTTGCGGCCGCTCAGGTGGGGGTGTCTGCGATCATCACCGCCCCGGGAGTGTTCCTCTCGGGCGCCGTGGCCCAACCACTGACGAGCTCAGCGGTATGGGGGATCCTAGGTCTCGGGGTACTGGGAACGGGGATTGCCTATGTGTGGAATTACCGAAACATCGAGCTCGTAGGAAGCGTTATCGCCTCCAGCGTTACCTACATCACCCCCGTCGTCGCGGTGATTCTCGGTGTTGTGCTGCTGCGAGAAAGCCTCAGCCCCGCGCAGCTCCTGGGCGGGGCTCTGGTGATTGTCTCGGCACTGCTGGTTCAAGAACGCTGGGTAGTTATCCGAAAAAAGTGACGGGCGTTTCCCCTTCCCCCGACGGTGGGGCATTACCACCCATGTTCGAAAGGCTGGGTTAGCGTAGACGGATGCTGCTTTCTCGTGTGCGCCCGGTCTTATCTCTCGTTGTCACGGCGATCCTCATCGCGGTCGGGCTGTCGCTCACAGCGTCGCCCGCTTATGCAGAAACAGCGGCAGACTGCGTCGCCGGCGAATTTTTCGATGGGTCCGCGTGTGTGGAAGCCCCAGCCGGCAGCTTCACCGACTCGGACCGTGCAACGGAGGCCACACTATGCCCCGAAGGACGGTATCAAGACCTGACAGGCCAGCAGTCGTGCAAGGTCGCCCCCGCGGGCTCGTATGTCAACACTGAGGGTGCCATCGCCGCCACCCTGTGCGCGCCCGGGACCTACCAGGGCAGCCCGGAAAGCACTAGTTGCCTGACAACGGCTGCCGGACACTACGCGGCAGAAGGCGCGACGGTCACCACCCAGTGCGCGATCGGAACCTACCAACCGGCGGCCGGCCAGGGTTCCTGCCTTGAGGCCCCGGCAGGACGATTTGTGGCGGGCACCGGCGCAACAGCCGCCACCCTGTGTGCTGTGGGCACTTTTCAAGCCAACACGGGCCAAGGCGCTTGCACACCTGCTCCAGCGGGCTCCATTGTGACGACAGAAGGCGCCATCGTCGCGACCCTGTGTGCCGTAGGCACGTACCAGCCAGACACGGCGCAAACGAGCTGTCTGACCGCTCCGGCTGGCCGCTTTGCCGCCGAGGGCGCTGCCGCCGCCACGCCGTGTGCGGCGGGGACATACCAGCCAGAAGCCGGCAAAGGCTCCTGCATCGACGCTCCTGCGGGACGGTTTGTCGCCTCGAGCGGGGCTACGTCCTCCACGCTATGTGCTGCAGGAACCTATCAGCCCAGTGCCGGTCAGAGCTCCTGCATTGACGCCCCCGCCGGTTCGTTTGTCGCAACCACCGGTGCGCTCTCTGTCTCCCAGTGCAAGGCGGGCACTTACCAGAACGAAAAGGGCTCCAGCAGCTGTCGTGACGCGGGAGCGGGCTACTTTGTCGCTAAAGCCGGCGCTACTGCCCGGGTTGCGTGCCCAGCAGCGATTGGCACCACCGCCACCAGTTGTCCTGCAGCAACCGAGGGTGATGTAGCGGCAACCGATGTTGAAGAACTCGAGCCGGCTCCAGCGGACTCACCAGAACCTTTACAGGCCGAGAGTGACGCCGCCAATCCACTGCAATGCCAACCAGGGACCTGGTCAGAAACGGGGCTCAGCACAGCGCCTGGCGGCTGCATTGAAGCGGAACCCGGTTACGCCGTGCTGTTGGCTGGCGCCACCCAGCAGACCGAGTGCGTCCCTGGCACCTTTACCCAGCAGGCTGGCGCCAGCTCCTGCCGGCCAGCACCAGAGGGAACTTTTGTTCCCTCCTCCGGTTCGTCGAAAGCTTATGTGTGCGAGGAAGCGGGAGGACTTGGGGCTAGCACCTGCCCCGGCTACGTGTCCCCGGCGATTATCACCGTGTGGGTAATTAGCGGTGTTCTGGTGCTCGGTGGTGCAGGAGCCGGCTTCTGGTGGTACCGACGC
The DNA here is from genome assembly GCA_028096805.1 of Pontimonas sp. GTDB lineage: Bacteria > Actinomycetota > Actinomycetes > Actinomycetales > Microbacteriaceae > Pontimonas. Next base: position 8,564 of record JAOHDU010000004.1, read on the forward strand.
AAGATGGCTCCAGGCCCCCTGCGCGCTGACTAATCAGTGTTTGTCAGGTAGCAGACCCACAGCCTGAGATTCCGGGCGCGGTTTTTTGATTGTGCGCTACTCGAAGCGGAGAGCTTCGACGGGCTGAAGCTTGGACGCTGTCCGTGCAGGCCACACTCCGAAGCCGACACCGACGGCAGCGGAGAAGCCCATAGCCACCGCCACCGTGACCGGATCAATAAAGAAGTCCCACCCGCCGAGTACGGAGAACCCATAGGAGGCCAGCTGGCCAATAATCAACCCGATAAGGCCACCCAAAACCGACAAGACGACAGCTTCCATCAGGAATTGGGTGAGGATTTGCGACTGCTTCGCCCCAATGGCCCGTCGGACACCAATTTCTCGTGTTCTCTCGCGGACCGACACCAACATGATGTTCATGATTCCAATGCCACCAACCACCAGGGAGATTCCGGCAATGCCGGTAATCAAAATTCCCAGCGTGCCCGTCACCGTCTTGATGGTGTCTTGCAGCGCTGCCTGATTGAAGATCGAGTAGGTGGCATCGTCATCGTCGACAACACCCTTGGAGTAGCGCAAGAACTGCTCTACCCGGTATTCCACCGGCGCTACAGCTTCCTGCGAGACCGCTTGAATGCTAATGGCGGAAAGGTACGGGGACTTAGAGAAAAGACTTCGCGCTGCTTCCTGGGTGATGTACACGTTTTGGCCTGCGCCAAAGCCATCGGCATCATCGAGCATGCCGACCACCGTGAAGGCAACGCCATCTAGTCGAATTTCATCGCCGATGGAATTCACGCTAAATCCCAGGTCTGAGGCACCTTCAGCCGAGACCACTACTGTCCGGGTGTTTTGCAGGCCTGGCGCTTGGGGCAGAAAGGTCCCGATAGAGAGCTCCGGGTCCGCGAGGTCTGCGTAGGTTGGAGAAACCCCAATAATGCCGACGCGAATGGATTCAGAACCATAGCTGGCAGTACCGTTGCCGTTCACCTGCGTACTGACCTGAAGCACGCCTTCGATATCGGCAATGGCTTCTGCATCAATTTCTTCCAAGCCGGTTGTCGTTGTTGCGGAGACAGTAATTTGGTTGGCTCCGAGAGACGCGAGGGACGAGTCAATACCCTGTTCTGCACCCTGTCCTACCGCCGTCAGCGCGACAACGGCACCGACACCAATGATGATTCCCAGCATGGTGAGTGCCGAGCGAACTTTCGCCGCGGCAATCCGGGAAAGGGAGAGCAAAAAGGTGAGCCAGAGGTTCATCGTGCACCCGCCATCGTGCCGACTTCATCTCGCTCAATCAGACCGTCGCGAATATAAATCCGTCTGTTCGCCGCAGCGGCCACTTCGAGGTCGTGGGTAATCAGCACCACGGTGCGCCCGTCGGCGTGGATTTCACGAAAGACATCCATCACAGCAGCACCCGAGGCGGTGTCAAGCGCCCCGGTCGGCTCATCAGCGAGCACAAGGTCGGGGTTCGTCACCAGTGCGCGTGAAATTGCCACACGCTGTTGTTGACCACCGGAAAGGCGCCCACGGTCAAAGTCGAGTCGATCCCCCAGCCCCAATCGGGCCAGCATTTCTCCGGCACGTTTCGTCGCTTCGCGTGGCCGAACGCCCTGATAGAGCAGTGGTGTCGCCACGTTGTCGACCGCTGAGGTAAGCGGCAGAAGTTGGAACTGCTGAAAGACAAAGCCGATGGCTTTGGATCTCAGAGCGGTGAGTTCGTTGTCATCCAGCGTGGAAATGTCCCGGCCGGAAATTTTGACCGTGCCTGAGCTGGGTCGATCCAGGCAACCAATCAGGTTCATCAGAGTCGACTTACCCGAACCGGAGGGGCCCACAATTGCGACAAACTCGCCGCGACGAACCTCCAAGCTGACGTCCGCTAGGGCAACAGTGGGGACCTCACCGGTTTGATATTCGCGCCGAACATTGGTGAGCTCAACAACGAGATCACTCACTAGTCTCTGGCTCCCTCAGGAGGCCCACCAAAGCCGGAGGAAGTGGAGGGCAGTTCGCCGTCAGAACCCGTCACGACTCGGTCACCGGCAGTGAGACCCGAAACAATCTCCACGTAGTAACCGCCACGAACACCAATCTCTACGGCAACTTCTTCAACACTGCCATCCTCCGATTGGACGAGGGCAACATAACCGTCTTCGCGTTCACTAATTGCGGTTACCGGCGCCGAAATCACTCCGGTGGCTTCCTCAGTGGTAATACTTGCCTGCGCGGTCATCCCGGCTCGTAAGCCGGCGGGAGGGGTTGGAACGCTGATGGTGACGCCATAGGTGGTAATCGAACCGCCACTGGGGTCGACGCTACCGTAGGCGTCAACCTCGGTAACCAGTCCTTCGAGCCGAGCATCGGGAAGCGCGTCAAATTCGAGCGTCACGCTTTGCCCATCTGCGATACCGACCACATCGGACTCGGCGAAATCGGCCTCCACTACAAAAGTGTCCAGGGCGGCCAAGACAATGAACCCGGAAGTGCCGTTGACGCCAACGCTGGTGGTGCCAATGGGCTCACCCAGCTGCGATGCAACCGCGATAACGGTCGACGCCACCGGGGCGGTCATTGTTGCTCGGGAGAGGTCAGCCTGTGCGGCGTCCAGTTGATCCAGCGCGGAACGCAGCGACGCCTCGGCTGACGCTTTCTGCGGGTAGTAAGCCTCCAGTTGGCGGCGTGCGGTTTCCAGTGACGCCTCCGCGGTGACCTTCTGCTTTTGTGCGTTTAAGAGTGCGAGGGGTTCGTTGGGCTGTGGGTAGGAGGAGGAAGGAAATTCGTCCACGACGTTTTCAATGGCCAGCTCCGCAGCGGTAATCGCTTGGTCAGCGGCAGAAATTGCTTGGCGGGCCTGATCGGCCGTTGTTTCCGCATTGGCGATGCTGGCTCGAGCGGCTGCTACCGAAGCTCTGGCACCGGTGACGGCAGATTCGAGCGAGGCGGTCTCAATAGCGGCGAGAACAGCGCCTGCCTCCACCGTGTCACCGACCTCGACGCTCAGTGATGCGAGAGTCGCCGCAGCAGCGCCCGGGAATTGAAGGCCGAATTCAACAGCGGGCGAAACCGTGCCCGATGCCGCAACCGTGACGTCCACGTCACGCACTGCTACCTCTTCGGTGAGAACCGTGGTCTCTTGGGCGGGAGCTAAGCCCACAGCAATGCCGGCTCCACCGGCAATAACGACGGCTCCGATAGCGATACCGGTAATGACTTTGGTTCTGGTTTTCACAGCGCTTATTGCTCCTTGTTGAGACCTGAGACCCTAAGTATGTCAGCGGGAACCTATGGAACGACCGCGATCTTCCTATGGGTTCCCTAAGAATGTGGAACCCCGAGCACCCTGCCTCCGATTCGCCCTGGGCGCTAGACTCGCCGGATGGTGAGCCCCAGTAACGACCGCCTGGTCTGGATTGATTGCGAAATGACGGGCCTTGACTCCTCCCGCGACGAGCTGGTGGAAGTAGCGGTTGTCATTACTGACTACGAGCTCACCGTGATGGACCCGGGTTTTCAGGTGGTCATCAAACCCTCCGACGCCGCGCTTTCCGGCATGGGAGACTTCGTCCGCCAAATGCACACCGACAGCGGGCTCATTGACGAAATCCCTGCGGGCCACAGCCTCGAAGAAGCAGAAGGGCTGGTGTATGACTACATCACTTCCCTGGTGCCCGAGGCCGGGCTTGCTCCGATGGCGGGAAACACGATCGGCACCGATCGTGTGTTTATCCATAAAGAGATGCCGCGTGTTCACGAACACCTGCACTATCGAAACATCGATGTCTCCACCATCAAGGAACTAGCGAAACGGTGGCTGCCACCCGCATATTTCCTGGCCCCCACCAAAAACGGTGGCCACCGCGCCCTCGCCGACATTCGCGAATCCATCCGTGAACTGCAGTACTACCGCGCAGCCGTCTTCCAGCCAGCGCCAGGAATGGCCAAAAAGGATCTTACCGAGCTCGCTGCCACAGTGACGGCGCAGTGGGACAGCCAGCTGTAATACACTGAAGGCGCCCGCGGGTCTTCCCGCGGTCGCGGTGGGTATAGCTCAGTTGGTAGAGCGCCTGGTTGTGGTCCAGGAGGTCGCGGGTTCAAGCCCCGTTACTCACCCCAAAATTTTTCTATCAGCCCGCTCGTCAGAGTGGTGCAAGCGGAGAAACCGCTCCTCCTGCCTCGCCCAACGCTCCCACTGCGGACGGTACATCTCACCATCCCGGGCCATGGCCCGCTCCCACCGTGTATCTGCTGGGCACTCGAGCCACACGGTTTCTGTGGCCACTGCGGACGCGCCACTTCGAATCGCCCCGCACCCCTCGATGACCAGCGGCGTTCCCGGAGCAACCTCTCTCCAGTCACCCGGTGCCGCCTCGGACCAATTCCACCGCCGATACCCACCGGGCTGTCCCTGTCGAAGTGGCAGCAGCAACGAGCGATAGATGTGGGCACTACCAGCATCCAATCCATCCCAGCCTGGGTAGACCTCGTCGATACTGACCACCAGAGAACCGCTGCTGTCGCCCAGCTCGCGTGCAAACTCGGTTTTGCCGGCCCCCGAGCGTCCATCCACCAGCACAATCGAAGACTCAACCACGCGTCGACTCCTCCCGGGCGGGGACATCCTCGCGGAGGGAGGACACCGCCCACACCACAGCAAAGGCCACCAAAATAAACAGGCTCGCCGCGGCCATCGCCATCCCCAGGTTGTCTCCCCCGGGGCGAGACATCAACCGGAACATCACCAGTGGCAGCGTTTCCTGCGACCCGTAGGCAAGAAAGCTTGCAGCGCCAAATTCCCCCAGCGACGCAACGCTCACCAGAGCAATCGCTACCGCCACCGGTTTGGCCAACGAGGGCAGCTCGATATGCCAGAGCGTCTGAGTGCGCCCCGCCCCGTCGAGAGCTGCTGCCTCGAGGATGTCGGAGGAGAGCGCTCGCCGTGCTGGCGCCAACACCTGGAAAGCCAGCGGCGTGAGAAAAACCGCCTGAACAAGAGGAAGCAACAACCAACTACCGGCGACCCCCAAAGGCAGGTACCCCGAGAGGACGAGTGCCGCAAGCCCGAACACCACCGGGGAAATCCCGATGGGCAAGAGAACAAACAGGCCCACCCTCTTGCGCGAGAGCCACCAGGCCATCAGTAGCGACAGTGTTGCTGCCACCAGCAGAGTACGCATCGAGTTACCCAGTGCTTCAGCGACACTGAGGTTCAAAATGTCGCGCGTGCCTCGGCCCGCCAAATTGGTGATGTTCTCAAATAGCCCACCCCCCGAGAGCGCCGCACGCGTAAACACTCCTCCCATAATCCAGACGATGACCCCGATCACACCAAAGCCGACCACACCACCCCAGCGTGACCTGCCGGCAAACGTGTCGCCCTCACCAAAAAGAACTGTGGGTGTGGCCCCCGCCCGCCGGGCAGCGAGGAATAACCCCAGCGTCAGGAGGGTTTGCAGCCCCGCCAGTGTCGCCGCCACAGGAAGGTCAAGGTTTTGGAGGGCAGCCCGAGCAACCTGAGTTTCGAGCGTTTCCACCGATCCCCCGCCCAAGGTGATGACCAACCCATAACTGGTGGCGGAATAGAGCGCGACCAAGAGCGCGGCAGCGCTGAGTGCGGGCAACTGTTGCGGCCATTGAACCCGCCAACGAATCTGGCGCTCGGCGGCACCATCCAGCAGTGCCGCTTCGTATTGGTGTCGGGGCGTTAGTGAGGCGGCCGTCACGATGGCCAGGAAGCCCGCGTTCATCACGACATGGGCACCAATGATGGCGATAAGGGCAACACCCTCGTTCGACAGCGCATCGCCCAGAAGCGGCCGGAGCGCCAGGCCCACAAGAAAAGCGGGCAACAAGAAGGGCACCAGTAACACCCCGGTGACCACCCTCCGCAACCTGCGGAGGGTAGCTAACCAGTAACCGAGGGGGTAACCGACGGCCAGTGAGGCCACCGCGCTGGCGAGAGCAATCAACGCGGTGGTCGCCAGAGGCCCCCCACTAGCCATCAAAGACTTCTGACCAGTCCCCTAACCAGGTGTCGCGAGAGGCGTTAATGTCGAGGTCCTCTCCCAGCGTGGAGGTGGCCGGTGTCGCAAATTCCGCCCAACTCTCGGGAACAGCAACACCCTCTACTGCGGGGTAGACATACATGGATTCCGGCACGGAGGCTTGAAATTCGGGGCTTCGCAGGAAGTCGACAAACACCTGTGCGCCTGCTTCATTGGCGGAACCTGCCACCACACCGGCAAATTCGGTTTGCCGGAAGCAGTCCACCAGTAAAGCGGCAGAGCCGGCGGAGCCGTCGTCATTTACTTCGGCGGCAGGTGAGGACGCATAGCTCAGCACAATCGGTCTGTTGCCGCCGTAGCGGGTGAAGTCCGAAAAGTAGGCGTCCTCCCAGGACCCGGCCACCTTCACACCGTTGTCCCGCAAATCTTCCCAAAACTGGGTGTGCTCCCCGGGCGTCCCAAAAGCAGCATGGGTAGAGGCGAGGAACGCAAGACCCGGTGACGAGAAGTTTGGGTTGGTGATCACCGTGAGGTCGGCGTATTCCGGATTCACGAGGTCACGCCAGCGTTGCGGCGGGGTCACCCCTTGTTCCTGGAACCAGGCGATGTCGTAGTTGAAACACACATCGGAGTAGTCAATCGCGACTGCGTCGCCTTTGACCACGCCCTCTGTTTCCGCGCGACCCAAGAACGTGTTGTCCACGCCAAAGAACGCATCAGCCACGGGGGCCCGCTTGGTCAACACCAACTGGTTGGTGAGCGAACCGGTGTCGCCTTGGCGCAGAATTTCGAGTTCATAACCCGTGTCGGATTCAAACTGTGCGACCAGTTCTTCGCTGATCACGAAAGAATCGTGGGCCGCGACGCGAACCAGTGTGTTCTCTGGTGTCTGACACCCGGTGAGGCTGAGTACAGCGATCGCCAATAGAGCTATCTTTTTCATATCGTGCCTTTCCTTTGAGGGGATGGGGCACGGGCTGAGATGTCCTCCCTTCGCTGGCATGACCCAGATCAGGTTCGACGGTCGAAACCTTGCGGTTTCCTCTCAGTCCACTAACGGACTCCCGTGTTCGCCCTCAGTCTACGCTTTTCTCGCTTCGCGTATTTTCAGACTCCAGCGGAGGCTTTTGGCGATGGGATAAACGCCCAGGTAGGCCCACTGCGGTATCCGCAAGCGCTTTTTGCGCAACCCGTGGTGGTTATAGGTGGTGTCAAAACGTTTGATGTACGCCAGGAAGTCTTTGGGCGAGTCATCGAGGCGACGCGCACTCATCCCCACCACCATCTCGGGTGCGTAAACAATGGTGAAGCCCTCGTCATAAAGGTGAACAGACAAGTCAATATCTTCAAACATTTCGTGATCCGCATCCAGACAGATGTCCTTGCGCACGTCTTTCCATGCACTCCGTCGCAACGCCATGTTCGTGCCGAACAAGAAGTGATACTGCTTAACCAAACGCGAGATTGCTTTTCTGGCGGAATCATCCGCCAGTGCCATGTAGCGCCGAAGGGGCATGTCGTAGTACGTCACGGGTCCGGTGGCAGCGTCAATGGACACATCCCGAAAGAGTGCCCCCGTGGCTTCTACCCAGTTGGGTTCCACCACCGAGTCCGAATCGATACGCCCGATAACCTCGGCGGTCACCGCATCAAAACCCATGTTTCGGGTGGGGGTGATTCCCTGCCCCGCATCTTGGCGCAACACCCGCAGCGGAGCATCCGGGAAGTCGGAGACAAGCTCGGCGAGAATCGCCGAGGTGAGGTCGGTGGACATGTTGTCCACGACGATGATTTCGTGGGCGGGAACCGTTTGATTCAATGCCGCGAGCACGCAGGATCGAATGGTCGATTCTTCGTTATACGCGGGAATGACGATGCCCACGGTGGGAGTGGGGGTGGAGGCTGCCATCTCAGCTCTCGCTCGCTAGGGGCGCCGCCAGGAGTTGCACCACCACCGCCCCACCTTTGGTGGCTTGGGTGGATACATCGTCAAATCCTTGCCGGTGGTGGAAACGCAGGGAGCCTGGATTCGGGGGCTCTAGGTTTACTTCGCAGGTCACAAAGTCACGCCCGGCGTGTCGGGCAAAGTCAAAAACCTTTGAATACAGCGTGGTTCCTACACCCTGCCCTTGCAGGGAATCGCCGAGAACGACGCGGTCGATGTAGAGGTGGTTTCGGTAGTGGGATTCGAAGAAGCGATAGTTTTCGCTGTCATAGTCAGCCCCGGGGTCCACTGCCATTACGAACCCGGCAACCTCTCCCGCATCATCCAGCACAACCCAGGCCAGCGAGCAGACGTCTGCGAGTTGCTCTAACTCTGAACGGGTGGTGTGCGGGACAGCGGGGTACCCGGCGTTGTTGATTTCCACCACCGCGTCGAGGTGAGTGGAATCGAGGTCAGCGAAGGTGGGCACGCCCCTATCTTGGCAGGACTACCAGCCCCATGTGCCGGGCGCACCCTTGAAGGGCCCTTTCACCCACGAGGTGATCCACCCGCCATAAAAGTCGCCCTCTTGGGCGGTCACTACTTCGCCATTAACGGTGCAGTGCTCCACGCGACCGGGATAGAGCGCCAAGTGGTCGACGATGTCGGCAAAGCCTGGGGTGGGTCTCGGGTACCACCAGGCCACACGTGAAAGCCGGTCATCACCGACGACGATGTCGCCGTAGCTGGCAACCCCTTTCCATTCGCACATGCTGCCACCCTCGACGGGTTCCACCAGGGACATGTCGACGTCGGCGAAGGGCAGATAGTACGTCGGTGGATGGGATGTTTCGAGCACGCGAAGGGGGGCCTTGGTGTCCGCGATGACAACACCGTGGTGGGTGACGACAATCCGATCGGTGGTGTGTTCGAGGCGAGGAGGCCTCGGGTAGTCCCAGACAGACTCGATTTCTCTCTCCACATTGCCTCCTTTTAGAAAGTTGCCCCACTGTACCCGCGCTGAACTCTTGGTAACTGAGTGGTAACGGCACTAGGTTTGCCGCTCCAGTACCGCTACGCTGAAGATGTCGTTTGTTAGACGGATTTCCCTACTGGGTCTTTGGATGCAGTGCACCTCGTGAGGGGCAGGGTTCCCTGAAGTTTCGACCGTTGGTTTCGAGCGTCGAAACTGCGCACCACAGCACCAAAGAAAAGAGACACAGAATGACAACCGGAATCGTTAAATGGTTCAACGGTGACAAAGGCTACGGCTTCATCACTCCTGATGATGGCTCGGCCGACGTTTTCGCACACTTCTCGGCAATCCAGTCCAGCGGCTACCGCTCACTGGAAGAAAACCAGAAGGTCGAATTCGATGTAACCGAGGGTCAAAAAGGCCCTCAGGCGGAGAACATCCGCCCCCTCTAGTCTTCCTGCAAGACGCACCAGAGCGGGTCTGCCTTCGGGCAGGCCCGCTCTGTCGTTAACACCCGTCCTAGACTGGAGTGATGCGTGCGGTAACCGAGGACATGATCCGAGCAAGCATGATCAACATGTCTGTTGACGAACTCGAGGTGATGACCATCCCGGGCCTGCACGAAACCGTGTGGGACGAACGGGAGTTCCTCGGCTGGCGCGATGCCCACCATAAGACCCGCGGGTACTTAGTGTTTTGGGCGGGCGACGAATTGTGGGGTCTCATGGTCCGTGCAGCGGCCTCCCCCATGCCGGGCGGGCGCAGTGCCATGTGTGTGCTGTGCCACACTCACCAGCCGGCACCGCAGGTGAGTTTGTTCACCGCCCCTAAAACGGGCGAAGCGGGTGCCCGGGGAGCTTCTGTCGGGACCTACCTGTGCGCTGATCTCGCGTGTTCGCTCTTGATTCGGGTGCTCCCCGTTGCCTCAGCAGAGATACCGGAGCCAGAGACCATCGTCACCCACAAGACGCGGGGCATGAAAGACCGCCTCTGGAACTTTTCGAAGCGGGTGCGCTCCGAGGCTGCCTAGCGACGTCGACCCAGAAACACCATGGGGATCGCGAAGGCCAAGCACGCGGTCAAAACCCCTGCACCAAACAGCCAGGGGGCGAAAACTTCGGGAACCACGAACGAATAGGTGAACATCGGAAACGATGCAAGGAAGATAACAGACGTAACAACTACGATGACAATGTTCATGGTCCCCCCAGTATTCCATATCGAAAGCCCCACCGGATGAGCCAGGCCCGAAAAACCTCCCGACTCGTGATCCGGCGTATTCGAATCACGGGCTGGTCCGCCATCACGGCACTCCTGGTCACCATCGTGACCTTCCTCACGTGGTTCCACATTGTGTTGCCCGCTGATCGCGCGGCCGTCGATGCGGCGTTTGCCGATGACCGCATTGCTGTGTCACTTTCTCCCGGGCTCATCACCGCCGCCCCGGCGGATGCGGAATCCACCACCGGAATGGTCTTTTACCCCGGCGCAAAAGTGGATCCCTACGCTTACCTTCCCGCGCTCCAGGAACTCGTCGCGGATGGGCTGACCGTGGTGATTATTGAACCAATGTTCAACATGGCGCTGTTTGATGTCACTCCCTTGGTGGAGGCCACTGCAACCGCCGCCACCGTCACCGAGTGGTGGGTGGGTGGGCACTCGCTGGGCGGTGTCAAGGCCTGCATGGTCGCCGAGGAAGAGCCCCTCCAGGGCCTGGTGTTGCTTGCGAGCTTTTGCGCCAACGACCTCTCCGCAACGAACCTCGACGTCATTCAACTCCTCGGCGATCGAGATGACCTGACCGATCTGACGGCGGTCACAGAGGCCCGCGCATTGTTGCCCTCAGGAGCCCAGGAGCTAGTGATTGAGGGAGCGAACCACGCGTCTTTTGGTGCTTATGGCCCCCAATCAGGCGATGGTGAGGCACGCATCAGCAAGACTGAGGGGTTTGCGGCACTGACCGAGGCGCTCACCCCCGTTGTGGGAGCCGACTAAGCGTCTGTCTGTGCCCGCTCGATCACGAGAGCTTGCACGCGCGCCGCATCGGCTTGACCACGCATCGCTTTCATCACGGCCCCGATAATGGCGCCTGCGGCCTGAGTTTTGCCTTCGCGAATTTTGCCGAGCACATCGGGTTGAGCGGCCAGGGCTTCGTCAATCGCGGCCAACAGGGCGCCGTCGTCGGAGACAACTTCAAGACCCCGGGCAGCAACAATCTCCTCCGGCGTTCCTTCACCAGCGACCATGGCGCCGAGCACCTCTCGCGCCAGCTTGTCGGTGAGGCGCCCGTCATCGACCAGGGTCTGCAGGGCCTTTACGTCGTCGGCCGTGGCAATGGCCCCGGGTTCGACCCCTTGGTCGTTGGCGAGCCTACTGAGCTCGCCCATCCACCACTTACGCGCAGCGGCGGCAGAGACGCCCAAGGACACCGTCTCGTGCATCTCGCCTAACAAACCAGCGTTCACAATCGCTTGGAAATCGACATCGGAGAAACCCCACTCGGCGCGCAGGCGACGTCGCATTTCAACAGGTTGCTCCGGTAGCTGCGCTCGGAGGGACTCCACCAGCTCTGATGTTGCCTCGACCGGCAACAAATCCGGTTCAGGGAAATACCGGTAGTCATCCGCGTCGCTCTTGGGGCGGCCGGGTGACGTGACACCGGTGTCTTCGTGCCAGTGCCTGGTTTCCTGGGTGATGGCCCCACCAGAGGCCAAAATATAGGCCTGGCGCTGAATTTCATACCGGACCGCCCGTTCGATGGACCGGAACGAGTTCACGTTCTTGGTTTCGGTCCGCGTGCCATAGGCGGCAGAACCACGGGGGCGCAGCGACACATTCGCGTCACAGCGCAGGTTGCCTCGCTCCATGCGGGCGTGGGAAATCCCCAGGCTTCGCACCATGTCACGAATGGTGGAAACATAGGCGCGGCCGAGCTCACCCGCTCGGTGCTCAGCACCCTCGATGGGCTTGGTGACAATTTCCACCAGCGGCACACCCGCCCGGTTGTAGTCAACGAGTGAATACTCAGCGCCTTGGATGCGACCCGTGGCTCCACCCACGTGGGTGAGTTTTCCGGCGTCTTCTTCCATGTGGGCCCGCTCGATCGGCACATCGATGAGGGTTCCATCATCGAGTTCGACGGACACAGACCCTTCGAACGCAATGGGCTCGTCGTACTGGCTGATCTGGTAGTTCTTCGCCAAATCGGGGTAGTAGTAGTTCTTCCGCGCAAAACGTGACACCGGAGCAATGTCGCACCCCAGCGCCAAACCCAACGAAATGCTGTATTCCACCGCTGTTTTGTTCACCACCGGGAGGCTGCCGGGCAAGCCCAGACACAAGGGTGTGATGCAGGTGTTAGGCGCGATCTGGGCTTCATCCATCGCCGCCGGGTTCGGGGCATCAGAAAACATTTTGGTGGCCGTCGAGAGCTCCACGTGGACTTCAAAGCCCACCACGGGCTCAAACATTTCCAGGGCTTGATCGAAATCCATCAGTTCAGGCTGAGCCATGATTACATCACCTCTGGAACGCGCTCGGACACCAAGAAGCCATCACGTTCTTCGAATAGCCGCTCGATCGTGGCTCCCACCTCGTAGAGCCGCGCGTCCTGATAGGCGGGTGCCATCAGTTGCAGACCCACCGGTAAACCATCCTCAGCGCTGAGCCCCATGGGCAATGACATCCCGGGTATTCCCGCGAGGTTGACCGGGATGGTGGTGACATCGCCCGCCCACATCGCCAACGGGTCGTCCATTTTGTCCCCCAGCGGGAATGCTGTGGTCGGCGTGGAAGGCGAAATCAAAACGTCAACTTTCTCGAAAGCCTGGGCAAAATCTTGCTGAATTAGTGTGCGAACTTTCTGCGCGGACCCGTAATAGGCGTCGTAGTAACCAGCACTCAGGGCGTAGGTGCCCAAAATGATGCGGCGCTTCACCTCATCACCGAATCCGGCATCTCGTGTGGCCGACATGACGTCTTCGACCGTGGGATTGCCCTCTGGCGTCACGCGCAAGCCAAAACGGACTGAGTCAAACTTGGCGAGATTACTCGAAGCTTCCGCCGGCAAAATCAGGTAGTAGGCGGCCACAGCGTATTCGCAGTGCGGCAGGTTCACCTCCACCACCTCAGCACCCTGCTGGGTGAGCAACTCCACCGCCTCGTCAAAGCGTTGACGAACTGCTGGAGAGATTCCCTCTCCCAGTAATTCGCTGACCACACCCACCCGAACCTCGGTGAGGTTCTCCGCACGAGCGCCGCGCTCGGCGGCTGCCGCCATGCTGGCCCACGGTGTGGGGATGCTGGTGGCATCCCTGGGGTCATGACCTCCCATGACATCGTGCAACAACGCCGAGTCGAGAACGGTTCGAGAGACCGGGCCCACCTGATCGAGCGAGGAGGCCAGCGCGATGACCCCGTAACGGCTGACACCACCGTAGGTGGGCTTCACCCCCACCGTTCCGGTAAACGAGGCCGGTTGACGAATTGATCCTCCGGTGTCACTTCCCACCGCGAGTGGTGCTTGCCCTGCCGCCACGGCGGCCGCCGAGCCCCCTCCGGATCCTCCCGGAGCGACGGTGGGATCCCACGGGTTGTGAGTGGGGTGATAACCCGAATGTTCGGTGGAGGAGCCCATGGCGAATTCGTCCATGTTGGTTTTGCCGAGCGCCACCATTCCCGCCTCGCGAAGCTTGGACACCACCGTGGCGTCATAGGGCGGGGTCCATCCTTCCAAAATGCGGGAGCCCGCCGTGGTCACCATGTCTGTCGTGCACAGCACGTCTTTGATCGCAATCGGCACCCCGGCCAGCGGCGACAGGCTCTCACCAGCCGCTCGACGCTGGTCAATTGCGGCTGCGTTTTCCAAGGCTGTGGCGGAGCGAGCCAGAAAGGCCCCCAGCGCACCCTCGGTGGCGTCCATCCGGTGGAGGTGAGCTTGCGTGAGCTCAACGCTCGAGAGCGAGCCGTCCTGCAGCGCTTTCGATGCCGCCGAGGCGCGCATCGAAATCAGTTCGCTCACTGTTCCTCTCCCAGGATGGCGCTGACCCGGAAACGGGACCCATCGTGGTCGGGCGCCCCTTCCAGGGCTTGCTCGGTGGTGAGCGGAGTACCGACAATATCTTCACGAAACACGTTGCCCAGGGGAATGGGGTGCGAGGTGGGCACCACATCGTCTCCGGCGACCTTTTGCACGGCCTCAACAGCGCTCACGATGGCCGGAAGTTCACCGCTGAGGCGGGTGATTTCCTCGTCGCTGAGGGCAATTCGTGACAGCGATGCGAGGTGGCGGATCGCCTCGGGGGTCATGTCGGGCATGTATCTCCTTTGGTGAGCCACCAGTCTAAAGCGCGCTGGGTGGGAGACCTTCCGCGCACAGGGTGGCAAAATTCTCGGCGTCTACTACCGGGATGCGTAAATCGAGTGCTTTCTGGGCTTTTGACCCGGCGCCCGCTCCGGCAACCACCACGGAGGTCGATTTACTCACCGAGGAAGTGGGTTTACCCCCGCACGCCCTGACAGCTTCTTCCGCACTTTCTCGAGTGTGACCGGGAATTGCCCCCGTCACCACGACGGTGAGACCCGCGAGGGTTTGTGAGCTAACACCACCCGACACCCGCTCATCGGCAAAGCTCACCCCTGCTGCCCGCCAGGAGTCAACAATGTGCCGGTGCCAGTCGACGCCCCACCAGTGAACGATGGACTGAGCAATCGTCTCACCCACGCCATCGATGGCCGCGAGTTGCTCGGCTGTCGCCGCCATGATCGCCTCGAGGGAGCCATATTCACTGGCGAGAAGCCTGGCTGCGACCGGACCGACATGGCGAATGTTCAAACTGACCAGAAATCGCCATAACGGTTGGCTGCGTGCCTGCTCGAGTTGTTCGATGAGCTCATAGGCCGCTTTGGAGGGAACCGAATCAGCATCCCCCGCAAACTCCGGCGCCACGGCGTCAAACGCAGGGTCAGATTTTTTCCTCGCCCGCCGATACGGGCTTTGGGTACTAACCTCCCCCGTTGTGGGGTCTCGCTTAGCTAACCCGGTGTCGGGGTCTTTGACCTCCACCACAATGGGGAAAAGGTCCTCGATGCGCAGGCTAAACAATCCCGCCTCGTTCACGAGCGGTGGAGTGTGGGGTTCACGAGGTTGTGTCAGAGCCGCTGCGCTGACTTCTCCAAGGCCCTCTATATCGAGCCCCCCGCGGGACCCGATGTGCTCGATTCGGCCACGCACCTGTGCGGGACACGCTTGCGTGTTCGGACAGCGCAGGTCAACATCACCCTCTTTCGACGCGGCCAACACGGCGGAACAGTCGGGGCAGTGCGTGGGCATCACAAACGCTCGCTCGCTACCGTCACGCTTTTCCACCACCGGCCCCAGGATTTCGGGGATCACGTCACCGGCTTTACGAATAACGACGGTGTCACCGATCAAGATGCCTTTGGCTTTCACGACGTCCTGGTTATGCAGGGTGGCGCGCTCCACCTCCGAGCCTGCAACCCTGACCGGGTCTAACACCGCATAGGGGGTCGCCCGCCCCGTGCGCCCCACACTCACCACGATGTCCCGCAGGATGGTGTTCACCTGCTCGGGCGGATATTTATACGCAATAGCCCAGCGCGGAGCGCGGGAGGTCGCACCAAGCTCACGCTGAGCGTCAAACTGATCGACCTTGATGACCGCCCCGTCGATCTCGTGGGCGACATCACCCCGGTGAGTGTTGTGGTGATCAATGAACGCGAGAACACCCTCCACACCAGAGACCGCTTTCACCTCGCTTGAGGTGGGCAAACCCCACGATCGCAGCAGGTCATACACCTCACTCTGGGTGGACACGGGCGGAGAGTCCCACGCCCCGATACCGTGCACCACCATGGTGAGCCCCGCGAGACGCTCCTGCACCAGCGCGCGTTGGGCGGGGGTTTTGCCCTCGCTTTTTTGTCGCAACGAGCCTGAGGCGGCATTACGCGGGTTGGCGAAGACTTTTTCTCCCGCCTCGGCTTGGCGTGCATTCAGCGAATCAAAAGCGGCCCGAGGAAACACCACCTCTCCCCTGACTTCCACCAGCTCCGGGTGATCGGAGCCCTCCAGTGTGCGGGGAATTGAGGGCACCATCAGTGCGTTCTCTGTCACGTCTTCCCCGGTCACACCATCGCCGCGGGTAGCCGCCGAAACGAGCCGCCCTGCCTCGTAGCGGAGGTTTAGCGCAAGACCATCGACTTTGAGTTCACACAGATAGGTGGCACCGGGGTGGACACTCTGAATCTTTTCTAACCACGCGGTCATTTCCTCTGGGCTGAAGACGTTATCCAAGCTGAACATTCGCTCGGCATGTGTCACCGGGGAAAAGAGCGCACCCGAGCCAAACCCGACACCTTGTGTCGGGGAATCATCGCTGCCAAGGATGGGGTGCTCTTGCTCGAGAGCCTCAAGCTCTCGGACCAGCGCGTCGTAGTCGGCATCCGAGACCAACACTTCATCCCGGCGATAGTAGGCATCCTGGAGGGCGCGAATGCGCTCTCTCAGGGCGTCTACGCGCGTCCTGGCGGCCTCAAACTCCATGCCTCCATGTTAGGCGGGCGAAGCGATCAGAACCCCTAAATGGCGAGGTCTTGGGGAAGACCCGTGCGCAGGTTCCGCGGAAGGTGACCCACGTCGTTATGCGTAATCAACACCGGGGGTTTCGCCGTTCGCACTCGGATGATGGTGAGCCCAGCATTCGCTTGGTTGAGTCCGATCCAGCGCCAAGCTTCCGCGCCGAGGGCTTCGCGAACAAACCAGGCGATCACAAAGTTGTGGGTGATCAGCAGTTCGTGTCGATCCTCACTGGAGCGGGCAAACCACTCGGCAATGGCATCCGACATTTGTGCCTCACCGGCGGCAAGCTCTTCGGGGCTGAACCCGCCAAAGAACCCTTCAAAGGCGGCAGGCATTTCCGGGGTCACGCCGCCTGGCACACAGTCCATCAACAGCGCGCTTTGTGTCGCGGCTTCGCGGCCCAACTCCGTGGTGATGACCTCCGCGGTCTCCACCGCGCGTTGCAGAGGTGAGGTGTAGGCGGCATCGAAAGGAACATCGCGCAGGCGCCTGGCCACCAGTTGGGCTTGCTGGAGCCCCTTGTCACTGAGCGGTCCCTCGGGAAGGCCAAACTCCGCGTCCACTTGTTCACCGTGGCGGACCAGATACAGGTACCGAGACATCCCTCGTCACACCCTCGCTTTAGCGCCCGGAGGCCACGCGGGATTCGTGGGCGAGGCCCTCGGCCATTCCCTCCGGCACCGCGCCTACAACGACCGCAGAGAGCGGCTCGTTCGCTAAGTCTTCGGCCATGGATTGCACTGCTTCGCGGGTCACCTCAGAAAGCCTGGCAAGCCCCTCATCTCGGTCTACAAACTCTCCCGTGTTTAACTCGGCACGACCCAGACGGATCATGCGCGCATCACTGTTTTCGAGAGCCAGCGCAGAGCCTCCGGCAACGCTCCCAATCGTTCGGGTGAGCTCGTCTGCGGTAATGCCGGAATCAGCCATTCGCCACAGCTCATCCTTCATCACTGTGGCGACTTCGTGGGCACTGCCCGGCGACGTTCCCCCAGCCATTCCAAACACACCCGCGTCGGCGTAACTCGCGCCGTAGGAATACACCGAGTAGGCGAGCCCCCGCTTCTCGCGAACCTCCTGGAAAAGCCGGGAAGACATGCCGCCACCGAGAACCTGAGACATCACCGCGAAGGCGTGGCGTCTCTCATCGCTGGCTCGAAGGCCCGGGGTCGCGAGCGCAACGACCGCCTGCTCCAGCGGCCGGGTCACCGTAAGCCCTCGCGCTGCGAACTCCAGGGCGGCGGGTGCGCTGGATCGCCGTGGTGCCGGATCGGACCCCGCGGACATATCCCACCCAGAGGCTTCAAGAGCGCTGATCACGCGAGCGACGACAACCTCATGAGAGAGTCCCCCCGCAGCCGTGACGACAAGCTCTGATGGGGTGTAGTAGCGCTGATAGTGGGCCATCACTGAATCCCGGGTGGCCGCTTTGATGGTCTCGGGGTTACCCCCAATGGGTCGCCCTAGGACGTGCGAGCCAAGAACGGTTTCCATCACGCGCTCGTGGGCAACATCGCTGGGGTCGTCATCGGCCATCGCCAACTCTTCCAGAATGACGGTGCGCTCGACATCAAACTCGTGCGGGTCAAGGACAGAGTCCGCCACCATATCGGCGAGCACATCGATGGCCATACCGAGGTCGTGGTCCTGCACCTTTGCGTAATAGCAGGTGTGTTCTTTCGCCGTCATGGCGTTGTGTTCGCCCCCGACTTCGTCAAAAGCCACGGCGATATCCAGCGCGCTGCGCGTGGTGGTGCCCTTGAACAACAGGTGCTCGAGAAAGTGCGTGGAGCCGTAGGCAACCGTGTCTTCATCTCGCGACCCGACGGCGATCCAGAAACCCACGGAGGCAGACAGCGCTCCGGGGACTTCTTCAGTAAGGATTCGCACCCCGCTCGGGTGAACGGTACGGGAGACAATCGCGTCCCCACTGGCGGTGAAGGAGAGTTCCGGAGTGGTCAGATCAAAATCGACAGCGGGTGACATGGCGCCCTTACACTAGCGCTTTTGACTGTGCGCTAAAGGCAGAAGGCCCGGAGCAATGCTCCGGGCCTTCTGGGTTTGGTAGGGAAGGACTAGGCCTTCTTTGCTGCCGAAACAGCGACCATACCGAAACCAACCTTGTTGAGCACGTCAGCAATGACGTACACAATTGCGGCAATCGCAACAGCGTTGCTCACGTCAGCACCGCTGAGCTTCATGAACTCTTCGGTTGCTGTACCGATTGGGTAAATGGCCCAACCGAACATAACGAAGCGGCGCATGATGCGGACAGCGTTTGCTGCGTAATCTGGCATGCCGTCGAGCTTGACCTGGAACACCGCGTACACGATGTAGACCCATGCGAGGCTCGAGATGATGAACCAGATCCAGGTGGACAGTTCACCCTCGGTTCCGACCTCACCAAGGTAACCGGTGACGATCATGATGATGTCAGCGATAACAATGCGGGTCACGAAGCCCTTGCTGGCTGCGCCGGCAATAGCAACGATCAAACCGAACTCCACCAAAAGCAGTGGGGTGGTCAACAGCCAGTCAATGTAACGGAAGGGCATCGTTGCGCCGATTTCCGCACCAGAGGCCATGGACCGGTCGAAGAAACCGACGATGTCGGTCATGACCCAGTACATGATGGCTGCGATGAAGGTAATGATTCCCGCGTAGGTTGCGGCAATCCGGTGCTCGGGCTTCAGGTCGCCTCGTTCGAGAACGAAGTAGACCGTACCTGCCGCCATTGCGACAAATCCGAGCATAAAGAACGCCTGCGTGATCACAAGCAGATCCATGATTCTCCCTTTCATGATTCTTAACACCGCCCGTCGGCGCGACGGACCCGTCGGCGGGTGGTCGAGGAATTGTCCTCTATGCAGTGAGTATCAAGGATGCTCACCAGCCCCAACACGCTACCCCTGGGCGCACTTTTTTGCTACATAAACACCCTATTTTGGCTGAAATTTTCCTGAATGCCCGGTAAATAGAGGGCAGAAAAAGTACCTCAATCCTGTTTTCATCCATGGTAAATCAGCAAAAATTACCCGAATGGCCTCTTTTTGGCCGGGCGGAAAGCGTCGTGGCGTGGTTGAAGGTTAACGCACGAAGACCCGACCTCCTGAGGGGCCGGGTCTTCGTGGCATTTATTACTCGGCTGCGGCTTCGCCGTCCTCTGCCACCACGGGGCTGAGGGAGAGCTTGCCACGGTCATCAATCTTGGAGATTTCCACCAGGACTTTCTGACCCACCGACAGAACGTCTTCGACATCGTCGACTCGTTTGCCGCCGGCCAGCTTGCGCACCTCAGAGATGTGCAGCAGGCCGTCCTTGCCGGGAACCAGAGAGATGAAGGCACCGAAGGCAGCGATCTTGACGACCGTTCCCAGGTACTGCTCCCCCACCTCGGGGTTCACGGGGTTGGCAATCGCATTGACGCGGGTGCGCGCTGCTTCAGCGCTCTCCCCGTCAACGGCACCAATGAAGACTGTGCCGTCATCGTCAATCGAGATTTGAGCGCCGGTCTCATCCTGAATCGAGTTGATGGTTTTACCCTTAGGCCCAATCAGCTCACCGATCTTGTCGGCAGGAATGTTCACGGTGATCACGCGAGGTGCGGTCGCAGCCATCTCATCCGGGGAATCGATTGCTTCGTTCATGACCGCGAGGATGTGCAGTCGCGCATCCTTAGCCTGCGTCAATGCGCCCGCCAAGACGCTCGCTGGAATTCCATCGAGCTTCGTGTCGAGCTGAATCGCGGTGACGAATTCGGTGGTCCCTGCCACCTTGAAGTCCATGTCACCCAGGGCATCTTCCGCACCGAGGATGTCGGTCAGAGCTGCGTAGCGCATCTCCCCGTCAACCTCATCGGAAATCAGACCCATGGCAATACCCGCAACCGGAGCCTTCAGCGGAACACCGGCGTTGAGCATCGACAACGTCGAGGCACACACCGAACCCATGGAGGTCGAACCGTTCGAGCTCAATGCTTCCGACACCTGACGGATGGCGTAAGGGAACTCTTCACGAGAAGGCAACACCGGCACCAAAGCACGCTCCGCAAGGAAGCCGTGACCAATTTCACGACGCTTAGGGGTACCCACACGACCCGTTTCACCGGTCGAATAGGGCGGGAAGTTGTAGTGGTGCATGTAGCGCTTGCTCGTCACAGGGTTCAACGAGTCAATCTGCTGCTCCATCTTCAACATGTTCAGTGTCGTGACACCCATGATCTGGGTCTCACCGCGCTGGAACAGTGCGGAACCGTGAACCCGAGGAATGATGTCCACCTCAGCATCAATGACGCGCAGGTCAGACCCACCGCGACCATCGATTCGGATGCCCTCAGCGAGAACGCGGGTGCGCATGACGCGCTTGGTCACCGACTTGTAGGCGGCGGACACCATGGCGTTGGAGCCTTCGGGAAGGGTGCCTGCCTCAACCTGCGCGGCAACGGCATCTTTCACAGCGGACTTCAGCTCATCGTCTGCAGCCTGGCGTTCCTTCTTGTCAGCGATCTGGTAGACGCTCGCCAGTTTGGTGGCTGCCTCAGCGTCGACCGCTGCCAATACCTCGGGGGTGTAGTCAGCGAAGACCGGGTAGTTTTCGATTTCCTTAGCGGACTGGTCAGCGAGCTTCTGCTGCGCCTCGACCAGCTGCTTGAGGAAAGGCTTGGCCGCTTCGAGACCCTGCGCAACAACTTCTTCGCTGGGCTTCGTAGCGCCGCCCTGGATGAGCTCCCAGCTCACCTCGGTGGCTTCTGCTTCCACCATCATGATGGCGACATCTTCCGAGCCATCGGGCATGGTGACCACGCGGCCTGCCACAACGATGTCGAAGACTGCTTCCGCCAGCTGGCTGTGCTTGGGGAAGGCAACCCACTGGTCACCGATCAGAGCCAAGCGCACCGCAGCGATCGGACCGCTGAAGGGCAGGCCCGAAATCTGGGTGGACGCCGAAGCTGCGTTAATCGCGAGGGCGTCATAGAACTCATCGGGTGCCATGGAGAGCACGGTGATGACAATCTGCACCTCGTTGCGAAGTCCATCAACGAACGATGGACGCAACGGCCGGTCAATCAAACGGCACACCAGGATGGCGTCTGTGGAGGGGCGACCCTCACGGCGGAAGAACGAGCCGGGAATCTTGCCCGCAGCATACGAGCGCTCTTCCACGTCAACGGTCAACGGGAAGAAGTCAAAGCCTTCCCGGGCATTCTTTGAGGCACTGGTTGCCGAGAGCAACATGGTGTCCTCATCCAGGTATGCGGCAACCGCTCCCTGGGCTTGCTGGGCCAAACGACCCGTTTCAAAGCGCACAGTGCGCTTACCGAAAGCACCGTTATCGAGAACGGTTTCGGCGAATTTAATTTCTGGACCTTCCATTAAGGTCACTTCTCCTTTATTCAGCAAACATTGCCGGCAGTGTTACCGGTAATGGCGGCGATCCGCGAGAGAGCAGGCATGAAGATATGCCACACACGTGTGAGGGCCTCATTCTGGCCAACAGTAGAAGTGCACTGTCTGGGACAGTAGACCACCACCGGTGACCAGCTCCTTACCCACCTACTCCGTGGAGAGCCATATTTGGTTATCCATCCGCGTTGCGGACTTTCCCAGGGTATCGGCTTAGCCCCTAAAAAGCGATACCCCCGCGCCGGGCGGGGGTATCGGATGTTTGGGGCTTTATCGGCGCAGACCGAGTTTTTCGATCAGCGCACGGTAGCGGGCGATGTCAATGCGCTGCAGGTAACCCAACAGGCGACGACGGCGACCGACCATCAGGAGCAACCCGCGACGCGAGTGGTGGTCGTGTTTGTGACCCTTGAGGTGCTCGGTGAGCTCCACAATGCGGTGGGTCATCAGCGCAATCTGGACTTCGGGAGAACCGGTGTCACCGGGGTGGGTCGCATACTTCTCGATGATTGTTGCTTTTTCTGCTTGGGCCATAGCCATGTCAGCTCTCCTTCGTCTCGCTGCGCGGCGCCACACCAGGATGGTGAAGCTCTCTCAATCCGCGGCCGTTTCACGGCACAAGGAGCAACACTAGCACCGAGAAGGCCTCGCGAACAGACCCAGGACCGTTACCAAGGTGTGATGCCCGGGCCTTGTTGGCCCAGCACAGCTTTGGCACACTGATAGACAGCTACTCACCGCCCAGAAGCGCTGGAGGCTCCGCCTCGCCACTGGGCGGTGGGGCGTTAACCGACGTTTTCTGGTTCTTCGCCGAGCGGAGGGAGAGGAATCAGACCCGTGGCAAGGGTTAGCCCGCTCAACCGGGCGGGAGACAGCACCGTATCGAGCTCTTCTGACGCCATCAACCCCTGGGCGATCACGAGCTCTCGCACTGTGCCTTTTCCGGCAAGCGCCTCGTGGGCAATAGCCGCAGCCTTCCCATACCCGATGTAGGGAGTGAGGGCGGTGACGACTCCGACGCTCGCTTCGACCATCTGGTGCAACCGGTCTTCGTTAGCGGTAATACCGTCAATGCAGTTGACCCTTAGTGTTTTACACGCATTGGTCAGCCACACCATCGACTGCATCATGGAGGCAGCGATAATCGGCTCAAACGCGTTGAGTTGCAACTGCCCGGCCTCCGCCGCGGCGGTGACCGTGGCATCCGAACCAATCACCGCGAAGGCCACCTGGTTGACCACCTCCGGGATCACGGGGTTGACCTTCCCGGGCATGATCGACGAGCCCGCCTGGCGCGCGGGAAGCTCAATTTCTCCCAGCCCCGCCTGGGGTCCGCTGGAGAGCAGCCTCAGGTCGTTGCATATTTTGGAGAGCTTCACCGCGGAGCGTTTGAGAACACTGGAGAGCGTCATGAACACTCCCGCGTCACTGGTGGCCTCAATCAGGTCTGGCGCGGTGTGGATGGCGAGCCCCGTCAGCTCCGCTAGGTGCGCGCGAACAGCCTCGGGGTAGCGATGATCTGCTGTGATTCCCGTGCCAATGGCCGTGGCGCCAAGGTTTACTTCGCACAGGAACGGGATGGTTTCTTCAATGCGGTCTTGGTCTTCTCCCAGCGTGTTCGCAAAGCCCCGGAATTCTTGCCCCAACGTCATCGGCACGGCGTCTTGCATCTGGGTGCGCCCCACTTTGAGGATGTCGGCAAATTCCCGGCCTTTTGCGGCGAAGGATTCCGAGAGCAACCGGTGTTCGGCGGCAAGCCGCCACACTCCAAACACCATTCCCAACTTGATCGCGCTGGGATACACATCGTTCGTGCTTTGTGATCGATTCACATCGTCAATCGGGTGCAAGTGCTGATAGTCACCTTTGGTGTGACCCATGATTTCTAGTCCCCGGTTGGCTATTACTTCATTGGCGCACATGTTGGTGGAGGTTCCCGCCCCACCCTGGACGGCACCCAGCACAAACTGTTCGTGCCAACGGCCTGCCACCAGTTCTTCACAGACCTGATCGATGACCGCGGCTTTTTCTGGCGAGAGGACACCAATGTCGCGGTTAGCGCGAGCGGCCGCTTGTTTCACGCGAGCAAGCCCGCGAATCATGTCGGGGTAGTTGGAGATCGCACGCCGGGTGATCGGAAAGTTCTCGAGCGCCCGAGCGGTGTGGATACCCCAGTACGCGTCGGCTGGCACCTCGTGCTCGCCCAGGGAGTCCTTTTCCACCCGCATGGCGATACTGGCCGGATCGACGTGTTCATCCATGCCAGGGCGGTAGGTGGAATGTCCATCAGGTTCGGGCGAAAACGATGGCCCCGGTCCGGTTGTGTTCACCATGGTGGCGCCCCTTCGTGTGAGAAATACTCTCGACGCTCGTCAGTCTAGGAGCCTGAGGGTGGATTCACCGGCGGTCCGGGTACCGCTGTTACGCTATCGACACGATTGAGACCAGTAGTGAGGTACCCCATGGCAGAGACAGCACCCATCCAGTTTTATGGCGCCAGCTGGTGTGGCGACTGTGTTCGAGCCCAGGCGCTCCTGGAGCACTACGGGGTCGGGTTTGAGTACCACGATGTCGACGCCAGCGAAGCCGACAAAGCGCAAGCTATTGAGCTCTCCGGGCGCCCCAACATTCCGGTCTTGGCCTTCACCGACGGCTCAGTCCTGACCGAGCCCAGCAACCCACTGCTCAACGCAAAGCTCACCGAACTCAATCTGATTTAGGCCGTCGGGGGCACCGCTTAGGCTCGCGGTATGCAGCGACTCGACGACGGCGCCTGGGTCATCTCCCCCAGTGATCTCACCGCGTATACGCGCTGCCCGTGGGAGCTTGCCCGCACGGTGGATGAGAAACTGGGCAAACCGGTTGTTCTTGAGGACATCACCGACCCGATGATGGATTTGGTGGCAGCACTCGGCCTGGAGCACGAGAAACGCACACTCGAGACCCTGAAACAGTCACTGGCTCTGGTGATCGAAATCCCCTACAGCCGTGCACCGCGCTCCGCGGGAGCCAAAGCCTGGCGCGCAGCCATCCAAACCGCGAGTGACGCAACCACCGTGGCGCTCCACTCCGACGCTGACGCCCTCTTTCAAGCCGTGTTTTTTCAACCCCAACTGCCCGAGGCGGAGCTACCGATCGGGTTTCAAGGGTTTGCCGACTTTGTTGTGCGCCAAGGACCCCTCTGGGAAGTGTGGGACACCAAGCTCGCACGGCGCGCCAAAGACTCCGCACTCGTTCAACTAGCGGCCTACGCCGATCAACTCCACGAAGCAGGAATCGCCACCTCCCCCGAGGTTCGGCTGATTTTGGGCGATGGGCAGGCCAGTGTGCACACCGTCGATGACGTGATGTCGGAATACAAACACTTACGCGAGTTGGTGGTCCACCTCATTCATGAGCGTTCAGCACAGACCGACCCCGTGGAGTGGGGAAGCCCCCTGTATCCGGCGTGTGGCAAACCCGGGTGCAGTGCGTGCCACCAGGCGGTTCTGGATTACGACGACCTGTTTCAGGTGTACAAGCTCAGCACTACCCAACGCAGCAAACTGCGGCTCGCCGGAATCACCACGATGGAGCAACTCGCAGAAAGCACCCCGGAATCGTTGCGGTCCTCGGTCAGTGGAGTGGGAGCGGCCACTCTCGAGCGATTGCGTCGACAAGCGAGGATGCAGTGGGCGACACTGGGCAACCCCGGTTCGCGACCCCAGTGGGAGGTTCTCTCGCACTCCGTGCTCGCGCAGGTTCCCTCGCCGAACCCGGGTGACCTGTTCTTTGATTTTGAGGGAGACCCGACCTACCAAGAGTGGGATGAGGAGGGTTTACCCATCACGGAGAGCGGGGCTGGTTCACCGCCTCGCTTCGGCATTGAATACCTCTTCGGGGTCTGGGGGCACAACATCAACCCGGGATCCGCCAACCCGGATTTCCTCGGCATCTGGGCCGAAGACTTTGTGGACGAGGGCCTCGCCCTCCAACGCTTTTGCGAGCTGGTGGAGCAGCGCCTAGTCGAGTACCCCGACCTGCGGGTTTTTCACTACGCCTCCTATGAGCGCACCAAGCTCAAGCACCTTGTGGCCCGGCACAACACCCATCACGCTACGGTCACCAGCCTGCTGGATGATCTGTTGTGTGATCTTCTGCCCATCGTGACGAAGGGGCTCGTGGTGGGGCTAGGCAGCTACGGCCTCAAAGCCCTCGAAGCCGTGTACTTAGACAAGGGCGTCCGCACCGGTATTGCCGGCGGCGGTGAATCAGTGGTCGCGTTCGCCCAGTACCGGGACCTGACCGCGACCGGTCGAACGGGCGAGGCTGCAGCGCTCAAGCAGAGCATCCTGCACTACAACGAAATTGACTGCTTCTCCACACGGGCACTGCGCGACTGGCTCATAAACGCCGCCAAGAGCTAAACAAAGCGAATGCCGGCCCGAAGGCGCTGGCGCAGCGGGAAGAGGTCGTCTCCCACCAGCGAGGTGGATCCTCCCGCGAGATCGTCGCCGAGGTGTTCCACCAGGCTCGAGCGGGCGATGAGCTCAGCGGGAAGCCTTCCTCTCGACCCCACCGGCAGCACGGGCGCCGAGGTGTGGTCATCGGCGACCACAAAGCCGATGGCGCTGAACTTCACACCCAGCCCGCGCTGGAGTTTCTTGACCATCTGCGCCAGTTCTTTCATCGGGCGCTCTTTGGGCCCCAGTCCCTCGCTAGCGAGATCACCCTTCTGAACAGTGACGGGGTGCCCCCAGTCTTCGCTCTGCAGCGCCCAGAGCAAACTGGGCCCCAACACCACGTGATCAATTTTCTGAGCGCCCTGGTCGCGCGAGCCCTCAACGAGGACGTCGTGCCACACCTCAAACGCCGGGCCCAGCTCGGTCAAGTCTTTGGCGGTGTCCTCTTCCGCAATAGCCGCTGTCAAAATGTGCCGAATATCGGAGGGTGCTCGCTCGAGCAGTGCGGGGTCAAAAACGTTGTCAACCTCTACCCCTCGCCCCAGCCATTCGCGCACAAGAAGGCCGTAGCGCTCGCGGAACCAGCCGCCCGGGTGCCCGTGGGACTTGGCTCCCGCGCTGCGCGGCGCTGACGACCGTGCCCCGCCCTCTCGCCGGGGCACCCGCGAGGAGCCAGTCGGCTGCGAATCCGGTTCGCTGAGGGCTTCCCAGGCCTGTTGAACCCGGGCAAAATGCTCGGCCGTTCCCCCATGGTCGGGGTGGGACTCGCGCAACGCTCTGCGATAGGCACGTTTGAGCTCGTCTTCTGACGCTCCCGGTGACACACCAAAAAGCGTGTACGCCTCAAACTTCGACACCACGCGAGAAACCCCTTTCGCCCCTCAGCCTAGAAAACCTGGGTTAGTTCCTGCTGAGTGCGACCAGTTGGTGGAGGCGGTGACAACGCTGTTGTCGCGACCGATGTGAAAGGTCGCTTCGAGAAACTCCCCGGCGAATGCGCGCGGCAACCAGAGTGCGGCATCTGACCACATGCGATCAAAAGGGATCTCAGCGATGTCCCACCAGCGGGGATCTAACTCGCTGGAGCGGCGAGGCTCTCCCTCAAACGTCCGGGCGAGGAACGCGTGGGAGCGCTGCGACAGCTCCGCTCGGTCAATGAAGGGGTACTCGATGACTGCGAGAGGCTCCAGGTCTGCGGGGTCAATGGTGATCCCCACTTCCTCCCAGACTTCCCGAACCGCTGTTTCCCTCGGTGTTTCCGAGCCCTCACTTTTGCCCCCCGGGCCCACGAGCTTCCCTCGACCGAGCCCGGTCAATTTCTCCCCCAGCAGCACTTGGGGTGACGCTTCGTCGGTTCTCATCAGGTACACCACAGCGACGTCAAACACGTCTCCAGGCTACGGGGTGTTGCTTCGTCGCTGGCAAGTGAGCGTTTCCTTGTTAGCCTCGAAGCGTGCGAGAGACTTTTGAAGACCTGCCCCACGCCGATCGGACCCCGCGATTGCGGACGGTCACCGGTTTCCTCTCACTCCTCGCCGCATTGACTTTGGCTGTCGCCCTTGGGGCCCAAATTATCGATCTGGTTCGCCGGGAACAGTTCTCCGCGCTGGAATTTGTGTCCTACTTTTCCATCCAATTCGCCTTCATCAGCTTCGTGGGACTCTTGCTCACCGGGCTCGCCGGGTTTAGTGGACGGCGAGACACTCCGAAGGTCGCGTCCGTCCGAAGTTTTCTTGCCCTGAACGCGCTGGCGGTCATCATCACCCACACGACTCTGTTCTCGCAGTCGCCAGCGAACGCCAGCGGAAGCATGACCGCGCTCGCCTGGCCAGACCTGGTCTTCCACCTGATCATCCCCGGCTACCTGGTGGTGGATTGGATTTTCAATCCGCTGCGGGCACGAATTCCCCGATGGGTGCCTTTTGCCAGCTTGCTCTATCCACTCGGGTGGATCGTCGGCGCTTTTGTGGTGGGCCAAGTAACCGAGTGGTATGTGAACCCGCGCCTAGACCCCGTCAACGCGGTGTCTCCGGCCCTCACCGCCGTCTACCTCGGGGGGATAGCCCTCACACTGGGGATGATGGCGCTAGCGGTACTCATGGTGAACCGGATCCACTATCGCCTGGTTCCCGCCAACCTGTTTGATTCGTAGTGTCAGTGGTTCCTGGGATGGTGAGGTTATCTCTCATTCCGGCCGGAGGAACCATGACCGATCTGTTCGACGATTCACCCCCACCCTGTCCTGCGTGCAACCACGCGCAGAGCACTCCGCTGATCTTTGGAGTCCCTTCCCACGAGATGCTGGTGGCCGAGCGACTCGGGGATATCGCCCTCGGAGGCATCGCCGATGACCCCGCCCTCGAATGGGTGTGCGGCAGCAGAAGCTGCGGTCACCGCTTCTAGCTTCTGGCCTCCAAGGCCTGAGTGAGCACAGCAATCAGCGCGCTGACCTGCATCGTCGTCTCCACACCGGCGTCCGATTCTTCCCCATCGAGTGCACGCGCCGCGAGGCCAGACTTTTCATCGATGAGCTCAGCAATTCGTGCATCCAGGGTTTGGGCCGCGACAATGCGCCACGCGGTTACCGGCAGTTCCTGACCGATCCGGTGGACCCGGTCAATGGCCTGGGTTTGCTCCGCGCTGGTCCACGACAGTTCAGCAAGGACCACGTTGGAGGCAACCTGAAGGTTCACCCCGACACCCGCAGCAAGCAGTGAACACACGATGACTTGAACGTCATCGTCCTCGGTAAAGGCATCGATGGCAGCTTGTCGCTGGGTGGAGCTTTGATCGCCCCTAATCGAGGTGGTCTTCACGCCGACCTGGGCGAAATGGGCCTCCGCGGCGTCCAGGACGTCAATGTGCTTGGCAAAGAACACCACTTTGCCGACGTTGCGCGCCAACTGGGCGGTGTAGTCAGCGGCCATGATGGCTTTGGCGCTACCAATTTTTCGCACCAAGGTGAACACATTGTCACCGGAGTCATCCGCGGTGGTTTCCTCAACCTCCGACGAGGCGACCAGACGAACCAAATCCTCATCGATATCGTCTGCGGCGGCGCCTCGTGCAGCAATGACACGGTCATAACGCTCCAGCAGCCGCTCAACGAGCTTGCGCTCAGCATCCACAATCGACCGACCCAGGGCACCATCGAGTTCCACGGGAATATCTGCCACACGCCTAGCGGGGATGTCCTTGGCGACATCTTGTTTGCGTCTGCGCACAATGCCCATGGAAATAACCGCTTTGCGGGCCTCATAGAAGAAGCCAGGCTCCACTGGGGTCAGCCCAATGGCTTCCAGTTTCGCCATCAGGGTCTGGGTGGGTTTTTTCTCATCGATCCAGCCCAAAAATTGCCAAATCATGCGGAAGTCTTCGATCTGGTTGATCAACGGTGTTCCGGTCAACGCCACCAAGAGCGGGTGACGCAGGCGCGCTTTGATTGTCTTTGCGACGGCTTGAACAGCTTTGGAGCGTTGCGAATCTTTGTTCTTGATGAAGTGGGCTTCGTCCACGACCATTCCGCGGAAATCGAACTTGGACAGCCACCCCACGTGGCGATCCAAAATGTCGTAGTTCACGATGAACACATCGCTAAAGGCGTTCAGCTCTAATCCATCCCCGTGAACGACGGTGGGTCGGCGGCCTGGCAACCACTGGTGAACCTCGCGAAGCCAGTTGGTTTTCACCACGTTCGGAACAACCACCAGCAGGGGGAAAGCCCCGGAGGCCTCTGCAGCCATCAGTGCCTGAGCAGTTTTACCAAGCCCCGGTTCATCCGCCAGTAAAAATGCTCGGTGACCTTGGCGGGCACTTTCGACAAAGTCCGCCTGGTGCACCATGAGGTCCACACCGCCCGGTGTGTGAACATCCGTCCCGCTGGGCAGCTCCATACTGGCGACCCCACCACCGGTCCCCTGCTCGAACGCCCGAAACAGCGGCTCAATCAACTCCCAGTTGATCAGCAAACCCTCGGCGGCGGCCTGCGGTTTTTGATAGGCCGCAAAATCAGGTGCCAAGAAGGGGTTCGCGAGCTGTGCTTGTCGAACAGACGCCGGCACCACCTGCTTCGCTGCTTCCGGCGCGGGCGTGACAGCCTCATCAACAATGATCAGGTCTTCCGGAGCGAGAACGGCACCCGATTGCACGAGAAAGTCCCGGCGCATTTTCTTGGCAGACTCGGAGACCTTGGCTTCGGGTGCGAGAAGCGCGATAAGGGTTGTGTCTTTGGCGGCTGTTTTTGCCATGATCGCGGCCAAACCATCCAGTCGCTTCAGGGCTTCCTGCTTGTGGGCGGGGGAAGCATCGGTGTCTTCCTTTGCGCGTTGGCGCTCCTCGCGCACGAGGAGGGCAGCAACCTGAAACTTGGTGCGGTTATGACCGGCAACTTTGCCCCGGGACGCAGCGGATTCCACTTCGCGCACCGCGCGCGCCAAAACGGGGATGATGCCTTCATCATCCAGAGGCTTTTTCCGGCCGCGCTTGGCGGAACCAGAGCGCGACGAACTTCTTGGGGGGCCTTGTGGGGCCATTCTTCTCCTTGGGAAATATGTGAGTGAGGTAAAGGGAGCCACTCAACTCCACCGAGATACCGCGGTGCCTCACCCTGAGTGAGGCCGACACCTTCAACCAGACCCGGGCGGGAACCGCTCCGGTGGTGAGGATGTGCCCCTAGTGTACCGCGTTCTGCGGCTGCTTGGCCTCACGGGCCTGTGAGAGGACTTCCGCAGCCCGCGCCATCGAGCTCGCCATCCCCTCAAACACAATGCCGTGAAACGGCATCACCGCGAGCCAATAGAGTCGGCCACCCAAGCCATGCGGGAAGAAGATGGCCCGCTGGTGCAACACACTGCCGCCGTCGGCACCCGGGGACACCGTGAACTCTAGCCACGCCAGCCCGGGGAGCTTCATTTCGGCTCGAAGCCGCAAGAAACGACCGTGGTCGATTTCTTCGACGCGCCAGAAATCCAAGGCATCGCCGATCACCAGGGAGTCCGGGTCCCGTCGGCCCCGGCGCAGACCCACTCCGCCTACCAACTTGTCTAACCAGCCCCTGGCCGCCCAAGCAACCGGTAGGGAGTACCAGCCGTTTTCTCCGCCAATGCTTTCCACAATTTTCCAGAGCGAATCAGTATCCGTCCGCGAAGCAAACTCTCGGGTGTCTGTGTAGACGGTGTGACCCGTCCACTCGGGGTCAGAGGGCAGACGGTCGGCGGGTGCTCCAATCACCGGGGTGTTCCGCCAGGAAGTCTCCATCTCCCCACTTCTCATCCGAGCAAGAGCCAACCGGACTGCTCGCCGATATCCGATGAGGCCCTCCTGCGGCGGGGCAATGACCGCATCGATGTCGTGGTTCTTCATGACGGCATCGTGCAGGAGGGATTCGATGATGGGCACGGCGAGAGCCCGCGGGATAGGGGTCACGAGATTCACCCACTGTGATGCGAGCCACGGCGTGAGGACCGGTAGCGATGCGATGGGACGCTGCTTCAGACCTGCCTCTAGCGCGTAGCCATTCATCAGCTGCCCGTAACGGAAAACATCGGGTCCACCGATGTCGAAAGCTCGGTTGACTTCTGGGGGCAGCGTGGCCGAGGCGACCAAGTAGTGGAGGACATCGCGGATAGCGATGGGTTGAATAAAGTTGCGGACCCATTTCGGGGCGGGCATATAGGGCAACACCTCGGTGAGGTGTCGAATCATTTCAAAACTGGCCGAACCAGAACCAATAATGACCCCGGCTTGCAGAGCAATGGTGGGCACACCGGAGGACAGAAGAATGTCCCCGACCTCTTTGCGCGAGCCCAGGTGACGCGACAGGGGACCGTCGGGGTGGAGGCCCCCGAGGTACACAATTCGCTGCACGCCAGCACTGGCTGCTTCCTGGGCGACCGTATTGGCCACCGTCCGCTCGAGTTCTTCAAAATCGCCCGCCGAGGACATCGAATGCACCAGGTAGTAGAGCACGTCCTGGCCCGCCACCGCTGAGCGGACGTCGGCGACATTCAAGAGGTCACCCTGGACAATGTCAACGTCTTTTCGCCACGGGACGTTGTCCAGCCGGTGAGGCTCGCGAGCAATCACCCGGACCGTATGTCCAGCCTCAAGCAGTTTGGGCACCAGGCGCCCACCCACGTATCCGGTGGCACCCGTAACGAGAACCTTCATGCCCAAACCTTAGAGGTGTCGGCTGGGAAAGCAGAATCGATTCGCTAGCGTGTGGTGATGACCATGGATGCCGTTGTTGACTGGTTTGAGGCGTCCCATCGGGACCTCCCCTGGCGCTCACCGGACACCACCGCCTGGGGTGTCCTGGTGTCCGAAGTGATGCTTCAGCAAACTCCGGTCCCCCGGGTCGTTCCCCTGTGGCTGGAGTGGTTGGACCGGTGGCCCACACCCGAAGCCTGCGCGAAGGCTCCGCTGTCGGAAGTTCTCACCCTGTGGGGGAGGCTCGGTTACCCCAGGAGAGCAAAACGTCTCCACGAATCAGCACAGGCCATTGTGGAGCGCCACAATGGCGAACTCCCCCACGACCTCGAGGAGCTCCTGGCGCTCCCCGGCGTCGGCGATTACACCGCGCGAGCGATCCGATGCTTTGCTTTCGGCTATCCCGACCCCGTGGTGGACACGAATGTCCGTCGCGTGTTAGCTCGGCTCGAACACGGCGAAGCAGAAGCTGGTCCACCCCGCACTGCTGCTGACCTGCGCGCTGGTCAAGAAGCCCTCGACCAGGTGCGAGGCGCGCGGAGGCAGGTCACGCTCGCTAAAGGCTTGATGGAACTGGGAGCGGTGCTCTGCACCGCGCGGAAACCCCTGTGCGGCAACTGCCCGGTTTCTGCATCGTGCCGGTGGAGGGCCGAGGATTACCCGCCCTATGAGGGCAAACGCGCATCCGCCCAGGCTCGCTATGAAGGCAGCGACCGCCAAGCGCGAGGGTTAGTGCTGCGCGAACTGCGCGCCAGCGATACCCCGGTGCCGCTGTCGTTCCTGGGGACACTGGTCAGCGACCCGCAACAGTTTTCCCGGGCGCTTCACTCCCTGGTGGAGGACGGTCTGATTCGATATACCGCTGATTCCGAGGAGTCTGTCGAGCTTGGGTCCTAAGCCTTGTCGCGGCGAATGATTTCTTTCATTCCCTCGATGGCCACGGGCAGCAAGTGGTCAACTTTTGACGCTTCCCATTCCTCAGGCGTCATCGGCGATTGATCCGGGTGACCCATCACCATCATCAGTCCGCCGGCTCTCACCCGGAGAACCGAAGAGACAATGTACAAAGCGGCTGCTTCCATCTCCGAGCAGATGGCACCCCCGCCAATCCACGCGGCCCAGCGGTCACTGAGCTGAGAGGCCACGGGCATTCGCTCGGGAGCGTGCTGGCCGTAGAAGGAGTCCTTGGATTGGGAAACACCGACGTGAACGTTTTTATCCATACCCACAGCAGCATCGCGAAGGGCCTGAGTGATATCTACGTCGGCGACGGCCGGAAACTCGATGGGAAGGTAATGCAACCCTGTTCCCTCATCGCGGATCGCACCCGAAACAATGGCGATATCCCCTGGCTTAATGTGCTCCTGCATGGAGCCCGAAGTCCCCACGCGAACAAAGGTGTCCGCTCCGATGGCGACGAGCTCTTCTAGGCCGATCGCGGCCGAAGGTCCCCCAATACCTGTCGACATCACTGCGACTTTTTCCCCTTCGAGATACCCGGACCAGGTCTCATACTCCCGGTGGCTTGCCACTTTCTGGGGCTCGTCAAAATAGGACGCGATCATTTCGCAACGACCGGGATCTCCCGGGAGGAAGACGTATCGGCCGACATCGCCCTTGGCCAATTCAATGTGGTACTGGCGGGGGTTATCGCGCTTCATCGACACTGGGTTCTCCGTCTGTTCGTGCGGGCAATTCTTGCCGGCATAGCGTTGTGGGGGCTATCTAGGACGATAGAGCGCTCTTCGCCAACGAGCAAGCGAGCGCTCATGTGCGCGTCTAGCGGTCTGTTGAGGAGGACTCTTCCTCGCCGGGCACGCTCTTGTAGGGATCAGCGTCGCCGGCGAAACGGGCGGACTGAGCCTGCCGGCCCGTTTCCGCATCTCGCTCACTGGCTTCACGCAACAGGTCCGCAATCGCCGAAGCGTTTTCGGGCAGGCCATCCAAAATGAACTCCAAGCTCGGCGTCAGCCGTGCGGTGATGTTCTTACCGACTTCGGTGCGCAACATGCCCGTCGCTGCGCGCAGCGCCTTCTGGGTGTCTTTGCGTTCAACTTCATCCCCAAGAACCGTGTAAAAAACACTGGCGTGTTGGAGATCACCCGTCACTTGAACATCGGTGATGGTGACAAACCCGAGCCGAGGGTCACGAAGTCCGCGTTGGAGGCGCTCAGCAAGGATTTGGCGGATCAAATCGGCCATCTTCCTTGCCCGAGGTGAGTTACTACTCACGGATCTTCTCTTTCATCTCGATGGTCTCGATTTCGTCACCCACCTGGATGTCCTTGAGCTTGCCCAACCCGATTCCACACTCGAAGTCCGTCTTGACCTCGGTGACGTCGTCCTTGAATCGACGCAGCGAATCAATCGCAAGCCCATCGTGCAAAACCACGCCATCGCGAATGATGCGCGCTTTGGCGTTCCTGGTGATGGTTCCCGACCGGACAATACATCCGGCGATGGTTCCCGCCTTCGAGGACTTGAAGACCTCGCGCACCTCGGCAAAGCCCGACTGGACTTCTTCGAATTCGGGCTTGAGCATGCCCTTGAGCGAGTTCTCGATCTCTTCCAGAGCGTTGTAGATCACCGAGTAGAAGCGAACGTCAACACCCTCGCGCTGTGCGCGCTCGCGCGCCTTCGCATCGGGTCGAACGTTGAATCCGACAATGATCGCGTTATCGATTGTGGCGAGGTTGATATCGCTCTCGGTGATTGCTCCCACACCGCGGTGGATGATGCGCAACTGCACCGAATCGCCGACCTCAATTTTGAGCAACGACTCTTCGAGAGCCTCCACGGCACCGGAGACGTCTCCCTTGATGATGAGGTTGAGAGCTTCGATCTTGCCGTCTTCGAGAGCCTTGGTGAAGTCCTCGAGGTTGATGCGCTTACGAGCCTTCGCCAGCAAGGCGTTGCGCTCTGCTGCCTCACGCTTCTCCGCAATCTGACGAGCAGTTCGGTCATCGTCGGTGACCAGGAACGTGTCACCCGCACGAGGAACGCTGGAGAGCCCCTGGACCGCAACCGGCCTCGAGGGGTAGGCCTCCTCAACTGCCTCACCGTTTTCATCCGTCATGGCACGAACACGACCGTAGGCGGTACCGGCAACGATGGCTTCACCCACGCGCAGGGTTCCCGACTCAATCAGCACCGTGGCTACGGCGCCGCGACCCTTGTCGAGTTTGGCCTCGATGGCAACACCTCGCGCGGTGCGGTTGGGGTTTGCGCGCAGATCTAGCCCAGCGTCGGCCGTGAGAAGTACGGCGTCCAAGAGGTCGCTGATCCCCTCGCCTTTCAAAGCCGAAACCTTGACCATCTGGGTGTCGCCGCCGTATTCCTCAGCCACCAGACCGAATTCGGTGAGCTGCTGGAGCACTTTGTCGGCTTTTGCCCCGGGCGCATCCATCTTGTTGATGGCGACCACAATCGGGACTCCGGCAGCTTGTGCGTGATTCAGGGCCTCAATCGTCTGGGGCATGATTCCATCGTCGGCCGCGACCACCAGGATCGCGATGTCCGTAACCTGTGCACCTCGCGCACGCATGGCCGTGAAGGCCTCGTGACCGGGGGTGTCGACAAACGTGACAGCTCGTTCGATTCCCTCGTGCTCGGTCCACACCTGGTAGGCGCCGATGTGCTGGGTGATCCCGCCAGCTTCAGCGGCGGTGACGTTGGCATTTCGAATGGCATCGAGCAGCTTGGTCTTACCGTGGTCGACGTGACCCATGACCGTCACGACCGGCGGACGAATGACCAGGTCGGCTTCGTCTTCCACCTCGTCGAGGTCAATATCGAAGCTTTCCAGGAGCTCTTTATCTTCGTCTTCCGGCGAGACGATCTGTACCTTGTAGCCCAGCTCGGTACCGAGGATTTCGAAGGTCGCTTCATCGAGCGACTCCGTTGCTGTGGCCATTTCGCCAAGCTGGAACAGAACCGTCACCAGGTTTCCGGGGGGAACCGGGAAACCCGTCAAGTTTTCAATCTTGTCGGCGAAATCGCTCATAGAGGCGCCCTGGCGCAGACGGATGACGGTGGAGCCGTCACCGCGCGGGATGGATACGCCGCCTAAGCTTGGCGCCTCCCGCATTTCGTACTCTTGCCTCTTGGTCCGCTTCGACTTACGAGACTTGCTCTTGCCGCCACCGCGACCAAAGGCACCTGCGGTGCCACCGCCGGGGCCACGACCCCGACCACCGGCACCGGGGCGACCGCCACCGGGACGCGACCCGCCAGGTCCACCACCGGGACCTCCGCCAAAGCCACCGGGTCCACCACCGGGGCGCCCGGGACCACCGGAACGCTGCTGGAAGGGAGCGCGGGGCCCACCCTCACTGGGGGCAGGGCGGCGCGGCATCGCTCCCTGACCCGGGCGCGGAGCCGTGGGTCGACCCATTCCCTGAGCAGAGGCGAAAGGATTGTTACCGGGGCGCGGGATGCCGGGCTTGGCCATTCCCTGTGACGAAGCGAAAGGATTGTTACCGGGGCGCGGAATACCGGGCTTCGACGACGGCGCCCCGCCATCCTCGGGAGCGGCTGGCTTTTCTGGCGCAGCCGGCGCCTGCGCTACTGGCTCGTCAACCACAGGCGCAGCGGGCTTTGGAGCCGCTTTGGGGGCAGGCTTCTCTTCCTTCGGAACGGGCACAACGCCCTCTTCAGCGAAGGCTGCTTTGAGCTTCCTTGCGACGGGAGGCTCCACCGTCGATGAGGGACCTTTGACGAACTCGCCAATTTCTTTGAGCTTTTCGAGTGTGCGCTTGGAATCGATGCCCAGTTCTGCAGCAATCTCGTGTACGCGTGGTTTTCCAGCCACCATTCTCCTGTCTGGGCGAACCCAGTCAGGGCGCGCCGCTACCTACATTTGAGGCTCATCGCGAGCCGTTCATGAGGATTCCATTAGCCATTCAGCCTTGTCTTAGCGAGGTCGGTTGACCTACTGAGGTTTTCCAGAGCGTCGCAGTCGAGTTTCGGACCCATTTTCAAGGCCCTCCCCCACGCTCTGCGCTGAAGAGAGTGAGAAATGCAGCCCTGGTTGCGGTGCACATAGGCCCCGCGCCCCGGCAGTTTCTTGCCCTCATCAACGACCAGCTTGTGATCCACCGCCACTGCTCGAAGAAGGTTATTCGTCGAATCCGTGGACTGGCACCCCAAGCAACGCCTGATCACTGCCATTCTAGCCCCTTACCTGGGCGAAGAGCCACCGTGTGGGGCTCGCTCAGGAATCCATCACCGAATCCGGCTGGATATCGATCTTGGCTCCGGTCAATTTGGCTGCCAAGCGGGCGTTCTGACCCTCCTTGCCAATGGCCAGGGAGAGTTGGTAGTCCGGAACGAGAGCCCGCACCTGCCGCGCCTCCTGGTCCAGCACGAAAGCGCTGGTCACTTTGGAGGGACTCAGCGCATTCGACACAAACTGGGCGAGATCGTCCGAGTGGTCGACGATGTCGATTTTCTCATCGCCAAGTTCGGCCTGAACCGCTCGAACCCTCTGGCCGAGTTCGCCGATGCACGCGCCTTTGGCATTCAAGCCCGGCTCAATCGCCGTCACCGCAATTTTGGTGCGGTGACCAGACTCGCGGGCAATGGACACAATGTCGATCAGCCCTTTTTGAAGCTCCGGCACCTCGAGAGTAAACAGCTGGCGAATCAAGCCGGGGTGTGTGCGACTGACCGTAATGGCGGGCCCTTTTGTGCCTTTTTCCACCTTGGTTACGTAGGCACGAAGCCTCGAGCCGTGCTCATAGACTTCGCCGGGGACCTGCTCTTCCGGGGGCAAAATAGCTTCCACTTCACCCAGGTTGAGGTGAATCATTCTGGGGTTGGGGCCCTGTTGGATAACACCGGAAACGATGTCCCCTTCCTTGCCGCGGTACTCACCCAAGATGCGATCGTCACCGATGTCGCGCAACCGCTGATTGATGACGTGCTTCGCTGCGGTGGCAGCGATGCGACCAAAATCGTGCGGGGTGTCGGCTTCTTCGCCGATGACTTCGCCCTCGTCGTTCACGATAGGGATGTACAGGGTGACATGGCCGGTCTTTTTGTCGAGCTCAACACGTTCACGCGGAGCGTCGGGGTCGATACGCTGCCCGCGGTTGTCCGCAAGGCCCATGTGCTTCTCGTAGGCGACCAAAATGGCCTGTTCGATGATCGCCACTAAGTCATCAAAGGGAATTTCGCGCTCTGATTCCATCAGTTTCAGCACGCTCATGTCGATGTCCATGACAGCCCTCCTATTCGATTGTGCACACCGGGTGTGCTGCTAGCCAGAGTACAAGGGGCCAGACGTTTCCTCTACCCCAAACCTGCTTACGCTGAGGGCAGGGCGGCCAGCACGTCATCCAGCGGCATCGCGGTGCGCTCGCCGGTCCGGCGGTTCCAGTACTCCACCTGGCCTGCCGCAGCGTCCCTTCCCACAATCACGATGTGGGGAACACCCAGAATTTCCGCATCGGCAAACTTCACGCCCGGTGAAAGTTTGGGTCGATCGTCAAAAAGGACCTCTCTGCCGGATGCCTCCAGGTTCGCACACAGTTGCTCGGCAACCTCAAACACCACCTCGTCTTTGCCCGCTGCCACCACGTGCACGTCGTAGGGGGCGATGGCCTCTGGCCAGATCAAACCCTTATCGTCGTTGTTGGCTTCAGCGATCACAGCAACCAGGCGGGTGACGCCGATTCCGTAGGAACCCATGGTGACCGTGACGAGGGACCCGTTTTCATCAAGAACTTTGAGTCCCAGCGCTTCGGCATACTTGCGCCCCAGCTGAAAAACGTGCCCAATTTCCATGCCCCGCGCAGTTTCGATCGGCCCCGAACCATCCGGTGCTTCATCGCCATCAACAACCGCAGCGATGTCCACCACACCATCAGCGTGAAAGTCGCGACCGAACACCAGGTCGAATACGTGCTGCTCGTGGACGTTAGCGCCCGTCACCCACGAAGTTCCCGGCACAACGCGAGGGTCAACGTAGAACCTCAGTCCCGTGGATGCTTCGCTGCCAAGCCAGGGACCGCTGGCGGACCAGGGGCCGATGTAACCCTTGACAAGCCCCGAGTTCTTCGCAAAATCCTCGTCGGTTGCCTGCTCCACGCCAGCGGGGGCAAAAGCCACCTCTGCACGTTTCATGTCGACGTCACGATCGCCGGGTACCCCGACGACCACAAGCTCGCGAGAATCGTCCGGGTGCACGAGTGCGAGCACCACGTTTTTCAGGGTGTCTGCTGCCACCCACGGACCTGATTCTTTGGGGTGCCGGTCGTTAGCCAGTGCCACCAGTGTGTCGATAGTGGGGGTATTGGGGGAATCAAACACCACCGGTTCGCCGGCGGGTATATCAAGTGCCGCGGGGGCGGTGGAGACAAAGGCTTCCACGTTTGCTGCGTAGCCGCCCGCTGTTTTGACGTAGGTGTCTTCACCAATGTCTGTGGGGTGGAGGAACTCTTCACTGCGCGAGCCTCCCATGGCTCCCGCGTCCGCATTGACGATGACGTAGTCAAGGCCCAGCCGCTGGAAAATGCGCTCATAGGCATCACGCTGTGCTTGGTAGCTGGTTTCTAACCCCTCATCGGTGTAGTCAAAGGAGTAGGCGTCCTTCATGGAGAACTCGCGACCCCGCAGCAGGCCAGCGCGTGGACGAGCCTCATCGCGATATTTATCCTGAATTTGATAGATCATCAGCGGGAGATCTTTGTAGCTCGAGTACAGGTCCTTCACCGTGAGGGTGAAGACTTCTTCGTGAGTGGGTGCCAGCAAATATTCCGCTTCTTTGCGGTCTTTGAGCCGAAAAATGCCGTCCCCGTACTCGTCCCAACGACCCGTTTTTTCATAGGGTTCTTTGGGTAACAGAGCGGGGAAATGAACGTGTTGCGCACCGGCAGCCTGCATTTCCTCGTGCACAATCTTCTCGATGTTCTGCCGCACCCGAAGGCCTAAAGGCAGCCAGGCAAAAATGCCCGGCGCTTGGCGCCGGATGTAGCCGGCTCGAACCAACCACTTATGGCTGGCGACTTCCGCGTCAGCGGGGTCCTCACGCAGAGTACGGACAAAGAGCTTGCTCAGGCGTGTAGGCACCGCTCTAGACTACCCGCCCACTATGCCGTGACGACCTCGGGAGCACCGCTGGGGGCATCGGGCATTTCTGCCGCGAGCCGGTTGGCCTCCTCAATCAAGGTCGCGACAATGTCCGCTTCCGGAACCGTCTTGATGACTTCACCCTTGACAAAAATCTGGCCTTTACCGTTTCCACTGGCGACACCCAGATCTGCTTCGCGCGCTTCACCGGGTCCGTTCACCACGCAGCCCATCACGGCAACGCGCAGAGGCACCGTCATGCCCTCGAGGCCCTTGGTGACATCCTCGGCCAGTGTGTAAACATCCACCTGTGCCCGGCCACAGCTGGGGCACGAAACGATTTCAAGCTTGCGCTCCCGAAGGTTGAGGGATTCAAGAATCTTGAGGCCCACTTTCACCTCTTCGGCCGGTGGGGCAGACAGCGACACCCGGATCGTGTCCCCGATCCCCTCGCCGAGCAGAATTCCGAACGCAACGGAGGATTTGATGGTGCCCTGGAAGGCAGGGC
The DNA here is from genome assembly GCA_028096805.1 of Pontimonas sp. GTDB lineage: Bacteria > Actinomycetota > Actinomycetes > Actinomycetales > Microbacteriaceae > Pontimonas. Next base: position 49,701 of record JAOHDU010000004.1, read on the forward strand.
CCGCCTCGGTTACACCCAGGTGGAGCGGCCAGTTACCGCGCTCGGCGAGCTGGCGATAGGCCTTCACCATGACGATGGGGTCGTTGTGCTTGACCGAGATTTTGAAGTCGTGAAAGTCGTGCTCTTCAAAAAGACTGGCTTCCCACACAGCACTCTCGACGAGAGCCTCCGCGGTGGGCTTCCCATATTTTTGGAGAAGCCGCGGGTCCAACGAACCAGCATTGACACCGATGCGAAGACTGACCCCGGCGTCTTTCGCCGCCTTGGCGATTTCGCCCACTTTGTCGTCAAACTTCTTGATGTTCCCGGGGTTTACGCGAACAGCGCCACACCCGGCGTCAATCGCCTGGAACACGTACTTGGGCTGGAAGTGAATATCCGCAATGACAGGAATTTGGCTCTTCTTCGCGATGATCGGCAAGGCTTCGGCATCATCGGAGGTGGGCACGGCGACACGGACAATGTCACAACCCGTAGCGGTGAGCTCGGCAATCTGCTGAAGAGTCCCGTTAATGTCGGTGGTTTGAGTCGTGGTCATCGACTGGACGCTGACCCTGGCATCGCCGCCAACTTTGACTTTCCCCACATTAATTTGCCGGGTCTCTCGGCGGGGAGCGAGGGTTTCGGGAACCTTGGGCATCCCTAGGTTGATAGCTGGCACTCGGTGGCACCCTTTCGTCGTCGCATCGATTGATGCAGTCGTTCCTCTATCTTAACGGCCGAGCCTTTCCCAGGCTCTCAGCCGAGCGAGGCTCACAAAGCACACGCCGGAGGTCTAAGAAAACAGCCGTATCGGATTGACGATGTCGGCATACATGAGCAGAACGCTCATCCCCCCAAGAATCGCGACCACCACAAGAGTGAGCGGAACCAGGCGCGAGGCGTTCACAGGACCAGGATCAGGTTTACCCCGGGCCCTCACGACTTTACGACGCACCGAATCGAAGAGGGCGACAGCGACGTGACCACCATCGAGAGGCAGGAGAGGGATGAGGTTGAACACGAAGAGCGCCACGTTGAGGGACGCCAGGATGCCAATCAAACTGGCGGTGCGATCACTGAGTGAGAGAGTGTCGACAGTTGCAATCTCTCCGGCGATACGCCCGACACCCACAACACTGATCGGCCCATTCGGGTCACGCTCATCCGGCCCAAACGCTGCGCGCGCGGTGTCGACTAATCGTTGCGGGAGCGTCGCGATAATTCGGGCAACGCCCACCGTGTTGTCCCACACGGCCGGAAGAACCTCGGTGACCGGTTGGCGTTGATTCTCCAGCGCGGAACTAATCCCTACGAAACCGACGTTTTCGACCTGCGGATTTCCCTGCGCATCGACCAGAATCTCGCCGTCTTCCCCAAAGGCATAGCGTTCGGTAAGTAGTGGCGTCAGAGTTGTCGCCTGCACTTGCCCATCGCGCTCAAAAGTTATCGGCAGTGCGCGACCGGGCGACAAACGAATTTTCTCCGTCAGGGCGAACCACTCATCTACGGCTTCACCATTGACGGACGTGATGCGGTCACCTGGTTGAAGCCCGGCGAGAGCACCGGGCGCGGCCGGGTCATTGGGCCCGCACTCGCTCCTGGTCTGCGTCGCAGGCACGACGCATTCGGAGACCGAGCCAACGCTCAGGCTCAAAGCAGGAACACCAAATCCCATCAGCACGACGGCGTAGAGCACCACAGCGATCAACAAATTCATCAATGGCCCACCGAGCATGATGGTGATCCGCGGAATCAGTGGCAGCCGGTAGAAGCTGCGCTTTTCCATGTCGTCACGCTCTGCCTGTTCGGGAGTGACGTCCTCCCCCACAGCGTTATCGAGGAAACCCGTGGTCGAGACGGTGCTGGGGGTGTTCTCATCTTTCGGGGGATACATCCCCGCCATCGCTACGTAACCACCGAGCGGAATAGCTTTGAACCCGACCTCGGTTTCGCCGCGCTTTCGGGAGAAAAGGGTGGGGCCAAACCCAATCATGAACTGGGAAATGTAGACACCAAACTTCTTCGCGGGGAAATAGTGTCCCCACTCGTGCAGGGCAATCGAGGCAATCAGCCCGAGTGCAATGACGAGAACACCCAGAGCGAAGGCCAGAGCTGTTTCCACGGCGTCACTCTAACCCGCGGGCCTGACACAGCCTTGGTTGATGCTTAGAGCGCTCCCTCGGCAATCAGCCGATCTGCCTCTTGACGCGCCCAGTCCTCAGCGCCGAGCACGCCTTCCAAGCTCATCACGTCGGGGCTGTGACGCTCCACCACCGAGGCTATGACATCGGTAATTCCGGTGAAGGCCAAGGCGCCGCGATGAAAAGCAGCGACGGCTTGCTCGTTGGCGGCGTTGAAGACCGCCGGGTAGGTAAGCCCTGCTTCGCCGACCGATTTGGCCATCGCTACCGCCGGGAAAGCCCCGTCATCAAGGGGTTCAAAGGTCCACTCGTGGCGCTGCGTCCAGTCGATCCCGGCAATGACGCCGGGCATGCGCTCGGGCCAGGTGAGGCCCCACGCGATCGGCAAGCGCATATCTGGCGGTGATGCTTGCGCCATGGTGGAGCCATCCACAAATTCCACGAGCGAGTGCACGATGGATTGGGGGTGAACGGTGACCTCAATACGATCAAAAGGCACACCAAAAAGCAGGTGCGCCTCGATCACTTCGAGGCCTTTGTTCACAAGCGTTGCGGAATTGGTGGTGACCACTAAACCCATATCCCACGTGGGGTGAGCGAGCGCTTGGGCCGGGGTTACCTCGTGCAGAGACTCGCGGGTGCGACCGCGGAAGGGGCCCCCGCTCGCGGTCACGATGAGCTTCGCCACTTCGGAGGCGCGGCCTGCCATGAGGGCTTGCGCCAGTGCCGAGTGCTCAGAATCCACGGGGACGATCTGGTCGGGTCTGTGCAGGGCATCCGCCACCAAGCTGCCCCCGACGATCAGGCTTTCTTTGTTCGCTAAGGCGAGGGTGGCGCCTGATGCCAGAGCCGCCAGCGTGGGTTCGAGACCCACGGACCCGGTGATCCCGTTGACCACCACATCGCAGGGGGTGTCCCGCACCAGAGCAGCGGCTTCCGCAGCGCCCACGGCAATCCGGTCAGTGGGGACCCCGAGGGCGGCGGCTTGCGCCTGTGCGCCCTCGATATCGGAGCCCACGGCGAGACCCACCACCTGGAAGTCTTCCGGGTGGGCAGAAATAACATCGATGGCTTGTGTGCCAATGGATCCGGTGGATCCCAGCAGGATGACTCTACGCACGGGCCGGGGCAAGAGCACTGACGGTGCGATCGATAGTTGCCTGTCCCACCACGCGGGTACCCACATAAATCACGGCACTTTGGCCGGGAGCAACACCTAGGAGCGGTTCCTCCACCCGCACAACAAGTTCACCCTCGCTGATGCGGGCGCGAGCGGGGACGGGGTCCGCATGAGCCCGCACCTGCACGTGACAGTCGAACTCTTCGCACCCTTCGTCAGTCGCCTGCGCGTACCCAGAGGCAACGGGATCCCGTCCAGCAAACGACATCTGCGCACCGGCGAGCTCAGAAATCGCCAAGGCTTCCTTGGGGCCCACGACCACCTCGTTGGTTTTGGGGCGAACCTCGAGCACGTAGCGGGGCTTACCGTCGTCGGCTGGATACCCCAACTGGAGGCCTTTGCGCTGGCCGACCGTGAACGCGTGAGCACCCTGATGGCTTCCCACCACCTCACCGGCGGCATCCACGACAGCGCCCTCTTTCGCCCCGACGCGTTCGGCGAGCCAACCGCGGGTGTCCCCGTCGGGAATAAAGCAGATGTCGTGACTGTCAGGCTTTTGTGCGACAAAGAACCCGCGCTCGGCTGCTTCCTTGCGCACCTCGTCCTTGGAGGGGGTGGAACCCAGCGGGAAGTAACAGTGCTCGAGCTGTTCGGTGGTGAGCACGCCCAACACATAGGACTGGTCTTTGGCCCAGGTGGCGGCGCGGTGCAATTCTTTGCCCCCTTCGCCCTCGACCACGGCGGCATAGTGACCGGTCGCGATGGCATCAAATCCCAGTGCCAACCCTCGCTCCATCACCGCGTCAAACTTGATGTGCTGGTTACAGCGCATGCAGGGGTTCGGGGTGCGACCCTCTCGGTATTCATCCACAAAATCTTGAACAACATCGGCGGCAAAGCGCTCGGAGAAATCCCAGACATAAAACGGGATGCCCAACATGTCGGCCACACGCCGCGCATCCATCGAGTCTTCGATGGTGCAGCAGCCCCGCGCTCCGGTGCGCAAAGTTCCGGGTTGCCGTGACAGCGCCAAATGCACGCCCACCACATCGTGCCCAGCCTCCACCGCGCGGGCAGCCGCCACAGCGCTGTCCACGCCACCGCTCATCGCTGCCAAAACCTTCATGGGCCCAGTCTAAACGCGGTCGCGGAAGCTAGCTCTTGACGCCCGCCAACCCGGCCTGGGTGGCACGCTCCACCACGGAGGGAAAAACCCGAATGACGTGCTCAACATCCTCGGCGCTCGTGGTGTAGCCCAGCGTCAACCGCAGCGCTCCCCACGCATCCTCCGGAGGCACCCCCATGGCGGAGAGCACATGGGAGGGCTCGGGCACACCGGCTTGGCACGCAGACCCGGTGGACACCTGAATTCCCTCCTGGTCACACAAAAAGAGCAGCACTTCGCCCGTGCAGCCGGGAACGGTGATGTGCAGGTTTCCCGGCAGACGGTTGCTGAGCGAACCGCGGACCACAATCTGAGGCGAATCCGCGAGCAGGCCCTCCCTCAAGCGATCGCGCAGCGCCGCCAAACGCTCCTGACCCGACTGCCGCGCTTGCGCGCGCACCTCCAAGGCCGCTGCCATGGCCACCGCGCCGGCAACATCCATCGTTCCCGAGCGGGAACGCTGCTGATTCCCACCGTGGTGCAACGCCTGAAGGGTGGGCGCTTGGCGAGAAAGAATCAAAGCGCCCGTGCCCACGGGACCGCCGAGTTTATGCGCCGACACGCTGAGGGCATCCACCCCCATCTCGGAGAACGCCACGCGGCCATACCCCGCTGCCGCCACAGCATCCACGTGCACGCTGGCTCCCGCCGACCGGGAACGCTCGGCGATATCGGTCACCGGCTGATAACTGCCGACCTCGTTGTTGGCCAAAAGCGTCGTCACGATCGTGACACCGCCGGAATCCAGCGCTTCCTGCAACGAGTCAAGCTCCATGACGGCTTCGTGATCGACGGCCACCTCTCGCCGCTGTGCGCCCTCCTGATCGACTAGCCAGGTGATCGCATCGAGGGTTGCGTGGTGCTCCGCCCGGGTGGCGGCAATAACCGCTGGGGAGCGCGCACCCTGCTGGCGCTGGTGTTCCCACACACTGCCCTTAAGCGCTGTGTTGATGGCCTCGGTACCACCGGAGGTAAAAATCACTTCCGTGGGGTGCGCTCCCACCACAGCGGCAACCCTCTCGCGGGCCTGCTCGAGCAAGGCTCTCGCCGCGCGCCCACCGCCGTGGAGGGCGCTGGGGTTTCCGGCAACTCCGAGAGCGTCAAGGTACGCCTCTTTGACAGCCTGCGGCATAGGGCTTGTGGCCTGGTGGTCCAGATAGACACTCATCGGCCTAGAACATGAGGGAGGTGAGCGTCGTTCGCGCCTTCTTCACGTCTTCATGCCCGGGGCCAGCGACGACAAAGAACGAGAGCAGCCGCTGGCGCAACAGCTCTTTATCCTCATCGGAAGCCGAGGGATACAGCGCGAGTAGGCGGCGACACGCATCCTCGACGTGGCCACCAGACATATCCAGGTCAGCTACGAGCAGCGCTTTGTGCACATCGCCCGGGGCGGCGGCGGCATCGGCCCGCGCCTGGTCCAGGGACACCCCTTGGACGCGCTCCAACAGTTCAACGTGGGCGAGACCTGTGGCAGCGTCGGCATCCGCCGGGGCCTCTTTCAACGCTTGCTGATACGCGGCTTTCGCAGCGGGGATATCTCCGCGCGAGAGCGCGTCAAAAGCTTCCTGGTGCAGTGGGGGAAGCGGTGGCTCCGGGGGCGCGGCTTCGTCGCCCTCGGGGGCGG
>JAOHDU010000040.1 GCA_028096805.1 Pontimonas sp.
TCGCAGAGCTGCACAGGACGTACACCGGTCGGCCGTCGATCATCACAGAGGCCACCCGCTTCGCAGAGCACTGCGGCGGTGCACGGATATTCTTGAAGCGCGAAGACCTCAACCACACCGGCAGTCACAAAATCAATAATGTGCTCGGACAGGCACTCCTGGCGAAGCGACTGGGAAAGAATCGCCTCATCGCCGAGACGGGCGCTGGTCAACACGGCGTCGCGACGGCCACTGCTGCAGCCCTGATGGGCATGAGCTGCGTGGTGTACATGGGGGAAGTTGACACCGAGAGACAGGCGCTCAACGTCGCCCGGATGCGACTGATGGGCGCTGAGGTAGTGGCTGTCAAGACGGGATCGCGCACTCTCAAAGACGCAATCAATGACGCGATGCGTGATTGGGTGGCCAGCGTTGACACCACCCACTACCTTCTGGGAACAGTCGCCGGACCGCATCCGTTCCCGCTCATGGTTCGAGACTTCCACTCGGTGATCGGCTACGAAGCCCGCGAGCAGATGCTGGAGCTCACCGGCCAGTTGCCGACCGCTGTGACTGCCTGTGTTGGCGGAGGGTCCAACGCGATGGGAATATTTCATGCTTTCCTGGATGACGCTGACGTGCGCCTTCTTGGTTACGAGGCAGGCGGGGACGGTGCCGACACTCCACATCACGCTTCGACGATCAGTCGAGGTAAGCCGGGAATGCTCCACGGCGCTCGGTCGCTCGTATTGCAGGATGAAGATGGCCAAACCATCGAATCACATTCGATCTCTGCAGGGCTTGACTACCCGGGTGTTGGCCCCGAGCACGCGTGGCTTGCCGGTCTTGGGCGGGCTGAATATGTCCCGGTGACCGACGACCAAGCCATGCAGTCGCTGCGGTTGTTGTCCCAAACTGAGGGCATTATTCCTGCCATTGAGACCGCCCATGCCTTAGCTGGGACGCAAATGTTGGGGCAGGAGCTCGGACCTGACGCCACGATTTTGGTGTCGTTGAGCGGCCGTGGAGATAAAGATATGGAAACGGCCGGTCGTTATTTCGGACTTTTCGAGCCGGGTAGCGGGCTGTGACGGCAACCGTCGCGGACACCATCCAAGCGCGCAAACTCGAGGGCCACGGCACTCTCATCGCCTACCTGCCGTTAGGCTTCCCCGACTGGGAAACCAGTGTCGAGGCGAGTATTGCCGCACTGGACGCCGGCGCCGACGTCCTTGAGCTGGGTGTTCCTTACAGTGATCCGGTCATGGACGGCCCGGTGATCGCGAAGGCAACGCAGACGGCCCTCGAGGCTGGCTTCAAGTTGCACCAGGTGTTTACTGCCGTAAAGCAAATTACTGAAGCCAGCGGAAAACCGGTTTTAGTCATGACGTATTGGAACCCTGTTGTGCAGTATGGGGTTCAGAAGTTTGCGGAGGACCTCAAAGAGGCTGGTGGTCAGGGGCTCATTACCCCAGATTTGATCCCCGACGAGGCCACCGAATGGCTCCAGGTGTCTGAGAACGCCGGTCTAGAGCGGGTTTTTCTTGCGGCGCCCTCCTCATCTGATGAGCGTCTGGCGAACTCCGCGCTGCTTTCCCGGGGCTTCGTCTACGCGGTCTCGACCATGGGAATTACGGGCACCCGGGACGACGTGGATTCTGCTGCGCAGAAATTGGTCGCCCGGGTGTACGAACAAGGTGCCACCGCCACATGCGTGGGATTGGGAATCTCAACAGCCGAACACGTGGCTGATGTGGTCTCTTTTGCCGATGGCGCCATCGTCGGCTCGGCTTTCGTTCGCGCTCTGAGCGATGGGGGAGTGGACGCTGTTCGGACACTGGCTGCCGGGCTCTCCACGGGCACCCGGCGTTCCGAGTAGCCTAGAAAAGACGGAAGGTTTTCATGGAATTCAGCGGTATCCCCAGTCCGGGAGCGCAATGGCGTTCGTTCAACATCGGCCAATGGCTCCGAGACATCGGACTTGACTGGTTCGGTCTGAACCTGCAGATCAACGCCTATGCGCTGTTTATCCTGGTCGGAATCGGGCTCGCGCTGTGGATAAGTAATCGGCGTTTGGTCGCCCGTGGAGCTGAGCCCTGGGTAGTTCTTGACATCGCATTGTGGGCGGTGCCGTTTGGAATCCTCGGCGGCCGTTTGTATCACGTGATCACCCACCCGGCGGACTACTTCTTCGAAGGTGCCGACCTACTGCGCATTTTCTACGTTTGGGAGGGCGGACTCGCCATTTTCGGCGCCATCACGCTGGGAGCGGTGGGCGCCTATGTTGGGGCACGTCAGACCGGTATCCGGTTTACCGCCTACGCCGACGCGCTTGCTCCGGGACTGCTGGTCGCGCAAGCGATGGGACGACTGGGTAACTATTTCAATCAGGAGCT
>JAOHDU010000041.1 GCA_028096805.1 Pontimonas sp.
GCCATCAATCTCAAAGACGACGACCAACTCGTTGCCGCCATGCTGGCCAACGAGGGCGATGACGTACTGCTGGTCTCGCGCGCGGGAATGTCCCTGCGGTTTAGCGCCACTGATTCAAGCCTTCGCCCGATGGGGCGCTCTACTGCCGGTGTGCGGGGCATGCACTTCCGTGGCGAGGACCAGCTACTCTCGGCCTCGGTCGTTACGGACAGCGGTTACGTATTTGTCGTAACCGAGGGGGGCTATGCCAAGCGGACCGGCGTGGATCACTACCGGGTGCAGCAGCGGGGTGGAATCGGAATCAAGGTCGCCAAGCTTTCGGACACCAGGGGTGCGCTTGCCGGCGCATTGATCGTCGGGGACGAGGATGAGGTTCTTGTGGTCCTCGAGAGTGGAAAAGTCGTGCGATCCGGTGTCGACGAGGTGCCTGCCAAGGGCCGCGACACCATGGGGGTGGTGTTTGCCCGAATGGCAGAGGATGACAAGGTCCTCGGCATCGCACCCAACTCCGAACGCAACCTGAAGGCGGTAGTCGATGAGGGTAGTGTCGAAGGAGAAGCCGACAATGATGATCACAGTGAGGTTCCCGAGTGAGTGAGACAGGGTCGTCCCGTGGTGCTGCACGTTCGTCAGTGCCAGCAGCCAAGCAGGTTCGGCTGAACCTCGTCTATGTCGATTTGTGGGCAGCGGTCAAGGTGTCTGCGCTCGTATCAACCGCGGTATCCATCTCGGTTTTCTTGGTTGTGTTGTTGAGCTGGACGCTATTGAGCGCGGTAGGGGTTGTTGGGGCGCTTGAGGGGATTGTTGGTGACATCCTCGGTGAGGGGGGCGGCGCCATTGTGGCGCTCTTAAGCTTCGGCCAAGTCGCTCTGCTGGGCTTTGTAGGGGCACTCATCAACTTTGTTTCTTTGACGGTCTTGGGGTCGTTGAGCGCAATTTTGTACAACGTGATCGCGAAGTTGACCGGCGGCCTCACGGTGGGTTTCACGAACCAGTAAGGTAGAGGCTTGTGCCCCAGTGCGGTATTCTCGTACGCGGACTCGGGGGCTATAGCTCAGGCGGTTAGAGCGCTTCGCTGATAACGAAGAGGTCCCAGGTTCAAGTCCTGGTAGCCCCACACAACTAAATAAACCCCCCCCGGGGGCCTTAGCTCAATTGGTAGAGCGCCTGCTTTGCAAGCAGGAGGTCAGGAGTTCGATTCTCCTAGGCTCCACAAAATTTCTCAGGATGGCGTCGCAATGTAAAGTTTGCTCATGCCGAACGACTACTACTTCCTTGATGTCAATACCAAAACCCTGGAGATTGTCGCAATTGGGTTATCTGAGACCGCGAACCATTCAGGCGACACGGACAACGAGGATGTTCACAGGATCTTTATGTCTTCGCCAGGTCAATACAACAAGTTCAAATCTAAAATTTCGGAATCCCAATTAGCAAGGCTCTCCATCCCGGGGGACTGAGCCTCTTGAGATAGTTGTAATTTTTAGTTGTAAACCTGAAAAAGAGCCTCTCAAGCGAGGCGATGCAGAGGGATTGTGAGCCATCTAGGCTCCACGACACGGTTGGCCGACAGTTCTTAGCTCTCTCATTTTTGGCGACATTGGCGAGCGCTCGGTAAGCGGAGGTCCGCCGCGTAATGTCCTGCTTCCTCGATAGTCGTTAGGGTTTAGAGATGGATCCGTTTGAAGCTCTCGTTACGAGTTCACTAGGCCTTGGGGTAGTCGTTGTGGTGGCTCTCTGGTCGGCGGTGTGGAAGCTGTTCGCCCTTTATCGCGCGGGGTCTTTGCGTCAAAAAGGGTGGTTTGTGGCTTTGTTCTTCTTGAATACGGTCGGCATTCTCGAAATCGTCTATTTGTTTGTGGTGTCAAAAAAGTCGCCAACAACCGAATAAGGGGTTTTCACTGCAGCTGGGTGTCGGCGAAGTGGCACACTGCTGCGTAAACATAGCTTCCGAGACCCACTCGCCACTCTTCATACGTGTCTTTGTAGCCCGTAGGTAACACGTAGTTGAGGGCAAGGCTTTTGAACGCTTCGCGATCGGGGGTCCAGAACTGCAAACAGAACTCGTAGTGTTCCCGAACAGCGGCCTGCATCTGGTCTGATTCTGCGGGAACACCGGCGTCGAGAGCGTCTGCCATCTTTTGCGTGATCGCGGTGAACTGAGCGGTGTAATCCCGGGTTTGCTCAGCTGTATAGCTCGCGTTGTAGTAGTCGCCCGCAATCATGTTGTTTGGGTCCACGACCCAACGGTAGCAAGGGTCAAACGATACGGTGAGGACATGACGCACACGTCTATTGACTGGAGTTCCGGGAGCTGGACACATCCTCCGGTGAGTGCGCACCCGGAGGGCAGT
>JAOHDU010000005.1 GCA_028096805.1 Pontimonas sp.
CTTGGAAAGTAGACCTTTTGGATCAAACCGGCGTTTGACACCAGGGCATCTGTGCCCAACGTCAATACACGGTTGAAAAACAACCACGGCAGCAGACCACAAACCAACCAGAGCGCGTAGTTGTTGAGACCGCTCGGGTCCCCCACTTGGGCGGGAAGTCGAAAGATGAACGAGAAAATAAAGGTGTAGATCAGAATTGCCGCGATGGGGTTGGCTAAGGACCACAGTTGCCCCAAAGCGGTCCGGCGATACTTTCCTCGAACTTCGCGGTTGGTGAGGTTTTGCAGGAGCTCCCTAGAGCTCCAGATTTCGCCCACATAACTCATCGCTGAAGCAGTCGATCCAAGTATGTTCCGTAACCACTCTTGCGCAATGGCTCGGCAAGAGCGGCCAGCGCGTGGTCATCAATCCACGCTGCTCGCCACGCAATCTCTTCAATGCAGCCAATCTTCAAACCCTGACGCTCCTCGATGACCCGAACGTACTCAGAAGCCTGCATCATCGACTCGAAGGTTCCGGTGTCCAGCCACGCAACCCCACGGTCAAGAACCTGGACGCTCAGCAATTCTCGTTGCAGGAAGTAATCGTTGATCGCCGTGATTTCGAGTTCTCCGCGCTCGCTCGGCGTGATTGTCCGGGCGGCGGCGACGACGGAAGAGTCGTAAAAATAGAGCCCGGGAACAGCAAAGTTACTTTTGGGTTTAGCAGGTTTCTCTTCGATCGAAAGAGCTTTCATCGAAGAGTCAAACTCGACCACGCCGTATGCCTCGGGTTGCGCCACGTGGGTGGCAAAAATAAGGCCCCCTGTGATGTTCGAATTGGCTCGGAGGGACTTACCCAATCCCGCTCCATGGAAGATGTTGTCACCGAGGACAAGAGCGACAGAATCATCGCCAATAAAGTTCTCGCCAATTAGAAAAGCCTGAGCAAGCCCTTCCGGTCGCTCCTGAACGGCATAGGAAAGCTTCATTCCCAAATGGGAACCATCGCCGAGTAGGTCCTGAAACTGGGACTGATGCTCGGGTGTCGAAATAATCAACACTTCACGGATATCCGCCATCATCAACGTCGACAGCGGGTAATAAATCATCGGCTTGTCATAGATAGGCATGAGTTGCTTCGAGATGCCCTTAGTGATGGGCCACAAGCGAGTTCCAGATCCCCCGGCAAGGATGATGCCTTTCATGAATCTACCCCTCCCATCGAGGAAGCCCGCCGCTTGCGCGGGCCTCGCTAAAGCTGTCTGCGACTCGATCTTTGTCCGACAACAAGAGCTCCGACGCATCAAGAGCAAACTGCAGCCCGATGTCCGGATCGAGTGGGTTAATGGCGTGCTCTGCGTGCGGCTTGTAGTGGTCTGTCACCAAATAACTCACCGTGGTGTTGTCTTCCAGAGCGAGAAAGGCGTGACCCAATCCAACGTCAAGCACGATGGCATTACGCTCCGCAGCAGATATGGCTGCCTGGTCCCATTGACCAAAAGAAGGGGAGCCCACCCTCAAATCCACGACGAAGTCTTGAATGGAGCCCGTTGCGCACAACACATACTTCGCCTGACCGGGCGGGACATCGGCATAGTGAATGCCTCGAAGAGTGCCGCGCGACGAAACCGACAGGTTTGCTTGGGCGGCAACAAAATCTAGCCCAGTTGCCTCGCGAAGGAGGTCACGCCGAAACGACTCGACGAACTCACCACGCGAGTCAGCATGGACTTTCGGCGTCACCACGAAGGAACCAGGCACCGAGAGAGGCCGAATATCCACTAGGAAAGCCTACCAAGCCTGTGGTTTGACGGAGGAAAGCCTCAGACCACTCGATCGTAGGGATGTTTGAGGGTCTGAACGCCGCGCCATAGGCGGGCTGTCTTCAACCATTCCAGCAGGTAACCCCAGACCTTCCTCACCACTGAGTTGTCTCTCCGGATTGTTCGAGTGCCGGCGTCGCGAATCGCCGTTGAGCCGACCCTCGCCAGAACTAGGTCAGGCAGGTGACGCTCCTGCGCCTTGCGGAAAGCCCTCTTCCTAAACAGGAAGTCCTTCCCGTATATTCCGGCAAAGTCTTCGTCATGGCCACCAATCTCCCAGTAGGTCTGCTTGGTGAGGAGGTAACTATTGGGGTGGGGCTCGCTCCGCTGACCGCCAAAGTACTTCACCCGGCCCAAAGTGTAAAAGACACCGTCAACCACGTCAGAATCCAGCAGCGCGCGCAGCGTTTCGGCCGGAACAACATGGTCGATGTCGGTCAGTAAAAGTGCCGGCGCTTTCGCTTCGTGGGCACCGATGTTCCGAGCGGCGTCCTGATTCCAAGGGATGTCCTGTCGAATTCTGAAGATTGAAACTTCCGGCAACCCCTCTGGTCGATCAACACCAGCCGCTGGATTGGATGGCGAGGCGTCATCCACAAGAACGATTTCTATTCGGGCCTTGACGTCTTCGGGATACCCGCAAATTTCTTCCCACTGAAGCTCCAACATCTGTGGGTTTTCGTAATAAGCAAAAACAATCGAGAGCTCAGGGTTCACAACCGCGTTTGACTGAGGTTTCTCCGGCCCATCCACGGGACTAATCTACCGGCGCCGGCCTGCGCCACCTGCTGAGACCGGCGCAAAGTAGACTCAAATCGCTCACCCCAGCGAAACAAGGAGACAACCGTGAAACTGTTTGTGACCGGAGGCGCCGGCTTCATTGGGTCGAATTTTGTGCGAATGGTCATCAATGATGCGATTGCTGGCCTAGAAGGCGCTGATGTCACCGTTTTCGATGCGTTGACATATTCCGGAACCCTCTCCAATCTCGAATCAGTCGCTGGTTCGGATCGATTTACCTTTGTTGAGGGCGATATTCGAAACGTGGAGGCCGTTGCCGACGCGCTTCCGGGCCACGATTCCATCGTCCATTTTGCCGCCGAAAGCCATGTCGACCGCTCGGTGAATGATTCACGCATCTTTGTTGACACCAACGTTTTGGGGACACAAACGCTTCTCGACGCAGCACTCAAGCTGGATATTTCACGGTTTGTTCACGTCTCGACAGATGAGGTGTACGGGAGTATCGACGAGGGGTCATGGGATGAATTTGAGCCGTTACTGCCAAACTCCCCCTACGCAGCGAGCAAAGCCGCCAGCGACCTGCTCGTGCGGAGCTACTTCGTCACCCACGGCTTGAATGCCTCGATCACTCGGTGCAGCAATAACTACGGGACGCACCATTTCCCGGAAAAACTCATTCCTCTGTTTGTTACCAACCTTTTGGATGACAAAACGGTGCCGCTGTACGGCGACGGTCACAACGTGCGGGACTGGTTACATGTGGATGACCACTGTCGCGGAATTGCCTTGGTTCTCAACAAGGGCAAGGCGGGAGAGATTTACAACATTGGTGGTGGAACGGAGCTATCAAATACTGAGCTCACCCACGTGTTGCTCGACGCGTTGGGTAGAGACGAGTCCTCCATTACTCCGGTTGCTGACCGCAAAGGCCACGACCGAAGGTACAGCGTCGACATCGGGAAAATTTCTCGCGAACTGGGGTATGCCCCGCAAGTCCCTTTTCAAGAGGGACTTGCAGCCGTTGTTGATTGGTACCGGGAAAACCGCGCCTGGTGGGAACCCCTGAAGGAACGCTCATCTCTATGACCCGCATCGCGGTTGTTGGGGCGGAGGGGATGCTCGGCAGAGACCTTGTGGAGAGGCTCACGAAGGAACATGACGTTGTGGGTCTGAGTCGCTCTGAGCTGGACATCACGGACGCTCACTCTGTCAACGCTGTCATCACGGGCTTCGACGTCGTGGTCAATGCAGCGGCATATACCGCTGTCGACGATGCGGAGACACACAGCGAGGAGGCATTCGCCATCAACGCACATGGCGCCCAAAACCTGGCCATCCGATGTCGGATCGTCAACACCCGACTCATCCACGTCTCCACGGACTACGTTTTTGCTGGCACGGCGAGTTTTCCCTATGCCGAGGACGCGCCAACCAACCCCCAGTCCGTTTATGGCGCTTCAAAGCGCGCGGGTGAAGAAGCCGTCATCGCTGAAAATCCCAACTCATCGCTTATCGTCCGAACCTCGTGGTTGTATGGTCTGCACGGGACAAGCTTTCCCCGGTCAATTTTGCAGGCCGGCCTCACCCGCGACTATCTAGATGTCGTCAACGACCAATGGGGTCAGCCAACCTGGACTGTTGATGTAGCGGAAATGATTGCGCAACTGGTCAATGCTGATGTCGGGACGGGTGTTTTCCACGCCACCAATGCGGGCGCGACCACCTGGCACGCATTTGCCACCGCGCTTTTCGACCTCGCCGGGTGGGACACCGCGAGAGTGCGAGAAACAACAAGCGCTGCGTTCACAAGGCCGGCAGCTCGGCCAGCATGGTCGGTGCTGGGGCATGACGGATGGACCGACCGGGGCCTTACCGCGCCACGGCCATGGGAAGAGGCACTCACCGAAGCGTGGGCCACCGGGTTGTCCGAGTTCGCGGTTCCGAAGCAATCGGCGTGACCATGCCTGACTACGCCATAGTCGCTATCGGCTACGAATCACAGGCCGAATGGGAGGGATTTTTTGAGAGCCTCTCTCACTCGACGATCCAGCCGCAATCTATTGTCGTGGTTGATAACTCCCCGCAACCCTCCCTCGTCCAGTCACGCTGGCGGTCTCTTCCGCTAACTGTCCTACACACACCAGAAAATCCCGGATACGGCGCGGCCGCCAACAAGGGAATGGCCAAGATCGGTGACCGCGTTGACTGGGTGGTGATTTGCAACCCCGATGTGCGTCTCTTCCCCTCCACCATGGAGGATCTGCTGTCCGAAAGAACCGCGTTTGACCAGGCCGCGGTCTTGGGGCCATGTGTACTGACCTCTGAGGGCTCGGTATACCCGTCAGCTCGGGAGATTCCCGGGTTACGCATTGGCGTGGGACACGCCCTCTTCTCAAAAATATGGGCATCAAACCCTTGGACCGCACGCTACCTCGGCACCTACGGTAATGAGGAGCCTCGTTCGGTCGGTTGGCTGTCAGGATCATTTCTCCTGGTGGATCGGGAGGTATTCGAAAAGGTAAGGGGCTTCGACGAAGACTTTTTCATGTTCTTTGAGGATGTCGACTTGGGCCGGCGCATCAAACGCGCGGGCCACCGAAATGTATACGTTCCGCGAGCCAAAGTGACCCACTCGGGTGCCCACGCCACGTCAACCCGCCAGAAGGAAATGGTGCTCGCTCATCATCACAGTGCGGAAAAATTCCTCGCGAGACTCTATCCTCATGCGTGGCAAGGGCTACTGCGGGTGGTGCTGAAGACGGGGCTGCGGATGCGGGCCTGGTGGGAAACCCGAAACCTCGACTAGTTGTCCCAGGGCAACGCTTTTGACAGCGATTCATCCGTCTGCTCGGACATCAGCTCTTCGACCCGCGAAGAAATAGTTTCGCTTTCCAGAGCCAGAATTCTCAACGCGAGGATTCCCGCGTTTTTTGCCTGACCAATTCCCACTGTCGCCACAGGAATCCCGGCAGGCATCTGGACAATGGAAAGCAAAGAATCCATCCCGTCCAATTTCGCCAGCGGAACTGGGACTCCAATGACAGGAAGGGGAGTAAGAGACGCAACCATTCCGGGCAAGTGTGCGGCGCCGCCCGCACCAGCAATGATGAGCTGAAAGCCGTCGGGCTTAGCCGCCTTCGCGAAAGCCACCATTTTCTCCGGCGTTCGGTGTGCCGAAACGACCTCTGCCACCACATGAACGCCGGCTTCGCGCAGCACATCGGCCGCGAGACGCATGACATTCCAATCAGAGTCTGACCCCATGATGACTGCGACTTTGACCGGACTCATGTCAAAAGTCTAACTCGACACCGAGATTGCTTGCCGGACTTCCTCGGCTCGCGCAAGCAAGCTTTCGGTCTGTGCGCCGACGACAACTACATGACCAACTTTGCGGCCTGGTCGCGCACTCTTACCGTAGTCATGAATCTTGGCCTCCGGCGCTAGGGTCCAAGCGCGTGCTTTTGAATCAGTTTTTATGCCCCCGAAAAGATTTACCATGACCCCTCTGGGCTGGAGGAGGTCGGTGGCACCCAGAGGAAGGTCGGCAACAGCCCTCAAATGCTGTTCAAACTGACTCGTCCGAGAGAGCTCGGTGAAGACGTGGCCTGAATTGTGTGGTCGCATCGCCAACTCATTGACAACCAAAGAACCATCGGACAGTTGGAACACCTCAACTGCGAGCACACCGACAATCCCGATGCCCTCCGCGATGGCGCCTGCCAATTCAGTCGATTGCGAAATGGTGGAAGGATCCAGATCGGGAGCAGGCGCAATCACCTCAGAACACACACCGTTTTTTTGCCGCGTTTCTACCGGCGCCCAAGAAAGCCATTCCCCACCTGGTCGCCGCGCACTAAGCAGGGCGAGTTCGCGGGCGAAGGGCACCTTTTCCTCCAACAGGAGGGGACCCTCAGCGAGCCAGTCTTCGATTTCTGACCAGGCTTCCACGACTCGAACGCCTTTGCCGTCGTAGCCTCCCACAGGTTTCTTCGCGACGCATGGGAAACCTCCCACCTCTGCCAAGGCACTTTTGCGGTCGGTTTCTTCGCTGATGACACTCCACAGAGGCTGAGGCACCCCGAGCTCTTCAAGTCGCTCGCGCATAACAATCTTGTTGTGCGTGAGAGTAAGAGCATCCGCGGAAGGGAAAACCGGAACGCCAGTGTTCTCTACCTCCCGCAGAACCTCAGTAGGTACATGCTCGTGGTCGAAGGTGAGAACATCGAGATCCTGGCTGAAATTGACTACTTCGCTTGTGTCTCGGAAGTCACCAACAAGAGTGGTCGCTATCGACGCGGGAGATTGTTCAGCCTCAGCAAAAACCTTGAGGTCGATGCCCAAGTTAATTGCCGCGGGGATCATCATCCGCGCGAGCTGACCTCCACCGATTACCCCAATCTTCGTCATGATTCGAGCCTATTGGTAGAGGTGTTCGATATCTGCGGCGACAACCTCCCGCTCACGCCCCTGGATGTCCTGGACGATGAGGGAGCCGTTACCGCCCAGTCGCTGCGCGTAGCCTGACCACTGCGCACCGTCAACACTCGAAACTTCTACCCGGCGACCAAGGGTGTCCATCACCTCGCTTACCGAGCTCGAGCTGGACTCCCATTGCTCCTCGGTCAGCCTCTGCAACTCGAGAAGAAAATTACTTGCCCACCAATCAGGTAGCGAAGGCGAGAACCTCACATGCTCCCCGATCGCCGTTGCGTCGGGGACAGGCGGCTCTGCTGCGAAAAACAAGTTGATCCCCACTCCCACGACGACCAGCGAGGATGATGAAGTGCGACACAGAATGCCCGCGAGTTTCTTGTCGCCAACGCGAACATCGTTGGGCCACTTCAGTGTGGCTTCTGTTAGGCCGAGTGCGCTCAATGAGCGGATTGCTGCAAGACCCGCAATGAGGGGTATCCACGACACTTTGTCCGCCGAAAGTGACGCTGCGGGAACCACGGTACTGAGGGCGAGAGATTCTCCCGAGCGAGCCCACCACTGTCGGTCTTTCCGGCCTCGTCCAGCGACCTGGTGGGCAGAGAGAACAGTGGTGTAGGGCCTACTGGCGTCGAGGGAAGCTAAGACAGAGTTGGTGGAGTCCACCCGAGCTAATTCCAAAAGAGCGGGGACCACAGCAGCTGTGCGCGGAAACGATAAGGCCTTAGTCATCAAAAGACATGAGCTTGACGTACTCCTCAATCATGGGGACACGCTTACGTACCTGCTTGAAAGTTCCACTGGCAAGAATTCGACCATCGTCCATCACGTGCACTTGGTCAGCGTGTTGGATTGTCGACAAACGGTGGGCGATCACAATGACGGTTGTTTGCGAACCAAGGTTGCGAATCGCTGTTGCGATGCTAGCTTCGGTGGCCGCGTCCAGTGCGCTGGTCGCTTCGTCCAAGACCACCAAGTTTGGCTTCGTGTACAGAGCGCGCGCGAGTCCAAGACGTTGAATCTGGCCCCCGCTGAGCCCGTCGGAATGCGAGCCCAAATCAGAGTGAATCGTCTGAGGCAATCCCCGCACATGCTCCGCAAGCTGCGCCCCCTCCAGAGCCTCCCATATTGCGCACTCGTCCCAGTCGGATTCGTCCACGCCCAGGGCAATGTTTTCGGCGATGGTGCCACTCACCAAGCCAGGCTTTTGTGGCACATACGACATTAAGCCCGGTTGTTCTTGCCTCAATAGTTGCGGGTCAAGGCCAGCAACTTTTATTACGCCCTGATCAGGTTCATACAGACCCAAAATAAGGTCAACGAGAGTCGTCTTGCCCGCGCCAGATGGCCCCACAATCGCGATGAAGCTGCCCGGTTCAGCAGAAAACGACACACCATCAATGGTTTGAGTCTTCGCCGTGAGGTGACGGAAGCCAACCCCTTCGAGGCTTACAGTCAGTCCCGTGTCTAGGGTGTCGCGTTGAGCCTGATCAGCAAGCGTTGTCTCGGCATAAATGTTGGCGTCGAGTAGCTCCGGTTCATCCCGCAGCTTGACCAGCACATCCTGGGCTGTGGTGACCCACTTCTGCATCACACGAAGCTGATTCCACAACTGCTGCAGCGGAAGGATCGCCCCCATCATCCGAAAGGATCCTGCTAAGAAAATCCCCAGAGCAAGCAGACCTTCGCCCAGTGTGCCCGAGTTCAACTGCCATGCCAAGAAGCCGAGGGCACCCAGAATGAGTCCTGCCTCCGCGATGTAGCGGGGAATGCTCTTGAGGATCTGCAAAGTCACACCGGTGCGAGCCCCCAGTTTTTTTGCTTCGATAAAGCGTGACAAGAAGAAATCCTGCTTGGACAAGACAGCAATCTCTCGAAAGCCGTCTACCATTTCGAGGATTGACGCTCCCGTGTTGACAGATCCCTTTTGAATGTCTCTCCCCGAAGCAAAATATCTCTTGGCGGTAGTTGCCTGAAGCAAAAAGACCAGAAGTCCGAAATAGAGAGCAATTACCAATGCGGCGACAGGGTCCACAGCGACAAAAAGGACAAAGATTGAGACGAAGAGTGTGCCTTCGATGACAAGTGTTGTCATCGACCCGAGTACTCCGGAAAACGTCGCGTTGGTGGACTGCCCGACGAGAAAACCGATCTCCGCTCTCGAATATTGGCGCAGGGTGTGTAAGGAACCACCGAAGATGTAGCGAGCAATTTTTGCGGAATTCTTGATTTCCACTTGCGCAAGGAAGACTGCCGTCCATCGAGCAAACAGAATTGCGAGACCGCCTTTGATAATGAACAACGCGGCGATAACAGCTACGAGAATGAGCACGTTCGAGGCTGTTGGCTGCGGCAGGGCAAACCCGAACAGCTCAAAGCTTTGGCCGGAAATTCCGGTTGCCGTGATTGCCCCAAGAATTCCCATGAGGCCAACGGCCACTATGTCCAAACCGTTCAGCGCCAGGCGTGCTGCAGCTCTAACGATGAAAAAGAATCTCTCGTTCCGGGTCAACAGTGACCAGGAAACCCTTGAAATCCTCAGTAGGTCCCGAAAGCCGGCTTCGTTGTTCGCGATGGCTACAGTCCTCGGCGTTCCTGAGGTGACCCCAACTGGCTATCACCGAAGGCAACACCAGCCTCGACCGCACGCACATCAGCATTCACCATGATGCGCGCGAGCTCAGCGGGCAAGACTGCCGGACTCCAACCGGTGGCCTCGCTCACTTTCGAATAATCGCCTACCAAGGCATCGACCTCGGCAGGCCGTAAAAAACGGGCGTCAAGCTCGACATGCTTCTTCCAATCGAGACCGAGAGGCTCAAAAGTGAAGTCAAGGAAATCCTTCACGGAATGCTGGGTTCCTGTGGCAACGACGAAGTCATCAGGCGTGTCGACCTGAAGCATGCGCCACATCGCCTCGACGTACTCCTGCGCGTAGCCCCAGTCTCGCACAGCATCCAAGTTTCCTAGGTAGAGCTTGTCTTGAAGCCCAGCCTGAATACGGGCAGCGGCGAGCGTGATTTTGCGTGTAACGAACGTTTCGCCGCGTCGCGGTGATTCATGGTTGAACAAGATCCCGTTCGTCGCGAACATGTCATAACTTTCGCGGTAGTTCTTGGTCATCCAGAACGAATAAACCTTAGCGGCACCATACGGCGAGCGCGGGTAGAAAGGAGTCAATTCGTTTTGAGGCGGAGGTGATGCGCCGAACATTTCCGAGCTGGAGGCTTGGTAAAACTTTGCCTTCGAACCAACAATTCGAATTGCCTCTAAGAGGCGAGTGGAACCGAGTCCCGTCGTGCTCCCCGTGAGCTCAGGCTCATCAAAACTGACACGAACGTGGGACTGCGCGGCTAGGTTGTACACCTCGTCAGGTTCCACCGACTCAACGAGAGCTACCATTCGAGAGCTATCGCTCAGATCTCCGTAGTGAAGAAACAATCGGCGGTCCATGATCTCTAGATCCCCAACCAAGTAGTCAATTCTCTGCGTGTTTGGCGCAGAAGACCTACGGACAACTCCGTGGACCTGGTACCCCTTTGAGAGCAAGAGCTCGGCAAGGTAGCTTCCGTCCTGACCGGTTATTCCCGTGACCAAGGCTTTTTTCATGACTTTGCTGCATACCCCTCTGTGAAGACTTGGAACAATCTACCGGCAAAAACCCAACATTCTGCTGTCCCCACTATTTTCCATTCGCCATCAACTGGACATAACGCAAGACCCGGCGCAAGGCGTCAATAGGGTGGCGCAGCGGATAGGCCCACAACTCACGAGCGTCGCCGCGTGATTCCACAGCGTCCAATCTGGAATTGGCCAAGACGGCGTCGGGGTGCCGAAGGGGAAACTCCAGATTCACCGCGTCTTGGTAGGCAACCCAACTTTCAAAGCGGGTGTGGGTGGAAGAAGACCCAAGGCCGATGTTAGCGACAAGGTTTTGGGTGGGCACGGCATTGAGGTAACCGCGGCTAAGGCAGTGAACGACAAACGGAAGGGCCCAAGAATCGAGTGCGCCGGCGGTCTTCAGCATTTTCTTCATCGCCCGGCGACGAGCACCATGGGGAAATTGATTCACCAGGGCAGCCTGCTCAGTCTCCGACCAAATCCCCTCCAGGTCACCACTTGCCGAGAAACTGCGCCACGTTCGACCCCAGGTCGCCCATCCCCAAATCCTCACATCAGATGAAAAATCGTAGGAGGCGGAGCTAACCTGCTCGCCACGAAGACGAGAGGAGCCGCTCACAATGCCCACTTCAGCGGTGGAGCGGTATCGATCGAGCAGCTCCGTTGCGTAGCGGAAAAAATCTGGGGAAGGGAGACAGTCATCTTCGACAATGATGGCCTCCTCCACGGTTGCAAAGACTTCATCGAGCCCACTAACAACTCGAGCCTTAAGACCCAGATTGCTCTCTGAAAATATCTTGGTGACAGGAGTCTCTCCGGGAACACCCTCCAAGACAGCTCTCACAGCCGCGACAGCACTGGAATCGTCCGCATCGCCGCGTTTAGGACCATCCATGACGAGGAACAGGTGGCTGGGTTGAGCCTCGATTATGGCGTCGAGCACCTGGGCCGTCATCTCCGGGCGCCGATACCCGATGAGCACGACGGGAGCACAGGCACGATCACCCACAAAAACTCCTCTAACGCGTATTTCCAACTAGCGTAGTGCTGTGTCCTCCTCGGTCTTGCATGTCAATTTCTCTCGGTCCGGGGGCGCTGGCGCCGTTGCCCGGGTACTTCACGAAGAACAGTTACGCCAGGGAATGAACTCAGCGTTTCGTCATGTGATCGACTCCGACCTACGGTCGAAGCCCCTTTCGTCCCCCCTGCACACCGTCGCGGCTGGGCTGGACCAGTACTTGCTAAAAAGCCCTTCGTTTTCCGCGCCGATTAGTGTTTTTCGCGAACGTGTCACTACGAGCCATCCACTCACAATGGATGGCTATGACATCGTCCATCTTCACGGAGTTTCCGGGGCTCTGAGCCAAAAAGATTGGACATCCCTCCGCAACGCAAGGAAAGTTGTCTGGACCCTGCACGATATGAACCCCTTCACCGGGGCCTGTCACTACTCCTTGGGCTGTAACGGGTACACGACCGGATGCTCCTCCTGTCCAGCCGTCCGAACTCTTGCGCGCCCGACGGTGGCGAAAGCCTGGGAAACGAAGCGAGATCGAATTTCATCACTAGCCAACCTCAGCGTTGTGGCGCCCAGCGACTGGCTTTTACGACAGGCATCAGCCAGCGGGATACTGGGCGACCAGTCGCTGGTCGTTCAGCACAACCCGATCCAGCCAGTGTTCTGCGAACCCCCCGAGCGCAGAGACCACGACCAGAACGGGCTCGTGGCCATTGTTGTCGCAAAAAACCTCGATGACGATGTGAAGAACGTTGCTCAAGCAGTGTCTGCGGTGAAGGAAGCACGCCAGCAACTGAAGAGCGTGACTCTGATCCTGGTGGGTCAAGGGGGCCACGGCTTTGCAGGTCCTGGAATTGAGCTCTCTGGCGCGCTGAGCGCTTCCCAATTGAAGGATGTTTTCTCCCGGAGCGATGTGCTGATTGTGCCCTCGCTGGCCGAGAACGCGCCGCTGGTTATTCCGGAGGCAGCAGCGCAGGGAGTAACACCGTTCGTCGCTAATGTCGGCGGCATGCCTGGGCTGATCGACGCACTCGGTCACGGTCGTGTTTTCTCCAGCACCAGCGAGCTCGTTGGCGCACTGGTATCGGCGGCGTCCACCACAGTTCAGACATCCACGCAAGTCAGGGAAACACTCCGCACAGCTGCGGTGTCGCAGTTCAGTCCGGAGGCAGTTGTTGCCGCGTATGCCAAGGTGTACGCGTGAAAGTTTTAGTAACGGGCGCTTCTGGATTCATCGGATCTGCAGTGACAGAGGAGCTTGCTAACCAAGGGCACGCCGTCGTTGCCCTCGACGCCCTACTCGGTGGCCTCTACCCCAGCGCAGAGAAGGTGGCGCGTAGTCAACGTCTGGAGACCAACCCGAGCGTCGATTTTCATCAGCTGGACTTGAGGGAGGCCGATCTATCGGCGCTCCCCTCGGGCATCACCCACGTCATCCACGAAGCCGCCATGCCGGGGCTTGGTCTGAGCTGGAATGACTTTGCCCTCTACGAAAGCTGCAACCTGAGCGCCACAGCACGGCTCATTGAGGCGGCAGCCGAATGGCCACTCGAACGGTTCATTCAAATTTCTACTTCGTCGGTCTATGGCAAGACTGCCGCCGGCGACGAGACTCTTGCTCTCGCCCCTGCGTCGCCCTATGGGGTGACGAAGCTTGCTGCTGAAAACTTGGCTTTGGCTCACTGGCGAGATTCGGGTTTCCCTGCCAGTATTCTGCGCTACTTCTCGGTTTATGGGCCCGGGCAAAGGCCCGACATGGCCTATCGGAAATTCATCACCAAGGCTCTGACTGGAGAGACAATCACGCTGTTCGGAACCGGCGAGCAAACTCGCTCCAACACGTACATTGATGATTGTGTCTCTGCGACAATCTCTGCATTGACCCGCAGCTCTCCCGGCGAGATTTATAACATTTCAGGTCACGAAGAACGCTCCATTAGCGAAGCCTTGGGGATTATCGAGGCTGAGGTTGGGCGTCCACTTCACATCGAGAAGCAACCCGCAGCTCGCGGTGACCAACTCCGTACAGCGGGAGACAGCACCAAGGCCCAGGAAAATCTCGGTTTCACACACACGGTGACTCTGGAGAGTGGGCTTGCGCGACAAGTTGAATGGCAACGCTCTCTAGGCGACCGGTAGCGCGGGAACGTGATGACCAACCCTCGTCGCGTGGTGTGTGCCATCGATTCGCAGATGACCTACGCCCTGTCCGTTCTTTTGGGGTCGCTGGCCCGGTCGCGCAGTGTCGATTTCCGCGTGACGGTTGGCTACCTGGAGGACACATTGCGCCCATCAGACCGTGAATTGATTGCTACCGTGGCAGAAGAACTCGCTATTGAGCTTGATTTCATGCCACTCCCGTCACACCCACTGTTCATCACCCAGGGGCATATCTCGCCCACTACCTTCACCAAGTTCCTTCTGGCAGAAGCTATCCCGGGGGCGCATCTTTGGTTGGATGCAGACACCGTCGTCTTGGAAGGGTGGGACTCGGTGTTTCCTCTCATTGATGCGACAACCGAGGAACAAGGGCTGTTGGTGGCGCGCCGAAGTGGCGGCCGTCAAGTCGATAAGGGAATGGCCTTTAACGCGGGCGTTCTCGGCTGGCCAGCAGCCAGCCGTCGAGATTGGGAACAACCTCTGAAGAGCCTTGAGCTGGTCGACACGCAAGAGCAATTCCTGTTCAACTCTCTCTACGCAGCGTCAGCGAACGAAATGCCAGAAAAGTTCAATGCCTTGACCTATCGCTTGGAACGCTACGACCCACAAGACCCACCCTTCATCATCCACTTCGCCGGCGCGCACAAACCGTGGCATCTTCGCCGAGACCTCACACACCACTGCCTGAATTACTCATGTCCGTGGTCGGTGTGGTTTCACGCGGAGCAAGACCTATTCTCTGACCTCGCAGGCCGACCGGTGCTCGCTACGTTGCGCGGCTCAAGAGACCAAGCACTCACCGCTTCTTCAGCGCGTGGGGGGAGGGATCAGGGGGGGCTAAGGCTTCTCCGTGCCCTGCAGGCCCTCGGTCCTGTGGCCCCGGCCATCATCGGGGCGCTAAGACTGCTGAAACAATGGGTGCCTCGCGGGACCCACCCGATCCACTGAACTCTCGAAAGATCAGCATCGTGACGAAAAACGGCACAACCCAGCGAATTGTCGCTGTTGCACTTGATGACAACATGGTGCACGCGTTTTTTGTCCTCGTTCACTCTCTTCTCAGCCACGCACAAGGCCCTTTCCATCTCATAGTGGGCCACTTCACTGGCCGGCTTGCGGCGGCAAACGAGGCGCTCATTCGCGAGTTCCTGAGCGAGCTAGGAGTGAGTCACGACATTCGGGAACTGACACCCAGTCCTTTGTTCACCGAGCGTCGCCACCTCACCATTACGACATTCTCAAAGTTTGTAATTTCTGACGCTGTGCCCGCAGCTCATGTGTGGATCGACTTGGATACCGTCGCCAAGCCCGGATGGGATGACATATTCAACCCTCTACACTCAGCGGCTAGCGATATTGCCCTGGTGGTCGCTGCAAAAATTGACAGCCCCCACACCCGTTTCTCTGGATTCAATGCCGGCGTGCTGGGGTGGACAACAGCCCCGCGTCAGCCGTGGCAAGAGGAACTCAAAAACCTTCCGGAAAAACGGTTTAGCTCAGAGCAACACTTGTTCAACACCCTCTACATGGACAATCACCACGTGGTCGATGTGCGTTATAACTTTCTTTCCAGCTGGCACGCGAACGTTGAGGAGCTGGAGCGGGCCTCGATTATTCATTATTCCGGGCCCATCAAACCCTGGCATTTACCCCGGCGGCATCGCCGTGCATGGCAAACAATTAATCCCAGCTGGGAAGCATGGTTTGAAGCCGAAGATGCACTGCTGTCAGCGCCGCTCAGCCCTGGCACCTCGGAGAAAATTCGAAAAAGCGCTGGCCAAGCGCTCACCAGCGGCCGACTACATACCGGCAAAGGCGCACTCGCTGGCTGGTTCTTGCGCTTCCTCGCCATCGCCGGTCCTCTCGGCCAACCCTTTGTGACCCTCCTGTCGCGCAGAGCAGCGCGATGACAACGACTCACATCGTTCACTACAACGGGGCCACCGCAAAGTCTCAGTCCGTGATTGCCTCGCTGGCCAGAGACTCTGTCGAAAATAGTGAGGCCGTCACCATTATCGACATCGGTCGCACCACGACAATCAAGCAAGGCTTTCCCCCCAATGGATGGGCGAAGCTTCTCGGGCACACCGTGTTCGAAACAGCAATGCAGGACATCCTCGACCCACTCGGGGTAGCGATGGTGCCTTTACCAAACGTAACAAAACGCGCCGCGGTAACGCCGGAACATCGTGACGCACTCGAGCAAGCTCTCGAGTCCGAACTCCTCACCTATTTCCGTCTCGACCACGTACCGAAGTCTGCTGAAGCTCAAAACTTATCCGGGCTGCTGCGGAGCGCCATGATGGATACGTACACGGCGCTCACGGAACTCTGGTCGCAGACTCGACCCGATCGCGTTCTCATTCCAAACGGTCGCACGTCACGCCAGAAGGCGGCAAGGCTCGTTGCAGAGACAATGGGGCTCGACATTTTTCTCTACGAAAATGGCAGGGCAAGCCCCAATTCCTACTATCTCGGGCGCACCCAACCACACGACCGGGTGGCGTCCCAACGGGAGATTCTTGACGGCTTTCCCCTACCTCAGGGCGCTGCCTTGGAGGCTGTCGCCGACACCTGGCTGACCCACCGTATGGCTGGAAGCGCTGGAACCAACCAGTTCTCTGACCAATGGGCCCCCGCTTCCACGCCTTTGCGGACAGGCACCACAGACAACCTGACCGCGGTCTTTTTTGCTTCTTCGTTTGATGAATTCCTCGCCTTTGGGCCGATGTGGACCATCGATGAATGGAGCCACCAATTCGAAGCCTTCGACCGGATGATGTCCATTCTCGAAGACCGCGGCGTGGATCTCGTGCTGAGACTCCACCCAAACCTCGGCACAAAAAGTCGCCAATACTTTCTCCGAGAAGTGCGCGATATTCTCGCGCTACAGGACCGGCATCCCAGCCTCGAGATTCACTGGCACAACGAGCCCACAAACTCTTACGACCTGGTCAAGAATGCGGACTACGTGATTGTCGAAAGATCCACCATTGGTCTTGAGGCCAGCCTGATGGGAAAACCCGTGTGGGTAACCCAAGCGGCTCAATGGGACATGGTCGCGGACGTTCGCCAAGTGCTGCGACCCACCGATATTTCTGAGGAGGCCCTGGAACTTTGGGATGCCTCTCCACTGGGCGCCCAGAAATTTGTCGCCTATTGGATGGCCCAAGAAAAGCCGCTCCACTGCAACTGGCAGACATGGGCAAGTTGGGACCCGGAAAAAGCACCCCTACGAATGAAAGTTGCCCAGCTGGCCGTTGACAATTCATGGCACCACAAAAAGCGCCTACTGTCTCTCGAATGGGCCAAATGGCGCAACAGTCGTTTCACTCCCCCCGGTAGGAAATCGGAAAACAAGTAGGCTAAAGCGCGTGACAGAAGATTCGTCAACCCCGGCCTCAGCAAGCACGTCAGAGCGCATTGCGGACCTGAAAGCTCGCTATTCCGAAGCTGTCACCGCAACGGAAGCGGCCGCGCGCGAGAAGCAACATGCCAAAGGTAAAAAGACGGCTCGCGAGCGGGTGGAAGAACTACTGGACACAGGGTCGTTTGTTGAACTCGATGAGTATGTTCGCCACCGTTCACAGGCTTTCGGAATGGACGCAAAGCGCCCGTACGGTGATTCCGTTGTCACCGGTTTTGGCACAATTCACGGTCGCCAGGTTGCCGTGTTTTCTCAGGACTTCACCATCTTTGGTGGTTCCTTGGGAGAAGTAGCCGGCGACAAGATCATCAAGATCATGGACCTCGCTCTGTCCACGCGGGTCCCCCTGATTGGAATCCTGGACTCGGGTGGTGCACGCATCCAAGAGGGTGTTATTGCGCTTGGAAAATACGGCGAAATCTTCAAACGAAACACCCGTGCTTCGGGTGTCATTCCGCAGATTTCGATCGTCTGCGGGCCCGCTGCTGGGGGCGCCGTGTACTCGCCTGCGTTGACCGACTTTGTCATCATGGTGGATAAGACCAGCCAGATGTTCGTTACAGGTCCCGATGTCATCAAAGCCGTCACCGGCGAGGACGTCGGCATGGAAGAACTGGGTGGTGCGCTCACACACAATAAGACTTCCGGCGTTGCTCACTACCTTGCCAGCGACGAGAGTGATGCTCTCGATTACGCCCGAGTGCTCCTCTCCTACCTGCCCGATAACTGCGACTCCGGAGCTCCGACGTACGCCGCGGAAAGCAACCTAGAAATTACTGACCGCGACCGACGACTCAACGACGTCATTCCTGATAGCGCCTCCATTCCCTACGACGTGACCACCATCATCGAAGGGGTTGTCGATGCTGGCTCTTTCCTCGAAGTCCAGCCGCTTTTTGCGCCCAATATCGTCATTGGTTTCGCGCGCGTCGAGGGCGAGTCAGTCGGAATCATCGCGAACCAGCCGAACCATATGGCGGGAACACTGAATATTGACGCTGGAGAAAAAGCGGCCCGCTTCGTGCGCTTCTGCGACGCCTTCGGTATCCCCATCCTCACCCTCGTCGATGTGCCCGGCTACTTACCAGGGACCGATCAGGAGTGGACCGGCGTCATTCGTAGAGGAGCAAAGCTCCTCTACGCCTACGCAGAAGCTAGTGTCCCCTTGGTCACCGTGATTACCCGCAAAGCCTACGGGGGCGCCTACATCGTGATGGGCTCGAAGCAGCTGGGTGCGGATCTCAACTTTGCGTGGCCCACAGCCGAAATTGCTGTGATGGGTGGCCAGGGTGCGGTGAACATTCTCTACCGCGGAGACCTTAAGAAAGCAGAGGAAGCTGGCGAAGATGTCGAGGCGGTGCGTGCACGACTGGCGAGCGAATATACCTACAGCGTCGCGAGCCCGTTCCTCGCCGCCGAACGTGGCGAAATTGACGGTGTCATCGAACCAGCGGCCACCCGCAGTTCCATCGCTAAAGGGCTGCGGGCACTGAAATCGAAGAAAGCTGTGCCCCCGGAGGGTAAGCACGGCAATATCCCTCTCTAGGTTTGCGCACCCCCCGCCCGTCTGGGCGTGCTCGGTGCCCTAAACTCGCTATGTGGTCGCAATATCGAAGGTGCTCATCGCCAATCGTGGCGAAATAGCTGTTCGCATCATTCGCGCAGCCCAAGACGCGGGAATCAATACGGTTGCTGTCTATGCCGACCAAGACCGCAACGCACGCTTTGCTCGGCTCGCCCATG
This sequence comes from Pontimonas sp., assembly GCA_028096805.1. Classification (GTDB taxonomy): domain Bacteria; phylum Actinomycetota; class Actinomycetes; order Actinomycetales; family Microbacteriaceae; genus Pontimonas. The sequence continues at coordinate 18,952 of JAOHDU010000005.1, forward strand.
AGGCATACGCGCTCAATGGCAACAGTTCTGCAGAGACATATTTAGTGCCCGAAAAAATCCTCTCGATTGCCAAGCGCTCGGGAGCAAACGCCATCCATCCCGGCTACGGATTCCTGTCGGAAAATGCTGACTTTGCGCAAATGGTGATTGAGGCGGGATTGATATGGATCGGTCCACCTCCCTCCGCCATCCGCTCGCTGGGTGACAAGGTTTCAGCACGACACATTGCCCAAAAAGTTCAGGCACCCCTGGCTCCCGGAACCTCTGACCCGGTGAACTCAGCCGAGGAAATCCTTGCGTTCGCGAAAGAGCATGGTGTGCCCGTTGCCATCAAAGCGGCCCACGGCGGGGGTGGTCGCGGGCTCAAAATTGCCCACACGATCGAGGAGATTCCTGAACAGTTCGATTCGGCGACAAGGGAAGCGGTAGCTGCTTTCGGGCGCGGGGAATGCTTCGTAGAAAAATACCTCGAGCAACCCCGTCACGTGGAGACTCAGTGTCTCGCAGATTCTGCCGGAAACGTGGTGGTTATCTCCACACGAGACTGCTCTTTGCAGCGGCGCCACCAGAAACTTGTTGAGGAAGCCCCCGCTCCTTTCCTCAGCACCGAACAGGAGACTCTCCTTTACGAATCTTCAAAAAACATCCTTCGCGAAGCCGGGTATGTAGGCGCCGGAACGTGCGAGTTCTTGATCGGCAAAGACGGAACGATTTCTTTTCTTGAGGTGAACACCCGACTCCAGGTAGAACACCCCGTCTCCGAGGAGATCACGGGCATTGACCTCGTTCGTGAACAGTTCCGAATTGCTGAAGGCGGGCTGATCGACTTTGAAGACCCTCCCCATCACGGCCACTCCATCGAATTCCGGATCAACGGCGAAGACCCTGGCCGCGGGTTCTTACCCACCCCTGGCCCGATTCACTCGGTTCGTTTCCCGGGAGGGCCCGGCGTGCGAGTCGATTCGGGGATTACAACTGGCGATGTGATCACCGGTGCCTTTGACTCGTTACTGGCGAAACTTATTGTCACCGGCGCCACTCGTCAGGACGCAATTGAAAAGGCCCGCCGGGCACTCTCCGAATTTGAAATTACAGGCCTACCCACCGTCATTCCTTTTCATCGAGCCATCGTCGATGAGCCTGCCTTTTCAGGCTCTGACGAGAAAGATTTTCGCGTTCACACTCGCTGGATTGAGACCGAATTCACCACCGAGATCGAACCGTGGGATGGCGCAATTGAGGACGGGTTCGACGCAGAAGAGCTCTATCGAACGGTTGTCGTCGAGGTGGAAGGCCGACGCCTGAAAGTCGGTGTCCCCGCGGGCATTTTTGCTGCAGGAGAAAACGCTCGGCTGGGCAAAGCCCCGCGGCGCGCCGCCACCCATGCTGCTGGGGCCGGCTCGGAAGGAACAATTGCCTCCCCCATGCAGGCCACGGTGGTGAAAATCATGGTCGAACAGGGGGCGTCAGTCGTGGCAGGAGACATTCTCTGTGTCCTCGAGGCCATGAAAATGGAACAGCCCATCATGGCGCCCAAAGATGGGGTAGTCGAGTCCATCAATGTTCGAGTGGGTGACTCTGTTTCGGGGGGACATCTTCTCGCTGTCGTGACCTAAATTCGCTCGCCCCGCTAGCTAGGCTGGTGAGATGAGCCAAGCAGAAAATCCCAGCCCTTTCGCTCTCGCTGATGAAGCAGCAGAGGCCATCGCTTCTACCACCGGTGTTGAGAAGCACGACATTGCGCTAACGCTGGGTAGCGGCTGGGGGAAAGCGGCCGATCTCCTGGGTGAAGTCATTGCCGACATTCCAGCATCAGAAATTCCAGGGTTCGAATCCTCCGGAGTACCCGGTCACTCCGGAACTCTTCGCTCGATTGCACTACCCGGCGGCAAACACGCCCTTGTCATCGGCGCGAGAACCCACTTTTATGAGAACAAAGGTGTGAGAGCAGTAGTGCACTCGGTTCGCACCGCAGCAGCAGCCGGTGCAAACACTATGGTGCTCACCAATGGGGCAGGGGGGATCAAGGATTCCTGGAAACCTGGAACCCCGGTCCTCTTGTCTGACCACATCAACCTGACCGCCAGTTCGCCTCTCGAGGGAGCCACATTTGTCGACCTCACTGACCTGTATTCCCCCCGGCTAAGGGGTGTAGCAAAAGACATTGATCCGAGCCTCGACGAGGGTGTTTACGTCCAATTCCGCGGGCCCCACTACGAAACGCCAGCGGAAGTGCAGATGGCCAAGTCTTTTGGCGGTCACATTGTGGGAATGTCCACTGCACTGGAGGCCATCGCAGCGCGCGAGGCAGGAATGGAGATTCTGGGTCTTTCGCTCATCACCAATCTCGCAGCGGGAATCTCCGCTCATCCGTTGAGCCACCAGGAGGTCATTGACGCTGGCAAAGAAGCAGAGCCCGTCATTAGCGCCCTGCTGGCCCGAATCGTGCACGCGCTGTGACAATGCCCACGCCCGAGCTGGTTGCACAGGTCAAGCTTTGGCGCGACCAAGATCCAGACTCCGAAACCCGAGGACAACTTGACGCTCTACTAGAGAGCCACGCCAACGGTGATGCAGCTTCGTTGACGACAATGGAGGCACTCTTTTCCGGTCGCTTGGCCTTCGGAACAGCGGGTATCCGCGGCCGCCTTCAGCCAGGACCGATGGGAATGAACCGCGTCGTCATTGGACAAACCACGGCGGGTCTTGCCCACTATCTGCTCGAGCAATCGGCGCCGGGTTCATCAGATGCCCCCCGAGTAGTCATCGGTTGCGACGCCCGAACTAATTCACGGGTGTTCGCCGAAGACACCGCGGCAATCGTGGCAGGCTACGGGCTTCGCGCAATCCTTTTGCCGGCAGAGCTCCCCACGCCTGTCCTTGCTTTTGCCGTTCGGGCGTTGAATGCTGATGCGGGCGTCATGGTGACCGCCAGCCACAATCCCCCGCAGGACAACGGTTACAAGGTCTATTTGGGCGGAAATGATGAGGGATCACAAATCATCCCACCGGTTGACGCGGCAATCGAACGCAGCATCATGGCCATGGCCGAGTCCACAACGTGGGACAAAATCCCGCGTAACTCAGCGGCAGTCCAGCTGGCCCCGCCACAGATCGTTGCCGACTACATTTCGGCAACCCTGGACTCCGTTAAGGCAAGCAAGCCCGAGGCCGGCCACGTTTCTGCTGTGTACACAGCGATGCATGGGGTGGGGGCAGGAACGTTTTTCGAGCTGATTCACAAGGCAGGCTTCAACACCGTGGCTCCCGTGGCTAAACAGACAGAGCCAGACCCCGCTTTCCCCACGGTGGCGTTCCCCAACCCTGAAGAGCCAGGTGCCCTAGATCTCAGTATTGCGGCTGCCAAGGAACACGGGGCCGAGCTCATCATCGCCCACGACCCTGACGCAGACAGGCTTGCTCTCGCGCTTCCCCGCGGAAAAAATTTTGTGATGTTGACCGGAAATCAGGTCGGAGCAATTCTTGGCTGGCACTGCGCGTCTCGTGCAGTGGCGGCGGGCGCGCGGGGTTGCCTCGCAAACTCCTTGGTCAGCTCGCCGGTGCTGGGAAAGATTGCCCGCCATTTTGGCTTGGACCATCAGGAGACTCTGACCGGATTCAAATATGTATCCCGGGTTCCCGAGCTCATTTTTGGATTTGAGGAAGCCCTCGGATACTTGGTCTCGCCTGATGTTGTTCGAGACAAGGACGGAATTTCCGCAGGGCTCATGGCCTTAGACCTCGCCTCCCAATTGGCTGGCGACAACAAGACGCTCTGGGACTATCTTGCCGAGATCGAGCAAACGGTGGGCGGTTTCGCGTCGAGCCAGATCACAATCGCTCTCTCCTCCTCCACACAACAGACTCCTCTGCCACAGCGCTTAAGAACGTCTCCCCCACAGAGACTGGGGGAGAGGACGATTGTTTCTCACGATGACTTCCTGACGGGGGTAGACACTTTCCCGCAAGAGAACATTCTTCGCTACTACCTCGATGACGGCTCCCGCATCATCATTCGCCCGAGTGGCACGGAGCCCAAGCTCAAGGTATATCTTGACACCCAAGGAGATACGAGAGTAGCGGCTGAAGCTACGTTGGTGACACTCGAGAGCGACATGCGCACGCTCATCGATTCGCTCTAAGCGGTATACGCACTCACGAGCTGATCGACGAGCGCTTCGCGCTCCTCAAAGGGCAAAAATGACGCTCCGGCTGCGTTCAGCTGGAAGAGGAGTAAATCCTCCAGGCCGTATCCAAAGGCCGTGACCAGCAGCACCATCTCCTTCGTGAGCGTCGTGGAGCTCATCAAGCGGTTGTCCGTGTTTACTGTCACTGCGAAACCCAGTCGGTAGAGGTCACTGAAAGGGTGGTGAGAAATCTCGGTTCCCCACTGCGCGACAGCGCCCGTCTGGAGATTCGACGATGGGCTCAGCTCCAGAGGAACCCCGCGCTCTAAGACCCATCGCGCAACGTGGCCAAGACCCGCGACCTCGGCGTCAGGGGCACTCAGATCGCCAATGTCCTCGGCAATCCGAACACCGTGGCCCAAACGGAGCGTCCGCCCATCGACGAGAGCGCTGCGAATACTTTCAACACCGTCAGCCTCTCCCGCATGCACAGTGACAGGAAACATATTTTCCGCCAAATGAGTGAAGGCGTCAGCAAAACGGCTCGGAGGGAATCCTGCCTCCGCTCCAGCAATGTCGAAACCGACACAGCCCCGATCACGGTAAGCGAGCGCGAGCTGAGCGATTTCCATCCCCCGGTCGTTGTGCCGCATCGCCGTGATGAGCTGACCCACCCGTATGGCGTTTCCGGACGCGGTCGCCTTTGCGACCGCCTCATCAAGGCCGGATTGGACGGCATCCACCGCCTGCTCCAAGCTGAGCCCCTTCTCGCAGTGCTGCTCGGGTGCCCAGCGAATCTCCCCGTAGACAACCCCATCCACAACGAGGTCCTCCACGAATTCACGCGCGACTCGGGAGAGCCCCTCAACGGTTTGCATCACGCTGAGCGTCACATCGAAAGTCTTGAGGTATTCCACTAGGGAACCAGAGTCCGCTTTCTCGGCAAACCACGCACCCAAAGTGGACGCGTTGTTCATGGGAGCGCCCCCGGGGAGTTCGATCCCTTCAGAAGCTGCGAGCTCGAGAATCGTTTGAGGACGCAAACCTCCGTCAAGATGGTCGTGCAGCGAGACTTTCGGCAGGGCCCGAATAACGTCCTCGGTAAGTGCGGAATCTGTCATTGCTGGTACTCCTCTAGTTGTCGCGGACCAAAAGCATCCGGCAGGACGTCATCAATTGTTTTAACCCCGCTGAGCGTTTCGAGCAGCATGCCCGGCTGTGAGTGTTCATACAACAGCTGGCGACAACGCCCGCAGGGCATCAAGACCTCGCCGTGGCCGTCAACACAGGTGAACGCGACAAGCTTCCCGCCACCGGTCATTGTCAGCTCAGACACCAGAGAGCATTCCGCGCACAAGCCAACCCCATACGACGCGTTTTCCACGTTGCACCCGGACACCACACGACCGTCGTCGACAAGTGCCGCTGCACCCACGGGAAAGTGAGAGTAGGGGGCGTAGGCCCGTTCCATAGCCTTGTTAGCCGCGGAGCGCAGTTGCTCCCAGGGAATATCGATGGTTACTCCTTCACGTAGGGCTTACCGACGGAGGCCGGCGGCCGAACTTTGCCCACAAAACCAACCACGGCGATGATGGTGACCAGGTAGGGGATCATGATGATGAAGTCGGTGGGAATACCGGGGCTCACCTGGTTGGCCCACACCCGCAAAATGATGGAGAAACCAAAAAGCAGCGCTGCGGCTGACATGTAGAACGGGTGCCAACGCCCCAGAATGACCACCGCCAAGGCAATAAAGCCCTGACCGTTCGACATTTCTTGGCCAAAGGCCCCGACGTTCCCAATCGTGAATGCGGCACCCCCAAGCCCTGCTAAAGCACCGCCGAGGGTAACCCACCAGAAGCGGGTTCGGCCCACATTCACGCCCATAGTGTCCGCAGCCATGGGGTATTCCCCGACGGCCCGAGCGCGAAGACCCAGGCGGGTGCGGAAAAGAATGAACCACAAGAGTGGGATGAATAGAAATGCCAGAAACACTGTCAGACGGTTCTCAAAGAAAACAGGTCCAAGAATTGGGATTTCGCTGAGAAATGGGATCTTCCAAATGCTGAACGTGCCGGGGTTGTTCACGCCTGAGCTGTCTTGAGTAAGCCATTGGGAGTAAAGAAAGTTTGTGACCCCGATAATCAAGACGTTCAAGACAACGCCCACAATGATTTGGTCAACCAAATAGCGCACGGAGAAGACGGCAAGGATAGTCGAGACCAGGGCTGATGCGACCATCGCAGCAACAAGCCCGAAATACAGGTTTCCCGTCAGTGTGCTCACGACCGCCGCAACAAAAGCACCGGTCAGTAACTGTCCCTCAATCGCGATATTGACGACGCCCACACGCTCGGACATCACACCCGCCATACCGCCAAAAATGATGGGGATGGCCAGCACGATCGCGTTTGCCAGGATGAAAGCAAAAGGCACACGATCGCCCGCTGCCAACCACCCGAGGAGCGAGATCACAGCAATAAGCCCGAAAATCATCGACCACCACAACGGGACCGGCCGCTGTGAGGAGACCGACCAAAAGGCCAAACCGGTAATGGCAAGCAGTAGCACACCGAGGACAACTCCCACTGTGCTCGAAAGCGCTGATATCGCGGGGAGGACTATCGCGGCATCATCTGGTGTAAGCGTGTATTCCACCAGCTCATCGCGACCAAAAAGCCCAAAGCCAACCAACACGATAAGAGAAAAGAAAAGCATGAGCCAGGGGGCTTTCCAGCTCACCTTCGCTTCAGCCAAGGAAAACATTCCCGGTCGGACTTCAATACTCATGAGGAAACCTTCTTCCTGCGAAGCGATGTTCTGATGCTGTCTAGGCGGGGGGTTGCTGTCAAAGAGGGCAGCCTAAAGATTGCTCGCACCAGGGGAGGTGCAGCTATGAACAACACAATCGCACCCTGCACGATCCCTAAGACCTCCGGTGAAACTCCAAGAACCTGCATCTGCGGCCCACCAGCCTTGAATGCACCAAAAAGCAAACCGGCAAACAAAATACCGATCGCATTTCCCCCGCCTAGCAAGGCGACGGTGATGCCATCAAACCCAATCCCCGCATGAATCGTCTCGGTGTATCCGACCTGCGTGCCGAGTGCTTGATTAGCGCCGGCCACGCCAACAAAAGCCGCTGAGGCGGCCATGGCCCACACGTAAGTGCGCTCGACCGAAATTCCGGCAGTTCTGGCCGCGTGGGGGTTATGCCCCACCATGCGGAATCGATATCCGATTGATGACCGCTCCATGAGCCACCAGTAGACCGCGACCGCGACGAGTGAGAGCACAAAGCCAAGGTGGAGCGAGTACGTACCAGGGAAAAGCTGAGGGAGTTGGGCGGTCAGTGCCGGCGCTTCCGCTTTCGGAGTCCCGCCAGCATCCTCCTGTTGCAGAAGGTTGGGAGAGCGAATAAACCAGGTAAACAAGCTAATGGCCACGTAGTTGAGCATGATCGTCAGGATCACTTCGTGGGCCCCCGTCTGCGCTTTCAGAAAACCCACAAGGGCTCCCCACAGTGCCGCTCCCAGAATGGCAACAACCACAGCGACCAGCATGTGGAAAACAATGGGTAGCTCCATGCGTGTGCTGATCCAGGTTGCCCACAGGATGCCAAAAATCATCTGGCCGTTCCCGCCAATGTTGAAGAGCCCCACGCGGAATCCGAGCGAGATGCCCAAGCCAGCGGCAATCAGAGGACCCGCCAGTCGGAATGTTTCGGTCAGCGGGCGGAAGGCCGTGGCTAAATCGTCAGCGCGAGTATTGAAAATCGAGCCGCGGAAAAGCGCTGCGTACCCATCACCCACCGTCTTCAACCCAGCCTGAAAGGCGTCGAGCAGGCCTCCGGCGTCGAGGGCCTTCCCCACGTCATCGCTAGAAACAACCATGAAGACAGCACCGACGAGAAAGCCGATAACAATCGAAAGAAACGCGCGGGTTGCTCCCGTTGAAAAGATTTCTTTGAGAAGATTCACGCGGCGACCCCCTCGGGCAGTATTCCGGCCATCATTTGTCCCATGTCTTCTCGGGAAATGGTGGGAGGAACAATCCCGACAATTTTGCCCCGATACATCACGGCAATCCGATCCGCCAGGTTGTAGACCTCATCCAGTTCTGTGGAAATAATGACCACCGGAATTCCTGCGTCTCGAGTCTTGATGATGCTTTCGTGGATGAACTCAATGGAACCAACGTCGACGCCCCGCGTGGGTTGCGCCGCGACAAAAAGCTGGAGATCACGAGAAAGCTCCCGTGCCACCACAACCTTTTGCTGATTCCCACCGGAAAGTTTCTTCACCAACGTCTTACTCGACGGTGTTCGCACATCAAAGCTCTCGATCAGCTCCTGAGAACGCCCTCGCCTCGCGAGAAAGTCAATAGATAACCCCCTTGTGTACGGTGCAGAGAAGGAACCGTCGAGCATGAGATTCTCTTCAATCGTGAAGTCGGCTACCAGCCCGTCCTTTTTGCGATCCTCCGGAACGTAGCCCACTCCCGACTCAAGTACTTCTTTGACCGTGGCATGCGTAATGTCGCGGCCAGCAAGCGCGATAGACCCAGAGGCAACTGCGCGAAGGCCCAGGAGCGTCTCAGCCAGCGCGGTCTGGCCGTTTCCTTCAACGCCCGCGATGCACAGCACCTCCCCGGCATGAACATCAAGACTCACGCCGTCGATAACGCGCTGCTGTCTTTCGTCCACCACAACCAGGTCTGAAATTCTCAACACGGCTTCTCCCGGCTGAGCCGTCTTCTTATCCACGGACAAGTCAACTTCTCGGCCGACCATTAGCGAGGCAAGCTCTGACACCGGAGTCTCCGGCGAGACCGAATCAATGACTTTGCCTCCCCGAATCACCGTGACGACATCAGCAACGGCCTTAACCTCGCGAAGCTTGTGTGTAATAAAAACAATCGACGTGCCTTCCGCGGCGAGCTGTCGCATAATGTCCATCAACTCGTCGGTTTCCTGAGGCGTCAACACTGCGGTCGGTTCGTCGAGTATGAGGATCTTCGCGTCACGCGCAAGCGCCTTCACGATTTCGACCCGCTGCTGAATACCAACGGGCAAATCTTCTATCAGGGCATCAGGATCAATGTCGAAGCCAAAGCGCGCCGAGATTTCATTAACTCGATTCCGGGCCGTCGCGAGATCGAGGGCGCCTAGCGAGTTCGTCGGCTCATTACCGAGAACCACGTTTTCCGCGACGGAAAAAACTGGCACCAACATGAAGTGCTGGTGCACCATCCCGATCCCCGCGGCCATCGCGTCGCCCGGGCCTGCAAAACTAACGTCCTTTTCATCCAGGAGTATGCGACCAGCGTCCGGCTGGTAGAGACCGTACAGCAGGTTCATCAATGTCGATTTTCCCGCGCCATTTTCGCCCAAAAGCGAGTGGATTTCTCCAGGCTTCACCACGAGAGAGATGTCGTCGTTAGCGACAACGGGACCAAACTTCTTGGTCATTCCCTGCAATTCAAGCTTCATCGCCTGGTGCTCCTTTTCAAGGCCGGCCGTGCTGAAGAGAATGGGGGCCCCAGAACTGTGTCCGGGACCCCCATTGCTTCACTTTAGAAAGTCAACCTGCTGTCTAGGACAGTGGGTCAATCGTTCCGTCAATAATGCCCTGCTTGATTTCCGCGAGGCGATCCTTGGTCTCCTGGGAAACCTTGTCGTCAAACGCGTAGAAGGGGGAGATGTCCGTTCCTTCGTTGGCAAGGTCACCCATGTAGTAGTCGCCGCTGAAGTTACCGTTCACAGCGAAGTCTTCGATGATGTCGAAGGTCGCTGCGCCCATGCGCTTTTCAGCAGAGGTCAGGATGAAGTCGGCGTATTCAGGCGAAGTTGCCGCGATGTCTTTGTCAACACCAATCATCACTGCGTCAACGCCGGACTCCTTGATGGCTTCCGAGCCAGCACCAAACTGGTCTCCACCCACGGGGAAGAGAACATCCGCACCTTGTTCGAGCTGGGATGCAGCAATGCTCTTACCGGTGGGGTCGTTGGGGGCAAAGCTGCCCCAGAAGTCACCAGTCGCTGCCATGGGGTCCCAGCCAAGCACGGTAACGGGGGTACCCGTTTCCGTCTCGTAGGCCTTGGCGCCGAAGTAGTAACCGGACATGAAGTCAGTCACAGCGTCAATCTGAAGGCCACCGTAGGTGCCGACAACCTTGGAGGTCGAGTAGGCAGCTGCGAGGTAACCAGCAAGGTAGCTGGACTGGTTCATCTTGTAGCCCACGGGCTTCAAGTTGTCGTTTCCTTCGCTCCAACCGTCAACGGTCACCATGGAGACGTCAGGGTTTGCAGCAGCTGCGAGGTTCACGTCAGCCACCAAGTTGAAACCGACCGCGAAGATCACATCACAACTAGCGTCGACCATTGCCTGCAGGTTCGGGGCGAAATCTTCTGCGCTGTTGGACTCTGCTTCGGCGACCTGCACGCCAAGCTCGGTTTCTGCACGAACTAGACCGTCATAAACGGCTTCGTTGAAGGAGTTGTCGTTCCAGCTTCCCTCGTCAGAGACGGCACAAGCAAGGAAATCGAGCTCCTCAGCGACGACGGCCTCTTCGACGGCTTCTACTTCTTCGGTTACTGCCTCTTCGGTGGAGTCAGCGGCACAACCCGCCAAAACCAGAGCAGCAGCACCGAGTGCGGCGATACCTGCGAAGGTACGCTTTGCGGTGATTGCTTTCACTTAGGTGGTCCTCTCATTACTGTCGAATGCCCGCCACATCAGCCTCGCAACTGTCGCCTCAACAGGGAGCCTCACGAGGAAGTGACCGGCTTGTACCGCTATCCTACGGCGCCGAATGGGCCCCAACTCGAGGAAGAGCACAGCTGGCACAAATGAGCCTCAAGCCTCGGTTGAGACTGTTTCTAGCGGGATCGAAGACCGATAATCGGGCTGGACACTTGGGTCGCTGTTGACATTGTTTTCTTGATGTAGTCGAAGAATCCGGCAGCATCGACAGATTCAATGACCCGGGCGTTGGGGGCCAAACCGTGCACTCCCCAAGACATGGCTGAATAGCCTCTCGTTAGTTCCGAATCTGCTTCGATATCCACCGCATAAGAACCGCTCGCCGTGATGAGTTCTGGGTGCAGCAGCACTGCCATAGTTAGTGAATCCGGGTGGCTGGAACCGGGGATGCCCACGCTCTCATCGAATTCCAGCGTCGCCTCGCACACCTGGGCGAAAAATGACGCCACCGGGGTTCCAGCAGAGCCAATCTCCGCCATTTGCTCTCGCGAGAACAGAGCGTCTCTGACAGTCAAGGGCTCCCACGGGATCACGGTGATGTCAAAGCCAGCCTCGAAAACGATTTTCGCCGCGTCCGGGTCAACGTAGAAGTTGAACTCTGCAGCAGCCGTAATGTTTCCCCGCGCGTTGTTGGAGCCCCCCATGATGTAGAGCGACTTCACCCGCTCCGGGAAACTCGGGTCCTTCACCACCGCCATAGCAATGTTGGTCAGAGGGCCGATCGCCACAATGTTCAGCTCTCCCGGAGATTCCGCCGTCAGCCTCAGAAGAGCATCGACCGCATGTTCATTCTCAGTCTCGATGCCGGAGTCATCCATGCTGAGCCCCCCGGCACCGTCGCCGTGAACGTTCTCGGCGGAGACCCACGGGCGCACCATCGGCCGACGACATCCCAAATACACGGGGCATTCGCCAAGCGCCCCAGCAACGCTCAAGGTCATCAGCGCGTTCTTGGTTTGCTGCTCAAATCCGACATTGCCCGCCACCATCGTCACCGCGCGCAGATCTGCTACAGGATCGAGAAGCCCCAACAAAATGGCCACGCAATCATCTTGTGCAGTGTCCGTGTCGAGAATGATGGGGATGGTCACCGCGAAGGCTCCGCGGCGACAACATCGGCAAAGTAGGCGATGGTTTTCTCTAACCCTTGGCGCAACGCCACTGTCGGCTCCCAGCCCAGTGTTGTTTGGGCGAGAGAGATGTCTGGCTGGCGCTGTTTCGGGTCGTCCGCTGGTAGCTCGCGGTGCTCGATCGAGGACGTTGACCCCGTCAGCTCAAGAACCTGGGAGGCAAGCTCCAGCATGGTGAACTCACCCGGGTTCCCCAAATTCATGGGGCCCGTCTCCCCCGCTGAATTATCCATGAGCCCGATCAGCCCCGTAACAAGATCGTCCACATAACAGAAGGACCTGGTCTGTGACCCATCTCCGTAAATGGTTAGCGGTTCGCCCCGCAGAGCTTGAACGATGAAATTGCTCACCACGCGACCGTCATCCGCCGCCATTCTCGGACCGTAAGTGTTGAAGATTCGGGCCACCCGAATCTCAAGACCATGCTGGCGGTGATAGTCAAAGAAGAGAGTCTCGGCCACCCGTTTTGCTTCGTCGTAACACGCGCGTGGACCGATTGGGTTCACTTTGCCCCAATAGTCCTCCCTCTGAGGGTGCACCTCGGGGTCGCCGTACACCTCAGAGGTGGAGGCCTGAAGAATCGGGATATCAAGGCGCTTCGCGAGCCCCAACATGTTGATAGCACCCAACACGTTGGTCTTCGTCGTTTGAACAGGGTCGTGCTGATAGTGGACTGGCGATGCGGGCGAAGCCATGTTGTAGATCGCATCCACCTCGACATACAGCGGGAAAGACACATCGTGTCGAATGGTCTCGAAGTAAGGATTGCCCATCAGGTGGGCAATGTTCGACTTCGATCCCGTGAAGTAGTTATCCACCACGACGACCTCGTGACCAGCGTCTAAGAGGCGCTCGGCAAGATGAGATCCGACAAAACCAGCGCCACCCGTAATCAAAATTCGCATAGTGACGATGCTACCGCTGGCACCCACCGGCGCTAGAGAAGGTCCTCGAGTCCTTGAGCCTTCATGTGCTCCACGATCTGCTTGACATCTTGGGCGTGCTCCTTCGTTGTCACAAGGAGCGCATCCGGCGTATCGACCACCACAATGTCGCTCACACCCAGCAGGGTGACAATTCGTCCGGACGAGCCAACCACAATCCCCGTGGAATCGTGGGGGTGGACTTTTGCTGAGTCTCCGACGACAACAACATCCGAGCTCCCAGGGCCTTGCTGCGCGCTGGCCAGAGAGGCAAAGTCTCCAATGTCACGCCAGCCAAAACTTCCGGGTACCACGAGGAACTTGCCCGCTCGAGCAGCTGGCTCGGCCACCGCGTAGTCAAAAGCGATAGACGGGAGAGTGTCCCAAAGGGCGGAGATGTCGGAGCCCTCCGAGATGTGCTGTGCGATCGCGCTCAAGGGCCCGGCAAGCTCGGGCGAGAACTCTTCGAAGGCAGCGACGATGGAAGACACTGACCCGACAAAGATTCCGGCGTTCCAGAGATATTCGCCACTGGAGAGGAATCTTTGGGCGTCCAAATAGGAGGGCTTCTCGACAAACTCACCCACGTGATGAACAGCCGCGTCTCCGTCATAAGAGTCGGACTTCTTGATGTATCCGAAGGCACTTGAGGGCTCCGTGGGCGCGATGCCGATGGTCACCATCAATCCACTGCGGGCAGAGTCAATAGCTGTTTTGAGCACCGAATGAAAGGCTTCTTCCTCAGCGACTACATGGTCTGCGGCAAAAAACCCCACCACCGCGTCAGGGTTGGTCTGATTCAACACGTACGCGGCGAGCCCGACCGCCGCTGCAGAGTTCTTCGCTGATGGCTCCACCAGAACATTGGCCATTGGCAGGCTCGGAACCTGCGACCGAACCGCATTCTCGTGGGCACCTCCGGTCACCACAAGCACGCGGTCCACCGGGGCAAAAGGCGCAAGACGGTCGATGGTCTCGACGAGAAGCGAACGCCCGGTGCCAAGCAGATCGAGCAAAAACTTCGGTTCACCCGAACGAGAAAGCGGCCACAGCCTGGTCCCCGAACCACCCGCAGGAATCACCGCAAAAAAGTCGTCAGACATGCCCCAACAGTAGCGGGAAGCTGAGAAAGCCCCCACCATGCACACCGTATGATGAGGGGGCTAAGCAACCCACGAAAGGCTGTTGTTCTGTGAGCACTACCAGCGCTTCTCCGTCACCGTCGGTGACCATTCAAGCCCCTTCGCCGAGAAAAAAGAGCGTCATCCCCGGGGGAACCCTCTACCGTGGGCGAGAGGGCATGTGGTCGTGGGTTCTCCACCGGATCACCGGTATTGGTATTTACTTCTTCCTGCTCGTGCACGTGCTCGACACCGCGCTGGTGCGGGTGAGCCCCGAGGCCTACAACGCCGTCATCGGCGCGTACCAAACACCCCTCATGGGTGTCGCAGAAATTGCGCTGGTCGCTGCCATCGTCTTTCACGCACTCAACGGTCTCCGCATCATCCTGGTCGACTTCTGGAACATCGGTACCAAACACCACGTTGCGTTGTTCTATGGCGTTCTCGGTGTGTGGCTGGCGCTGATGATTGCCTTCACTCCCCGTCATCTCATGAATGTGTTTGGGTGGTAAACCAATGAGCGTCACGATCGAACAGCCCAAGGCCCCGATCCGCCCACCCCAGCGGGGTATCAACTGGGAAAAGTGGGGCTGGATCTACATGCGTGCTTCGGGCATCGTGCTGGTCGTCCTGATTTTTGGACACCTGTTCGTCAACCTGATGGTGGGCGAAGGGGTGAAGGCCATCGACTTTGCCTTTGTGGCCGGAAAATTCACGGACCCATTCTGGATTGTGTGGGACACCGCGATGCTGTGGCTGGCACTGATTCACGGTGCCAATGGAATGCGCACAATTGTCAATGACTACGCGACAAGTCCTCGTTTCCGTCGGATATTGCAGTGGTCGCTCTTCCTTTCGACTGCGGCTCTCATCATTCTCGGAACGTTGACCATTTATGCTTTCGAACCATGCCCTGCAGGAGGCCCCGCTGAGCTCCTGCCCTCATTCTGCGCGGCCGTGAAGTAGGAGAAATGCCGGAAACCCTGACAACACCAGAAGTTAGCTCCGACACCACCACCCACCACCACCAATTTGACGTTGTGATTGTCGGTGCCGGCGGCGCCGGCATGAGAGCCGCGATCGAGGCGGGATCAGACGCAAAAACTGCCGTCATCTCGAAGCTTTACCCGACGCGATCCCACACCGGTGCTGCGCAAGGTGGTATGGCAGCAGCTCTCGCCAATATCGAAGAGGACAGCTGGGAGTGGCACACCTTTGACACGGTCAAAGGTGGCGACTACCTCGTCGACCAGGACGCCGCGGAAATCCTGGCCAAGGAAGCCATTGACGCGGTAATTGACCTTGAGAACATGGGGCTGCCGTTCAACCGCACGCCCGACGGGAAGATCGATCAGCGTCGCTTCGGCGGCCACACCCGCGACCATGGCAAAGCGCCCGTTCGTCGCTCCTGCTACGCAGCAGACCGCACCGGACACATGATCTTGCAAACCCTCTTCCAGAACTGCGTGAAGATGGGGATCGAGTTTTACAACGAGTTCTACGTGCTGGACCTGATCATGGTCGACGACCCCACGGGCAAAAAGCGCAAAGGCAAGCCCAAGCCGCAGCAGGCAGCCGGCGTGGTGGCCTACGAACTCGCCACCGGCGACATTCACGTTTTCCACGCAAAATCTGTTGTCTTTGCCACCGGTGGTTTCGGAAAAATTTATAAGACCACCTCGAATGCTCACACCCTGACGGGTGATGGCGTGGGCATCATCTGGCGCAAAGGAATCCCGCTTGAGGACATGGAGTTCTTCCAGTTCCACCCCACGGGTCTTGCAGGGCTAGGCATTCTGTTGACCGAGGGTGCGCGGGGAGAGGGAGCAATCCTTCGCAATGCTTCGGGTGAGCGGTTTATGGAGCGTTACGCGCCGACCATTAAGGACCTCGCCCCGCGAGACATCATCGCTCGATGCATGGTTCAGGAAGTTCAAGAGGGACGCGGTGGCGGACCCGAGAAGGACTACGTCTTCCTCGACTGCACCCACCTTGGTGCGGAAGTGCTCGAGACGAAACTCCCCGACATCACCGAGTTTGCTCGCACGTACCTCGGTGTTGACCCGGTCGTTGAACCTGTTCCCGTGATGCCCACGGCCCACTACGCCATGGGCGGCATCCCCACCAACATCAAAGCTGAAGTGCTCTCGGACAATGACACCGTCATCAAGGGCCTCTATGCGGCTGGCGAGTGTGCGTGTGTCTCTGTTCACGGATCAAACCGCTTGGGCACAAACTCGTTGCTGGACATCAACGTCTTCGGCAAGCGCGCGGGACGCTACTCGGTGGAGTACGCGAACAGTGCAGAGTTTGCGCCGCTGCCCGAGGACCCCGCCAAAGATGTTCGCGACATGATCGAGACTGCCCGCTCTGCCGATGGCACCGAACGCCTGGCAAAGCTGCGTAAGGAACTCCAGGAGGAAATGGATAAGAACGCCCAGGTGTTCCGGACCGATGACTCCCTGCGCAGCGTAGGAAAGACGATTCACTCGCTTCGCGAGCGATACAAGAACATCGGTATCCACGACCGCGGCAAGCGCTTCAACACCGACTTGCTGGAAGCGATCGAGTTGGGCTTCCTGCTCGATATCGCTGAAGTGGTTGTGGCCTCAGCCCTCAACCGCAAAGAGAGTCGCGGCGGCCACATGCGCGATGACTTCCCCGACCGGGATGACGACGAGTTCATGAAGCACACCATGGCCTACCTGACTGGTGACGCCACCTCCGCCAACGTCGAGGATCACATCACCATCGACTGGAAACCTGTCGTGATCACCAACTACCCACCGATGGAGAGGAAATACTGATGGCCACTTCTGCCCCCGCAGTTCCCGAGGTTGCCGAAATCCCCTCGTTCACGGTCACGTTTATCGTCCGTCGATTTGACCCAGAAAACGATGCTGAACCGCACTGGGAAGACTTTGACGTCGAGATGTATGCCACCGACCGGGTACTCGATGGACTTCACCGCATCAAGTGGGACCAGGACGGCACGCTCAGCTTCCGTCGTAGCTGTGCCCACGGTATTTGCGGGTCCGACGCCATGCGCATCAACGGCCGAAACCGCCTTGCCTGCAAGACGCTGATCAAGGATTTGGATGTCTCCCAGCCGGTCTACGTCGAAGCCATCAAAGGTTTGCCCCTGGAAAAGGACCTCATCGTCGACATGGAGCCTTTCTTCGAGTCCTACCGCCAGGTTCAGCCCTTCCTCATCGCCTCGTCCAAGCCGGACAAGGAGCGTCTGCAGTCCCCTGAGGACCGCGCGCGTTTTGATGACACCACAAAGTGCATCTTGTGTGCGGCCTGCACGTCTAGTTGCCCGGTCTTCTGGACAGATGGGCAGTACTTTGGCCCAGCGGCCATCGTGAACGCCCACCGTTTCATTTTTGACTCCCGCGATGAGGGCTCTCAAGTGAGATTGGACATCCTGAATGACAAGGAGGGAGTCTGGCGATGCCGGACTACCTTCAACTGCACGGAGGCCTGCCCGCGAGGAATTGAAGTAACCAAAGCGATTTCCGAGGTGAAGCAAGCCGTTCTTCGCGGACGCCCCTAGCCCCACCATGGTTCGCATCGCCAGTGTCAACGTCAATGGTGTGCGTGCGGCTTTCCGCAAAGGGATGGGCCCCTGGCTTGATGCCCGCGGCGTCGATGTTCTCGCCCTCCAGGAAGTTCGAGCAGATCGCACGGATCTCGAGGCGCTACTCGGGGATGACTGGGTTATTGCTCACGATGCAGCAACGGCAAAGGGCCGCGCCGGCGTTGCCGTAGCCACCCGTGTCCCACATCTGAGGATGAGCACCGCGCTTGGCCCTAAGACCGTGGACACAGCGGGCCGTTGGATCGAGACAGACATTCAGACACCCCGGGGCAACACCCTGACGGTCGTGAGCTGTTATGTGCACTCCGGCGAGGTCGACACCCCGAAGCAGGCTGCCAAATACGAGTTCCTTGACTTGATGACCAAGCGGATGAAAAAGCTTGGCTCATCAGAAAACCCGGCCCTCGTCGTCGGCGATTTGAATGTCGGGCACCGGACGCTCGACATCCGCAACTGGAAGGGAAACCGGAAGAACTCAGGTTTCCTCCCCGAAGAGCGGGCCTATTTTGACACGTGGATGGGAGCAGAAGATGACCCCACCTACAACACCGGCAGCAAGGGCCGCTTTGTTGATATCGGGCGAAAAGCGCACGGTGAAGTCGAAGGGCCGTATAGCTGGTGGAGTTGGCGAGGCAAAGCGTTTGACAATGACACCGGGTGGCGGATCGATTACCACCTGGCAAACTCCGCTCTGGCACCGCAGGCATC
Organism: Pontimonas sp.; assembly: GCA_028096805.1. GTDB lineage: Bacteria > Actinomycetota > Actinomycetes > Actinomycetales > Microbacteriaceae > Pontimonas. The sequence goes on from JAOHDU010000005.1 coordinate 37,326, forward strand.
GAATTACGTGATTGACCGCGCGCCCAGCTATGACACACGGTGGTCAGACCACTCGCCGGTCGTCGCGGACTACGACATATAAACCGTTACGCTGACTAGTCATGACCACCCCCCGGCTGTTTTCTGGCATGCAGCCCTCTGCGGACTCGCTCCACTTTGGTAACTATGCGGGCGCGCTTCTGCAGTGGATCACGATGCAAGAAACCCATGACGCTGTCTTCTGTGTGGTGGATCTCCACGCCCTCACGGTTCCCCAGGATCCCAAGAAGCTGGCCGAAAACACCCGGAAGACCGCGGCCCAGTACATCGCCAGCGGTATTGACCCGCAGAAATCAACCCTGTTCGTTCAATCCCACGTACCCGCTCATAGCGAGCTCGCCTGGTTGTTGAACACGGTCACCGCATTTGGCGAAGCAAGTCGGATGACCCAGTTCAAAGACAAAACCCAGAAGCAGGGCTCCGATAGCGCCACAGTCGGCCTCTTCACCTACCCCGTGCTCCAGGCAGCCGACATTCTTGCCCACGATGCCAACGTTGTTCCCGTGGGTGAGGACCAGCGTCAGCACATCGAGCTGACCCGGGACCTCGCTATGCGCTTCAACCAACGCTACGGTCCGGTGTTCACGGTTCCCGAGGTCACCGTGATGGAAGGGGCAGCGAAGATTTATGACCTGCAGAACCCCACGGCAAAAATGTCGAAATCGGGTGAGTCACCGGCAGGCATCCTGTGGCTACTGGATGAACCCGGTGCGCTCAGCAAGAAAATCAAGTCTGCGGTAACCGATACCGACAACTCCATCGTGTTCGATCCCGAAAACAAACCGGGCGTCTCGAACCTGTTGAGCTTGCTCTCCTTGGCCACCGGCACCTCTGTTCATGACCTCGCAGAAAGCCTCTCCGGTGGTGGTTACGGAGCCCTCAAAAGCGAAGTGGCAGAAGCTGTGATGGCCACCGTCACTCCCATCCGCGAGAGGACCTATGAGTTGTTGGCAGACCCCGCCGAGCTCGATCGCCTATTGGCGCTGGGCGCCGAGAAGGCCGCAGAAACTGCTGAGGCAACCGTCGGAAGAGCCCACGAGGCACTGGGCCTCCTGCCCCGCCTAGCCTAGCGTCTAGAGTTATTGGGTGAAACTTTCGGTCATTGGCTGTGGCTATCTCGGCGCAGTCCACGCAGCATCCATGGCGGAGTTAGGGCACGACGTCACCGGAATCGACGTGGATCCCGAACGCATCGCATCGCTCTCCCGGGGGGTGGCACCCTTCCACGAGCCAGGTTTCAACGATTTGCTGGCTGCCAACCAGCATAAATTGACCTTTTCAACCGACATGTCTGCAGCGAACGGTTCTCGCGTTCACTTTCTTGCCGTAGGAACCCCTCAATCCAGCGATGGCTCGGTCAATATGACCTACGTAAACCAGGCCGTATCGGACCTCCTCCCCCACCTCAGTCCCGGCGATCTTGTCGTCGGAAAATCAACTGTTCCGGTGGGAACAGCCGAGCGTTTACTCACAATGGTGGAACCCACGGGAGCCCACCTCATGTGGAATCCCGAGTTTCTCCGCGAAGGATTTGCTGTCGAAGACACTCTGTCGCCCGACCGACTGGTGTACGGAGTGACGGACGATGACGCTGGTGTAAAGGACACCGCAATCCTCGACGAGGTTTATGCGGCCATCCTCGCCAAGGACACTCCTCGGCTCGTGATGAATTTTGCCACTGCCGAGTTGGTGAAAGTGGCGGCGAACTCTTTTCTTGCCACCAAGATTTCGTTCATCAACGCGATGGCTGAGATCGCGGATGTGACCGGAGCCAATGTGACCCAACTCGCGGATGCCATCGGACACGATGACCGCATTGGCCGCCGATTCCTCAATGCCGGCATTGGCTTTGGGGGCGGCTGTCTTCCCAAGGACATCCGTGGTTTTGCCGCTCGTGCCACCGAGCTGGGTGTGGGTGAGGCACTGTCGTTCCTCAAAGATGTTGACGACATCAACCTGCGCAGGCGTCGGCGAGTGCAAGAGATTTTGTCTGCCGAGCTGGGAGATCTCACGGGGAAAAAGATTGCCGTGTGGGGGCTTGCCTTCAAGCCCGACTCGGATGACATTAGGGACTCCCCCGCTCTCGACATCGTCGAATCATTAGCTCGCGCCGGAGCTTACGTGACCGGGAGCGATCCAGAAGCCACAGGACCTGCAACCCGTCGAATCCAGTCAGCCGGTCTCGAAGACTCCGTCACCCTCGAAGTCGACCATCTAAGTGCCGCTCGAGGTGCCGATGCAATTGTGGTGGCCACTGAATGGCAGCACTTTCGCACCACCGATGCCTCAGTTGTTGCGGATCTCGTCAAGAACGCCTTGGTGATTGATGGCAGAAATTGTCTTCCCGCAGACGAATGGAAACAAGCGGGCTTTGTCTACCGGGGCATGGGTCGCTCCTAGACCCAGTCGAACGTCCGCTCCACGGCTTTCTTCCACTGGGCCAAGGCCTGGTCTCTCTCCGTGTCCGTCATTGCTGGCTCATAACGCTCGGCTTCACCCCAATTTGCCCGGAGTTCGCTGAGGTCAGACCAGAAGCCCACAGCTAGCCCCGCCGCATACGCCGCCCCGAGTGCTGTGGTCTCCGCAATGAGCGGGCGCACCACGGGAATGCCGAGAATATCTGCTTGGAATTGCATCAGCAGCGCATTGTGAACCATGCCGCCATCGACCTTCAGTTCGCTGACGGCAACCCCGGTGTCAGCATTCGCTGCATCCAGCACTTCCCTGGTCTGAAAAGCTGTCGCTTCTAGTGCCGCCCGAGCGATGTGAGCCTTGGTGATAAACCTCGTCAAGCCGACGATGACACCGCGAGCATCGGATCGCCAATAAGGGGCAAAAAGCCCACTGAAAGCGGGCACCACATAGCAACCGCCGTTGTCCGGGACACTGGCGGCGAGCGCTTCCACCTCCTGGGCGCTGGAGATCATGCCCAGATTGTCGCGAAGCCACTGAATCAGTGAGCCGGTGACCGCGATGGAACCCTCCAGGGCATACCGCGGGGCGTCATCACCCAGTTGGTAGGCAATCGTCGTCAATAACCCGTGTTTTGATTGAACAATCTCGGTGCCAGTGTTCACGATGAGGAAATTCCCGGTGCCGTAAGTGTTCTTCGATTCGCCCTGGTCGAAGGCTGCTTGACCAAATGTTGCCGCTTGCTGATCGCCAAGAATTCCGCAGATGGGGGCTTCGCGCATCAAACTGGAGTGATCGGCATAACCAAAGACTTCCGATGACGAGCGAATCTCGGGAAGAAGCGAAGAGGGAATCCCCCAGGCCTCCAAAAGCCCGTCGTCCCACTGACAGGTCTCGATATCCATCAACAGCGTCCGGCTCGCGTTGGTGACATCCGTGGCATGGACTCCACCATCAGAACCACCGGTCAGATTCCACAGCAACCAGGTGTCGGGAGTACCAAAGAGCAGGTCGCCAGCCTCAGCTGCTTTCCTCGCCCCCTCGACGTTGTCCAAAATCCATACGATCTTGCTGGCAGAAAAATAGGTGGCCAGTGGGAGTCCAGTTTTTGCCCTGAACATGTCGCTACCGTGACGGGCTTCCATCGTGTCAACCACGTTCTGAGTCCTGGTGTCTTGCCAGACAATTGCGTTGTAAACAGGTTCACCGGTGTTCTTGTCCCACACAATGGCCGTTTCGCGCTGGTTCGTAATTCCCACCCCTGCAATGTCATGCCTCGTCAGTGTTGCGCGCGACAGTGCTTCTCCCATGACCTCGCGGGTGTTATCCCAAATTTCTTTCGGGTCGTGCTCCACCCAGCCGGCGTGCGGGAAAATTTGCGCGTGTTCACGCTGACTCTGCGACACGATCGACCCTGAGTGATCAAAAATGATGGTTCGCGTGCTGGTTGTGCCCTGGTCCAGAGCCATCATGTACCGACTCATCGCGGGGCTCCTTCGCCGGATTCACACTGGTCTTTTTAGCTATTGACCGTATAGTGAAGCCTAGTAACGTTCTCCGGGGTCAGTGCAAATCTGAACCGGCGGTGAAAGTCCGCGACCCGACTGCAAAGAAATTTGTTGGCGGTTGATGGGGTGAAATTCCCCAACCGACGGTAAAAGTCCGGATGATAGGAGACGTGGCGCCACTGCTATGCAGTGGCTGTGCGGTTGTCCCCGGAGTGCCCTAAAACAGGAAGCACCCGATGACCCTCCCGCCAGACACCGCTATCGCCGAGGCGATGCAGCGTGCTCGGGTGCTGGCTCTCAACGGGCCACCCGGTGGCGCCAACCCCCAAGTTGGCTGCGTGCTCGTTGACTCGCACGGCAACTACGTGGCCAAAGGCTGGCATAACGGCTCCGGTACTCCCCACGCAGAAGCAGTGGCTCTCCAGAAACTACGAGACGCTGGCCAATCAGCACGAGGCCTCACCGCTGTTGTCACCTTGGAGCCGTGTTCGCACACCGGCAAAACCCCTCCCTGTGCGAGCGCACTGGTGGAATCGGGAATTTCGCACGTCGTCTTTTCGTCTTATGACCCCGGTCGCGAGTCTGGTGGTGGCAGCACCGTGCTCCTCGACGCTGGGGTGGACGTCCACGGTGGATTTGACGAGACTGAAGGCACTGCCCTGATTGAGAAGTGGCTATTCGCGCAGCAGACTGGACGCCCGTGGGTCACCATCAAGTGGGCAATGTCGCTGGATGGCCGCGCTGCCGCAGCCGATGGGACAAGCCAGTGGATCACCTCCCCCACAACCCGCGCGCACGTTCATCTCGACCGCTCCCGTCACGGCGCTATCGCCGTGGGGTCTCAAACCATGCTGGTGGATAACCCCACTTTGACCGCGCGCCATCCCGACGGGTCCTTGATGGACCATCAACCACACGCTGTGGTTGTCGGCTCGGCTGACATTCCTCCCGGGTTCAACGTCATCGATCACCCCGCAGGGCTAACCCACTACACAAGCAGGGACCTTCCCGGCCTCATGAGTGTTCTCGTTGGACGAGGCATCACCAGCCTGTATGTGGAGGGCGGACCCACTCTGGCGAGTGCGTTCCTTAGCGAGGGGCTGTGCGACGAAGTGCACATTTCGATCGGCCCGCTGTTGCTCGGAGGCCCCAAGCTTGCGGTCGGAGACCTGGGAATCGGGAGCATGTCTGAAGCCCTTGAGCTCGATATCCACTCTGTTGATCGCCTCGAATCCGACATTTTTGTTGTGGCACGACCCCGAAAGGACACCGCATAACCATGTTCACCGGTTTGATTGAAGAAGTAGGCACGATAACGGCTATCACCCCTCAGGGGGAGGGTGCACTCGTCACAGTTGCCGCCAGCACCGTGGTGGAAGACATCCACCACGGTGACTCGATTTCCGTGAGCGGAGTCTGCCTGACTGCGGTTGAATTCGGACCGGAATACTTTGTTGCCGAGGTCATGAAAGAGACACTCGATCATTCGACAGCGGGACAGTGGGCTGTGGGGACAGCCTCCAACTTGGAGCGAGCAGCACAGGTGGGAGACCGACTAGGGGGACATATTGTCCAAGGCCATGTTGATGCAACGGTGGAAGTTTTGTCCGTTACGCCCGGTGAGCGGTGGAGTGTTGTTCGGTTTAGTTTGACCCCCGAAATTGCGCCGTTGGTAGCGCACAAGGGCTCCCTTACGCTGGAGGGTGTGTCCCTCACTGTTTCTGCCCTCGGCCTGGACTGGGCTGAAGTGTCGCTAATTCCAGAAACCCTTTCGGCCACAACCCTCGGCGCGCTCACACCCGGTGACCGAATGAACGTCGAGACCGACATGATTGCGCGGCACATCTTGCGGTTGCGCGAATTTGAGCTCGCAGGAGCGAGCGGATGAGTATTGGCACAATCCAGGAGGCCTTAGAGCACCTGCGCGAGGGGCGACCCATCATTGTGGTCGACGATGAAGCGCGGGAAAACGAAGGCGACATCGTGCTTAGTGCGCAGCTAGCAACCCCCCAGTGGGTTGGATGGACCATTCGCCACACTTCCGGTTACCTGTGTGCTCCGCTGCCCGCTGAGCGTGCGACCGCTCTGGAGCTTCCCCCCATGGTCAGCACCAATGAGGACCCTCGAAAAACCGCCTACACAGTGAGCGTGGACGCCTCGACAGGAATCACGACCGGCATTAGCGCATCGGACAGGACTCGCACCCTCCGTGCTCTAGCCGACCCCACCTCGTCCCCCGCATCACTGATTCGACCTGGGCACATCATTCCTCTCACAGCCGCCCCTGGCGGTGTGAGAGAGCGCGCCGGGCACACGGAAGCTGCTGTGGAGTTGATGCAGCTCGCCGGTTTAGAGCCAGTCGCGGTAATTGGTGAAGTTGTCGGCGATGACGGTGAGCTTCTGCGACTTCCTGCCCTCCTGGAGATGGGCACAACACACAACGTTCCGGTCGTGACTATCGGCCAGCTCATTACCGAGCTCAACGCTGAAAACACTCCGGCCCCCCTGCGGGGACCGCGAAGCGCGCCACTCGCAGACCAGCGCGTCATCTTTGAGGTGGAAACCCGAGTCCCCACCGAGCACGGTGTTTTTGACCTCCGCGCCTACCGCGACCGGGCAACCGGTGCCGATCACATTGCGATTGTGTCGGGTAAACCTCACGACGGAATGCTGGTGCGCTTGCATTCCGAGTGCCTCACTGGCGAAGCCATGGGCTCGCTGAAATGTGAATGTGGGCCTCAACTCGATGCTGCGATGAAAAGGATTGATGAAGAAGGTGGAGTGGTCGTCTACCTGCGCGGGCACGAAGGACGCGGCATCGGGCTGGTGAACAAACTTCGGGCCTACCGAATGCAAGAAGCCGGATTAGACACTCTGGATGCAAACCTTGCCCTCGGTCTTCCCGCCGATGCCAGGGATTACGGGGCAGCAGCGGCGATTCTGGCGGACATGGGCATCAGTAGTGTGCGCCTTCTTAGCAACAACCCTGAGAAACGTCGTCAGTTGGAAGAACATTCAATAACGGTCAGTGAACTAGCGCCCCTGGTCGTCGGTGTTGGCGAAGTCAACACCGCCTATCTCGAGGCAAAGCGTGACCGCATGGGACACCACCTCCCCGGTGAACTGAACACCGGTGTCATCACATTGCCGAGCGAGGAGGACCAGCGATGAGCAGCCACGGCGCACCGTCTCTCAACATCAGCAAGGCACAGGGTCTCGCGGTCACTGTGGTTGCGGGGCTCTGGCACGAGCAGATTTCCGAGGCGTTGATCGCCGGGGCCATCCGGGTTCTCGACGAAGCCGGAGCGATCACCACCATTGTGCGAGTGCCCGGTTCTTTTGAACTGCCGGTGGTGGCCGAGGCCGCTCTGACTGCTGGAGCTGACGCCGTCGTTGCCCTCGGGGTGATCATTCGCGGGGGAACACCTCATTTTGAGTATGTGTCTTCCGCTGCGACCCAAGGCCTCACCGATGTTGCCCTTCGCACCGGCAAACCCGTGGGATTTGGGGTGCTCACCCTGGATGATGAACAGCAGGGCCTTGACCGAGCGGGATTACCCGGGTCGCAAGAGGACAAGGGCGCTGAGGCCGCGGAAGCGGCTCTCCAGACCGCACTGGTTCTGCGCGAGCTTTAGGCGCCCGGGAATTCCCGGACGAAAAAGGTCATCTCACTACCGGCCATCGCGCGAAATAGGGCACGATCGGGCACCAGATCAGAGCCAACAATGCACACGAAACGTTGTGCGGGGATACCAGCTTGAACTAGCTCTTCCACCAGCTCGCGGTTGCCGTCATAGTTACCCACCACGATGGATTCACAACTGTCCGCAAGCGCCACCAGATCCCTACTTCCGCGCGATGTTCGCGCAACTGCGAGGTTAAGACTTTCGGTGCTCTTAGCCGCTGTCGGCAACACAGTGGTGTATCCAAAACCACGGCCATAAAGCCGGCGAGTATCGCCGGTGTAGTCCTCATACAGATAGTCCGGCTGATACGCGGGAATCACGGTCAGCCCGCTGAGCTCCGAAAGTCCAATCAGCGTGAAGGCGCTCAGGTAGTCGGTTCGTGTTGCCAACCCCTGGTCGAGATACAACACGCGGGACCCCGATATCCCAGACACCGTAGCCAGGTTCTCTCCCATGGCGCGAGAAGAAAGCCGCTCGATCGCATACTCGCGAAAGAACTGGCGCGTGTGTTCATCAGGTAGCGCAGGCCCCCCGCGCTCCAGGGTCTGCATAACAGAAATCAAGGCTCGCTTGGGGAAGTGCGCGAGAGAGTAGGGATTTGCTGCGCTCAACCGGGGAAGAAGCGGGATGGTGCCAGAAAAGAGCACTTCAAGATGCCGGAACGTATCCCACCCTCCCTTCTTGGTGGACAAAGCAAAGTACGAGCTCCGGTATTCCTCCAGATACGCGTCCCACGTGTCAAAAGAGAAGGGTTCACCGGGAATGGTGCTCGATAAGAAATGTGGTCGTGGCTCGAGAGCCTTCGGCATCAATCCGGGACGGGGAAAGGAAAAGTTCAGCGGGTAAACCCCGTATCGGCGATGACATGCTTCGGCGGTTGCTGCTGCAGAAGGCTCGGTGTGGCCTTCTGGCACGAAACTCTTCACCGGCAGGGCATCAGCGGAGCGCACAAACAAGGAATCAGCAAGCTCGCGGCGGTAATAGTCGGGGCGTCCGACCGGCGCCGGTTCAGCGCTGCCGCGGATGAAATGCCCCCACTTCATCGCCAGAAACCGACGCGCTCCCGCCACTCGGGACCGACGCGGCGCGCGAAAGGAGGGCGAGGGCTCGGGCATTATGTGAGTTTATCGGCGAGCGAACATCAGCGATGTCTTAGTGCGACTAGGGCACACTCTAAGGGTCCCTAAATGAGGAGAGTCCCCGCATGAGTATGGGTTTTGGATCACGCCGCCGCGGTATGAACTACCGCGATAGCGATGACGGTTCGCCCCGGGCGACCTTCCGCCAACTTTTTCCGTTCCTGCTGGAGCACAAACGGGTCCTCTCGATTGTGATCGCGCTGAGCGTTGCTGGCGCCATCACCAGCCTTGCGCAGCCACTCGTCGTCGCCGAGGTCATCACACTGGTGGGCGAAGCGGAACCTCTGGGCATTTTGGTGTGGGTCCTTGTTGGCTTGGTCGTGACAGCCGCCATTCTTTCCGGTTTCCGTCACTACCTTCTCCAACGAACCGGCGAGGGGGTTGTGCTGTCCAGTCGCAAAGCGCTCGTGGCGAAAATGTTGAATCTTCCCGTCGCGGAGTTTGACCAGCGCAGAACCGGCGACTTGGTGTCTCGAGTGGGGAGCGACACCACATTGCTTCGCGCGGTCCTTACCCAAGGTCTCGTCGAAGCAGTGGGGGGCTCGCTGACATTTGTCGGCGCCGTAATCGCCATGCTGTATCTCGACCCCATCCTTTTTCTCCTCACGGCTCTTGTCGTGAGCGTCGCGGTAACGGCAGTGGTCACGCTGTCACGACGTATCCGGGTGGCCAGCCGCAAAGCGCAAGACAAGGTAGGTGATTTGGCCTCCAGCGTCGAACGCGCGATTAGCTCGGTCCGAACGGTCCGCGCCGCCAACGCCACCCAGCGAGAGATTGACAGTGTCACTTCCGACGCAGAGGGCGCATGGCGTCTGGGGCTAGCGGTAGCCAAAATCTCCGCCTTGGTCGTGCCCATTTCGGGAATTGCCCTCCAAATCGCTTTCCTGGTGGTGCTCGGTGTAGGCGGCTTTCGCGTGGCCAGTGGAGCTTTGCCGATTGCGGACCTCGTGGCCTTCATTCTGTTCCTGTTCATGATGATCATGCCCTTGGGCCAGGCTTTTGGGGCTATCAGTTCCGTGAACCAAGCCCTCGGTGCTCTCGGCCGCATTCAGGAAATTATTTCGCTGCCCTCCGAGTCCGACGGTGATGTGATCTCCAACGATGTTGCTGCCGCTGAAAACCACGGGGTTGCCGTGGAGTTTGTCGGGGTCAGTTTCGACTACCCCGAGGCAGCCCACAAGACCGAGGCAGAAAAACTTGTCGCGGAGGCTCTGGGTGAAGAGTCGCTTGCGACCGCAGAAATTGCCCTCGTCAGTCGACACCAGGGGCCCGTGCTGGACGATGTGTCCTTCGCTGTTCCCGTCGGTAGCAAGACCGCCATTGTGGGCCCCAGCGGCGCAGGAAAGAGTAGCTTGCTCTCACTGATGGAGCGCTTTTACGATCCGACCAGTGGTGTGATCAAGGTTTTTGGACACGAGTCGCCTTCACTGCCCCGAGAAACCCTTCGCGGCTACTTTGGCTATGTCGAGCAGGATGCCCCTGTTCTTGCGGGAACCATCCGAGACAATCTGTTGATTGGTTCGCCAGGCGCGAGTGACGACCAGCTCACCGCCGTTCTCGACGAAGTCAACCTTCGCGACATTCTTTCCCGAGACCCTGAAGGGCTTGATGCCCAAGTGGGCGAGGGGGGCGTTTTGCTCTCTGGTGGTGAAAGGCAACGCATGGCCATCGCCAGAGCCCTGCTCCAGGCACCCGCCATTTTGTTGCTCGATGAATCCACCTCCTCGCTCGATGGGCCGAACGAACTGTTGATGAAGCACGCCATCGACAAGGTCTCCCAGGAACGAACCGTCATCGTGATCGCCCACCGCCTAGCCACGGTGGTGGATAGCGATCAGATCATTGTTCTCTCCGGCGGAACGATTGATGCCATCGGAACGCACGACGAATTGCTCACCAGCTCGAGCCTCTACAAAAACCTGGCGGAACACCAGCTCTTGGTGTGACCTACTCGGGCTTGGCTGCAGGCCCGATCAGCGCGAGCCGGGCCTTGTTGAATCCCCGACGCCACGCGTAGCGAACAAAAAGCTCGAAGAAGTCCAGAGGAGTTAGCTGGAAGCGACCCTGAAGAATGCGTTTGCGATACAACTTCTCGCTGGCTTGTGACACAAACCCTTTGTACTGATCATGGCCTCCGGCCATGAAAGACCCATGTCCGTGGTGATACACCGTGCCGTCGCGATAAAAGGAGCCGCGGTAGCCATTGAAGGCGGGGGTGTGCTCCAGCAGGGTGACGGCCCGTCCGGCTTCCTGGAGCTGCGTACCTACCCGCCGGCCGGTATCCGGGGCGCCTTTGCGCTGGGCTCGGTCCAAAAAACCCTCGGAAAAATTCACGATGTCGCGGTCAGCAACGGGAAAAACCATGAAACACGGGTGTGTGTTGCGCTTGCTCCCGGGCGTCAAAGCCAAAGCGATATCGGGGATCTCCTCCAACCACTTATCGCTGGTAGGGAACGCGTCAGAATCCATCACGATGATGTGGGACGTCTGAAAGGTGGTCTCGTGCACCGCGCGGTCAAGCGCATAAGGATGATCGTGCCCTTCAACCGCGATTTGCTCGGCATTCGGCTCGAAGGTCAGCACGTCACGGACCAAGGGAAGCTGGGCCAGCTCTGTTGAGCGCTCACGAGACTGGTCCACAATGACCGCCTCTGTCACACGGGATCCACCAAAACGCGTCACCGCCTCCAGTAGGTGCTTAATCCAGAAGAGGTCGCCGTAGTGGCAGGAAACCAGCGTGTAAGTGGGCTCCGTCTCAGCCGGCATAGGTCACTCCGGCAGCCGACATTTCGGCCAGCGCCGCCTCGCGCGTTTCTGGTGACACGGCAGCAACCAGGTCGAGGAGGACGCGAACCTCAACACCGGCTTTCCTGGCGTCTAGAGCACTTGCACGCACACAGTGGTCAGTAGCCAGGCCCACCACATCTACCTCGCTCACTGCATGGGAGGTGAGAATGTCTTCCACACTCTGGCCATCATCCGTCGCCCCTTCGAACATCGAATAACTGGGGACACCCTGCCCCTTCTTCACATGGAAATTGATCGGACCAAGATTTAGCAGTGGTTGATAGTCAGCCCCCTCAGACCCTGCCACGCAGTGAACAGGCCAGGTGGACACGAAATTAGGCGCGGTGCCCTCCGGGGCGAAGTGGCCACCGTTGTCGGAATCCGCATCATGCCAATCCCGCGAAGCGATGATGACCGCGTAGTCGTCGGCGTGCTTCTCCAAGTGCTCAGTGATGTCCGCAGCAACGGCTCGGCCCCCAGTGACCCCGAGGGCGCCCCCCTCACAGAAGTCGTTTTGAACATCAACAATTAGCAAGCCGCGCATAGTGGTGTCCTCCCCTCGTCTGTCCTAAAAGTCTGCCAGGTTCGAGCCGCACGCAAAGACTCCGGTAACCAACGACTCGAGTGCGCCGCGCGCCGCGTCATCAACATTGCCGGTGGCGAAGAACGCAAAAACAAGGTCGGAGGTGTCCTCACTTTGGATGTACCCCGCCAGCGACCGGGTGCCCGAGATGCTTCCTGTTTTGGCATAAACCTGACCAGCGGCAACGCTGTTGTCTCCCACGAAACGGTCATCCAAAGAACCATCGACTCCCGCGAGCGGCAGTGCCTCCCGCAGGTCACCCAGAGGTCCTTGGCTCTGGAAAATGGCCGCCAAAAGAGCGGCGACGTATTCCGGTGGCACCTGGTTAAGCGCCGACAACCCTGATCCGTCTTGGATCATCACGCCCTCGGAGTCAAGGCCGTAGTCCTGCAGTGCAACTGCCATAGTCTCGTTGATACTTGCCGCGGAACCATCGAATCCCAGCTCGAGCGATACATGGCGAGCGAGCACCTCTGCCAATGTGTTGTCACTTTCTTTGAGCAGGTATTCAACCCAAACGGATACGGGGGCAGATTCGACAGAGGCCACG
>JAOHDU010000006.1 GCA_028096805.1 Pontimonas sp.
ATTTCTCGCTCCAACATTGATTGGGGTATCGAGGTTCCCTTCGATGCGGACCACGTCACCTACGTCTGGTTCGAGGCGCTACTGAACTACATCACCGCCACCGGCTGGGGCACCGACGATGAAGCCTTCGCCACCAAGTGGCCTGCCGTTCAATTGGTGGGTAAAGACATTGCTCGCTTCCACGCGGTCATCTGGCCGGCAATGTTGATGGCCGCCGGTTTAGCCCCGCCGAAAAAGGTCTTCGCCCACGGGTGGTTGCTGGTTGGTGGCGAAAAAATGTCGAAAACCAACCTGACCGGTATCGCCCCGACGGACATCACCGATGTGTTTGGCACCGATGCGTTCCGCTATTACTTCCTTCGCGCCATCACCTTCGGCTCGGATGGTTCGTTCTCCTGGGAGGACCTCTCTGCGCGCTACGAGGCAGAGCTTGCCAACGGTTTGGGAAACCTAGCGTCCCGGGTGATCGCCATGGTCAACCGCTACCGCGAAGGGGTTGTCCCCACGATGCCCGAGCCGAGGGAAGCGGATCAGGCCATTTCTCGCGTAATGGCCGATGCGGTGGCTGCCGCCGACACCGCGATGCATAACTTTGCCCCGCACGAAGCGCTCGCGCAGTTGTGGCGCATCGTCGAATCCGTCAACGGCTACATCACCGAACAAGAGCCGTGGGTGCTCGCCAAGGACGAGGCGCACGCAGAGCGCTTGGACGCCGTGCTGTACACGTCGTTGGATGCGCTTCGAGCTCTTGCTGTGACCCTGTCGCCTTTCATGCCGGAGACCACTGAGAAGTTGTGGGTGGGGCTTGGCGCCGACCACTCACTGGGTGCTCTGCACGATCAGATCATCCCTGAAGCCGGCAGTTTTGGTGCGCTTCCTTCGGGTTCGGCAATCGCCGAACTTGCGGCATTGTTCCCGCGCATCGAGCAGGACAGCTAGCGGGGGCTCCCGGTGGATAACCAACTGCCCGCGCATATCCGCACTCGGGGGAGTGCAGCAGACAGTGACCGAGCGTTGGCTTACCCCCCAGCGCCTCTGCCACTCGATGTGGGGGTCTATGACAACCACGCACACCTCGAATTTGCCGATGGTGACAACCCGATGGCGTACACCGAGCACCTCGATAAAAGCGGGGCCGTAGGAGTTCTCGGTGTTGTTCAAGTGGGCACCGATGTTGAAACCTCCACCTGGTCTGCAGCCCTCGCGGCCAGAGAACCGCGCGTGCTAGCCGCGGTCGCGATCCACCCCAATGAAGCGCCTGTGCTGATGGCTGCCGGCGAGTTTGAGTCGGCTATGGACGCACTGGATGCTCTCGCAGCGCAACCCCGCGTCGTAGCGATTGGCGAGACGGGCCTCGACTACTTCCGCACAGAACCGGAGCGGCAACAGGATCAGCGCGATGCGTTTATCGCCCACATTGAGCTGGCAAAAAAGCACGGTCTCGCCCTTCAAATTCATGACCGTGACGCCCACGACGATGTCGTCGCCACACTGTTGCAAGTGGGGGCGCCCGAGAAGACGGTGTTTCACTGCTTCAGTGGTGATCGCGCACTTGCGGAGGTTCTTACTGAGCACGGTTGGTATGCCTCGTTTGCCGGGACAGTGACCTTTGGTAACGCTCACGGTATCCGTGAGGCGCTCGCGGTAATGCCTCGATCACAGATTCTGATCGAAACGGACACCCCGTTTCTTACCCCCACCCCTCACCGGGGTAAACCCAACAGCCCGTACATGATTCCCTACACACTGCGCTTCATGGCAGAAACCCTGGACATGGACGTGAATCTGCTGGCCGCCCAGGTCACCGACAACACCTTTGACGTCTATGGACGCTTTGACGCGGCACCCGTCGTGGGCCCCGATTCGGTTCTTCGTGAACGCGACCAATAGCGCCCGCCTTCTCGGGGCCAGTGATATCCGCGAACTTGCCGCCCGGGTCGACATCACCCCCACAAAGAAGCTGGGCCAAAACTTTGTTCATGATGCGAACACGGTGCGCAAAATCGTCCAGGCCGCACAACTTCGACCCGAGGATCATGTCCTTGAGGTGGGGCCGGGTCTCGGCTCCCTGACTCTTGGTTTGTTGGATGCGGGAGCCGCGATGACGGCCATTGAGATCGACGCTCGGCTGGCTTCGCTCTTGCCTCAGACCATCGCTGATTTTCAGCCAGGAGCCTCCTGCCAGGTGATTGAGGCAGACGCCATGGAGGTCACCACTCTTCCCACCCCACCCACTGTTCTGGTGGCGAATCTGCCCTACAACACGGCGGTACCCATCGTGTTGCACCTGCTGCGCAGCTTCCCCACCTTTCGCCGGGTGCTCGTGATGGTGCAATCAGAAGTCGCCGAACGCTTGGCGGCCACACCGGGAACAAAGGCTTATGGTTCACCCAGTGTGAAAGCCGCGTGGTTTGGTGACTGGAGCGTTGCCGGTGCGATCTCGCGGCAGGTTTTCTGGCCGGTGCCCAACGTTGATTCCCTTCTCGTTCAGATGGAAGCGAAGACTCCTCCGGGGGACGAAGCGCTGAGACTGGTTCTGGACGAATTGGTCACCCACGCTTTTCGCTCACGTCGCAAAATGGCTCGTGGCGCACTGGCGGAATACTTGGGGTCAGATCGGGTTAGTGGCCTCATCGAACAGGCAGGGTTGAAACCCACAGACCGCGGTGAAGCGTGGGGATTGGGCGACTTTGTAGCCCTTGCGCGAGTAGTTCACGGGTCACGCTGATGCGGTCCCCACTCTCGAGCGCCTGGATCTTGTTAGCGGTCGTCCTCGGGCTGGCTCTCGGGTGGTTTCTGCCCTGGCCCTCCGCGGTGCTCGAGTCGTTTACCTGGTTTGCACTCGGCGCGATGGTCTTTGCTGTGGTCTTGGGTCTGCCTCTGCTGTCGCTCGGAAAAGCGATCGCAAAACCCCGCGTTCTGGTGGCGCTCTTTGCTGTCAACCTGCTGGTGGTACCCGCGGTGGCCTTCATTCTTTCGCGGGTGCTCTGGCAACACCCGGCGCTTCAAGTCGGCTTGCTCCTGGTTCTCCTGGCGCCAGGTGTGGCGCTGTCGTTGACCACGGTGAACCAAGCCGGGGGCGATGTGGAAAGTGTGTTGGGGGCCAAGCCCATCCTGTTGGTGGGACAACTGGTGGTGGTTCCGCTGTTTGCTGTTGGCCTGAGTGGCGGGGTGTTGGGTTTTGATGATTTACCGGATACTTTTGGCGCGATTCTTGGCCTGATAGTGGCGCCCGCCGCGCTCGCGGTCATCGTTCAGCTGGTGGGGTTGCGTCGACCCTCCTGGGCGGGGGCGCGACGAACACTCGCCCGATACACCGTGGTGTTCATCGCAGTAGCGGTGGCCTCTTCCCTGTGGCTGCGGGTGCCAGCACAGGTGG
Organism: Pontimonas sp.; assembly: GCA_028096805.1. GTDB lineage: Bacteria > Actinomycetota > Actinomycetes > Actinomycetales > Microbacteriaceae > Pontimonas. The sequence continues at coordinate 3,380 of JAOHDU010000006.1, forward strand.
ATGAGCTCTTCGAGCTTTTGCGTCTGGTGCCGCTGTTCTTTTCCTTCCTCGTGTTGCTTGCCCCCCTGGGCTTGTTGGCGGGCATTCTCGCGAGCCTCACACCGAGTGAAAAGCGCGCCATCATGATCGTGGGTGCTGGGCGCGGCGGGGTCATTATGTTGCCGATTGTGATGGCGCTTGACCCGGAAGTGTGGGGGGTCGTTCCGCTCGTGGTGGTCATGCACCTGGTGATCGAAATTCTGGGGATGATGGTGTATCGCACGATTGTTCCCGAAATTGTGCCCCTTGAAAACCGCTAGTGCTCGAGTACCCTGGCGTGATGACGAGCGTTAGCGCGAAAGCTCCCGGCAAAATCAATCCGGTCTTGCGGGTTGGCCCACGCAACGAATCCGGTTATCACGAACTTTTCACCGTGTTCCATGCACTCGAGCTGTGGGAGACGGTCACTGTTGAGGACGCTGACACCTACAGCGTGACCCTGGAGGGTGACCTTCCCCTCGATCAGGTTCCCCTTGATGAGAGCAACATCGTGGTGAAAGCGGCGGTAGCGCTCGCAGCAGCGATTGGTCATAATGGGGCCGCAGCGTTTCACATTCACAAGAGCATTCCTGTTGGTGGAGGAATGGGTGGCGGATCCGCGGATGCTGCCGCTGCCCTCGTGGCGCTCAATGAGCTCTGGGGTAACCAGGCGGATACCGAAACCCTCCACACGATTGCCGCCGGTCTGGGAGCAGACGTTCCCTTCGCGCTGCACGGCGGTTCCGCTCTGGGGCGCGGCAACGGTAGTGAGCTCGAGCCATTGAGCTCCGGTGAGTTTTACTGGGTACTACTCCCTATCGACCATCACCTCTCGACGCCCCAGGTGTATGCACACTTCGACGCGTTGACGGGCGGAGACGTCGAAGAATTACCGAAGGAACTTCCGCCACAACTGGTGGAGGCTCTCGCCACGAGTGACGCGGAGACTCTCGCGGTGTTCCTGGAAAACGACTTGGGCCCGATGGCTGCTGATCTTTGCCCACCGCTCATCAGCGGGCTCATGGACAGCGAAATGGGGGGTGCTCTGCGCACCATGGTGTCGGGTTCAGGGCCGACGTTAGTCGCCCTGACGCGGGATGCCTCCCACCAGGCGCAACTGGTCCAGACCCTGCGTGACAAGGGCCACCGACCGATTCCTACGACTTCGACTCCTCGGGGAGCTCATCTGGTGTGACCGGTTCTTTCTGGAACAGGCTCAGTAGGACAAGATAAATCGCCGAGGCAACCAGGAAGATGTCGGCGATGTTGCCGACGAAGAAACCCGCGTAGTCGATGAAATCGACGATGTGACCCTCGCCAAAACCTGGTTCCCGAAAAAGCCGGTCCCCCAGGTGGCTAATGGCGCCGCCGAGCATGCCGGCGAGCCCAATACCCAGGGATACCCGCGTTGCGCGCAGCGACAACACGACCAACGCGACCACGGCAACCGCCGCAACAATCGTCAAAATCCAGGTCATGGTGGAGGCAAGACCAAACGCCGCGCCAGGGTTATAAATCAGACGCCAGCCCAGTAACTCGCCGATCACGGGAACGTATTCGCGCAGCTCAAGTGTGGATTCCGCCCACCATTTCGTGCCCTGATCGAGGGCAACAATGGCGAGCGCCGAAAGCCCAATCCACCAGCGAAGGGCGTGCGGAGTTTTACTGGTCACGATGTCCTTTGGGGCAGCAAGAGCTCTTATTCTCGCACGCGCAACCCGGACAACGGGTGCTACCGGCTTTCGACGTCCAAGCTCAGGGTTCGCAAGGCACGGGCCATTAGCGCGCGGTCACCCTCGGGCAGTGATCGCAATAACTCGTGTTCGGCATCAATGAGGGTCGAGAAGGCAATATCAATTGCCTTCTTGCCCTGCTCCGTCAACATGACGACAACGCCCCGGCCATCATCAGGGTGCGAGGTCCGGGTAATGAGCCCTTTGCCCTCGAGTTTCCCGAGGCGATGGGTCATCGCACCGGAGCTCACCAGGGTTTCTTGCAGCAGGTTCTTAGGACTCAGCGCAAACGGGGAACCCGCGCGACGCAATGCTGCCAACACATCAAATTCCCACGACTCCAGCCCGCTGGCGCGAAACGCCGTTTTGCGAAACGTCTCGACGCGCTTGCCAATACGGCTGACTCGAGAGAGCACCTCCAGGGGGGATACATCCAGGTCAGGTCGTTCCCGTTGCCACGCTTCGACGATGCGATCAACGTCATCGCGGGGGGTGGTCATCCCCCCATTATCGTTCCTCTGGCACAATGGGGGAGGCCTCTGGCCATTCCGCCTTGGTGTAACGGCAGCACGACAGCCTTTGGAGCTGTTAGGTCTAGGTTCGAATCCTGGGGGCGGAGCCATCTGCATGCGGGTGGTTTCTCAACAGCTCGCAGTGCGCTTAAATGGACGTATGACGCAACCAGCGCTCGCCGTCGTGGTGCTTGCCGCGGGGCAGGGCACCCGGATGAAATCCGAGATTGCCAAAGTGCTTCATCCGCTCTCCGGTGTTCCTCTCATTGGACATGTCCTCTCGACAGCGAGCGCACTGGAGCCCGATCACATTGCTGTTGTGGTGCGCCATCAGCGCGATGCCGTCGCCAACGTGGTCACCGATTATGTCGAAGACGCGTTGATAGTGGACCAAGACGATGTTCCTGGCACAGGTCGCGCTGTTGAGCTTGCGCTTCAGGCGCTTCCCAAGGATTTTTTGGGTGACGTGGTGGTCATCAACGGTGATGTTCCGCTGCTGGATTCCGACACCCTGCAGGCGGTCTTGGACCATCACCGAGCCGAGGGCACCGCTCTTACCCTGCTGACGACGGTGCCAGACGACCCCGCCGGGTACGGCCGGGTTATTCGCACCGAATCTGGGGGAGTAGCTTGCATAGTCGAAGACGCTGACGCCACCGATGACGAGCGCGCGATCGAGGAGATCAACGCGGGCGTGTATTTCGTGGAGCGATCTGCGGCCTCAGCAGCACTGGCCGCACTCGGCACCGATAACGCGCAGAGCGAGAAGTACCTCACGGATATGGTCGAATCTCTTCACCAAGCGGGGCATCCCGTTGCTGGAGTTCTTGTCGAGGATTCGTGGTTACTGGAAGGTATTAATGACCGCGCGCAACTCAGTGACGTCCAGGCGCGACTGACTCGTATGACGGTCCGCGGATGGCAGCTCAGCGGTGTGACCATTCAGGATCCCGCCAGCACCATGATCGATCTCTCGGTGGAGCTTGCGCCAGACGTCACGCTGTTGCCCGGTGTTCACCTGGGGGGTTCCACGCGCATTGATTCCCACGCCACCATCGGTCCCGACACCACACTCGTGGACTGCACCGTGGAATCCCATGCCACCGTGGTGCGCACTCACGCCCTGGGCGCCCACATTCACGAACACGCGTCCGTAGGACCGTTTTCTTACTTACGCCCCGGCACATCCATTGGACCGGAAGGAAAAGTGGGGGCCTTTGTTGAGGTGAAGAATTCGACGCTGCAGCGCGGGGTGAAAGTTCCGCACCTCAGTTACATCGGCGACAGCGATGTGGGAGAAGGGACCAACATTGGTGCCGGCGCAATCACGGCGAACTATGACGGCAGCCAGAAGCACCGCACCAGCATTGGCGCCCAGGTGCGCACCGGTTCGCACACGGTGTTTGTCGCACCGGTGGAGTTGGGCGATGGTTCCTATACGGCCGCGGGCGCGGTGGTGCGTCGGAACGTCGAGCCTGGCGCTTTGGCGATGAGCATCGCCCCGCAGCGCAACCTTGAAGGCTGGGTTGAACAGAACCGCGAGGGCTCGCCGGCTGCCACGGCCGCGAAGAATGCTTCCGCAGGTAGAAAGAAACCATGACCGCTCACCGCAGGAGAAAGCTTTAATTCCGTGACGCACATTTCCGCCACTCCCAAGAAAAACCTCGTTCTCGTGAGTGGTCGCGCTCATCCGGCTCTCGCCGAAGCGGTCGCACAGGAACTCGGCACCGAGCTTGTCCCGACAGATGCCAAAACGTTTGCCAACGGGGAAATTTATGCCCGGTACGGCGATAGCGTTCGTGGTTCCGACGTTTTTGTGATCCAGTCGCACTCTGACCCGATCAATGAATGGGTGATGGAACAGCTCATCATGGTTGATGCCCTCAAACGAGCGAGCGCCAAACGCATCACGGTGGTGGCCCCGTTTTATCCCTACGCGCGCCAAGACAAAAAGGGCCGCGGTCGGGAACCTATTTCTGCCCGTTTGATGGCCGACCTGTTCAAAGCAGCGGGCGCCGATCGGATCATGAGCGTCGACCTTCACGCCGCCCAGATTCAAGGATTTTTTGATGGCCCCGTTGATCACCTTTTTGCTATGCCGGTCCTGCTGCAACACTTTAAGGAAAAGCTGGACCCCGACACACTGACCGTGGTGAGCCCCGACATGGGCCGTGTCCGCGTCGCTGATATTTGGAGCGACAAGTTAGGCGCCCCGCTGGCGATCATTCACAAGCGTCGCGACCCGGCGGTCCACAANGACGTCTCCGTACACGAAATCGTGGGCGAGGTGGACGGTCGAGTCTGTCTGCTGGTGGATGACATGATCGACACCGGCCGCACCATTGCGAAAGCCGCCCAAGCGCTGAAGAACGCGGGCGCGACCAGTGTGATTGTTGCCGCTACGCACGCGGTTTTCTCCGACCCCGCCTCCACGGTGCTGCAGTCAGATTTCATCGACGAGGTGGTCGTGACCGACACCCTGCCGCTTCCTGCCGATAAGCATTGGGATCGACTCACGGTTCTGCCGATCGCGCCGTTGTTGGCACGCGCTATTCGCGAGGTATTCGAGGATGGTTCTGTCACCTCAATGTTTGACGGGGCTGCTTAGCTTCCCGTCAACGGAACCAAGCGTGGAGCGCCAGGAATCACGCCCAGGTGGGCGATAAAAAAGTCGTCCTGCCCGTCAATTTCGACATAGCAATTCCAGCCCAGCACATCCGAGTTGCCGAGCTCAAACGCTGCCTTTGAACGCTGAGCCCCTGGCGCGTAGTACGCGGCAGCAATCTGGCAGGCGTACTGCGCTGTTTGGACCTGGGTGACCCAGGTGATCAACACCCCGGGCAGGACCAGCGCAACAATGGCCAACGACACGACGATTTGCAGGAGTCGGCGCCGTTTGCGGGAATACAGCGGACGCTCGGGTTCCCCGAAGTCTTCTGTATCCACCGACATGTTTACCTTTTCGATTCTTGGCGTGGTTATAGTGTGCCAGTGGCCACTGTGCGAAGGGTTCTAGGCCCTCTAGCAGCAGCGGGGATCGGCGTCTCCGCCATGCTGGGTGCGGGTGTGTTCTGGGTGTGGGGCCCGGTACTTGAGCGGGCCGGGAGCCTCTTTGTTGTGGCAGTGGTCCTTGCTGGTTTCCTGTCGCTTCTGAACGCGCTGAGCGTGGCGCAGCTGGCCTTGTTGGTGCCCGAGTCCGGCGGTGTCTACGCCTACGCCAGGCGGTACCTGTCGCCCGGTGCTGGTTTTTTCGCCGGGTGGTTGTTCCTGGTCGGCAAACTCTCCTCGGCTGCGGCTATTGCCGTGATTGCGGCAACATATGCCTTTCCCGACCACGCGCTATGGGTTGCTCCGGCACTCGTTGCCGTGTTTGCCCTCATCAACATCACGGGTGTTCGCTCCACCGCAGCCGTGGCGCTGGTGCTGACGGCTCTGGTCGTCGCGATACTGCTCGCCGTTATTGTCTCCGCCGCCAGCACCACCAGCGTCCCACCGATGAATTCTCCGATGGATGCCTACAGTCTCTGGCAGGCAGCAGGCCTGATGTTCTTTGCCTTTGCCGGCTATGCCCGGATGGCCACACTGGGTGCGGAAGTAAAAAACCCCAGCACCGTTCTCCCTCGCGTGATTGTGGGGACACTGGTGCTGGTGATCGCCCTCTACGTTGCGGTGGGTATCAGCGTGGTGGGCGCGCTCGGCACCAGCGGCGTTGTCGCCTCCGCAGCACCCCTCGCTGATGCCGTCGACGAATCATGGCGCGGGTTCGTGGTGATAGCCGCCGTGCTGGCGTGCTTGGGATCGCTCGGTGCACTGCTGGCTGGTTTGTCTCGAACCGCTATGGCTATGTCGGAGAGCAGCGATTTACCCCGAGGTTTGGCGGTGGTATCTACGCGCACCGGCAGCCCGGTGCGCGCCGAGGTCGTTATGGCAGCGCTCGCGATCGTGGCCTCCGCTGTTCTGGACCCCCTGTGGTTGGTGGGTGTGTCCTCGGCGACGGTGCTGAGCTATTACGCGATCGGACACCTCAGCGTGCTGCGTGTTCCGCGGCACGATCGGCGCTTGCCGGTGGCCGTGCCCTGGCTTGGCCTCACCGGGTGCGTATCCCTGGTGTTTGCCCTACCTGGCCTCTCGCTCGTCGCGGGTGCCACCGCACTCATTCTGGGCGCCGGGGTGTGGTGGGGCGTGCGTTGGCGTCGTTATCGCGCGGGATAGACGAGTGTGGGATTCCCCGCTACGATTACGAGGTACTTCGGCGAGGAAGTGTGACATCACACTTCGTAATCGACGCGGCGGAGAAGGCTCCTGCGGTCTCTCCTCACGCTAAGGCGTTCGAGTTCGAGAAATCCCACACAGGAGCAAAAACATGGCTGAAAATCACGTCGACGCGGATATCCGCACGAGTTTTGGAAAAGGTGCTGCCCGCAAGCTGCGCCAGGCAGGGAAAATCCCCGCCGTTGTTTACGGTCACGGTGCCGCGCCGTTGCACGTCGCAGTTCCCGCGCACGAAACAACGCTTATTGCGCGTCGCGCCAACGCACTGATTGACCTGAAGATGCCGGATGAGAAGCAGCTTGTCCTCATCAAGGACATTCAGCGTGACCCGGTTCGCCAAATCATCGAGCACCTCGACCTGGTGATCGTGCGCAAGGGTGAAAAGGTCACCGTGGATATCGCCGTGCACGTGGAGGGTGAATCCATCTCCGGCACGATGGTCCAGCTCGAGCACGGCTCGATCAGCGTTGAAGCAGAAGCCACACACATCCCCGAGTCGGTGTCGGTCAGTGTTCAGGGCCTCGAAGAGGGTGCGCAAATCCATGCTGGCGAAATCGTTCTGCCGGAGGGCACCACGCTACTCAGCGACCCGGAGATGTTGATCCTCACGATCCAGCTGCCTCCGAAGGTGGAAGAAGCCGCTCCGGTTGCTGAGGAAGAAGGCGCTGCAGATGCCGCTGCTGGCGCTGCTGGCGCTGCGGAACAGTCTTCCAGTGATGACGGTGGCGAATAGCCCTGCGCTGGCTAGGAGCAAAAACTCCACCCGCCACTTCCCGGTGGCTGATTGTGGGGCTCGGTAACCCGGGCTCTCGCTATGAACTAACGCGCCACAATGTTGGCGAACGTGCGGTTGTTGCCTGCGCTGCGAGCGCGGGGGAAACCTTCTCCAAAATGAAATCCCACGGGATGGTGGCGATCGCCACCCACCCCGCGGGAATTCGCCTGCACCTCGCCACGACCACCAGCTTTATGAACGTGTCCGGGGCGCCCGTGCGGGCCATGCTCGCGTTCTACAAAATTCCACCCGAGCAATTGATTGTTGTGCACGATGAGTTGGACCTGGAGCCCGGCGTGGTCCGGCTCAAAAAGGGTGGTGGTCACGCGGGTCACAATGGCATCCGCGATATTGCCCAGGCGCTAGGAACGCCAGATTTTTTGAGAATCCGCGTTGGTATTGGTCGTCCCGAAGGTCGTATCCCGCCCGCGGATTATGTGTTGCAGAAGCACACACCGGAACAAGAGCAGACCATGGCCCAGACGTTCACCACCGTCTGTAGTGCTATCGAGTTACTGGCGACGGAAGGGCTGACCGCGGCGCAGGGTCGCATTCATTCCCCACCTGCTGACGCGTAGGGTTGGCTCAGTGAGCCTTGACACCCTGATCCCCTGGTTATCCCAGGATGAGGGGCTTCAGTCTGCGCTGAATCTTGCGTCCACCGGCGGCTCGGTGGTGTTGCCGCAGGGAATATGGGCCCCCTACATCGCCGGGGTTTCCTCGGCACGCTCCCACTCAACCACAGTGGTCGTGTGTCCCACGGGGCGAGAGTCTGATCAACTGCGGGATCAATTGCGCACCATGGTGCCAGCCACCACGTCCGTGCTGGATTTTCCCGCGTGGGAAACACTTCCCCACGAGCGGCTCAGCCCGCACGCGGAAACCGTGGCGCGCCGCAGAAGCGCGCTTCGCGCTTTGCGATCGGTTTCCGAGGGAACATCGGATGGCTCACTGATCGTGGTGGCCTCCATTCGGGCACTGGTTCAGCCGGTGAATCCAGCGCTTGCCGATGTTGAGTCCTTCGTCGCCAGGATCGGGGACACCAGCCGAACGCTCGAGGAATGGACCGAGTATTTGGTGGCCTCCGCGTATCAGCGGGTTGATTTGGTCACCCGGCGCGGAGAGTTTGCGCTTCGCGGGGGAATTTTGGATGTCTTTCCGCCCTTGGCTGAGCACCCCGTGCGTTTGGACTTTTTTGGCTCCGAGATCGAGTCACTGTCCTTTTTCGCCGTGGCTGACCAGCGTTCGCTGCCTGAGCCAGTGGGGGACATCGCGCTGGATCCGGTGCGGGAAATGTTGTTGACCAGCGATGTGCGGGGGAGGGCATCGGAGCTCGCCCAGGAATACCCCGGGCTGGGCGGGATGCTCGCCAAAATTGCCGAAGGAATCCCCTGTGAGGGGATGGAATCCCTGCAGCCGCTGTTGGTGGATCAGCTGGTTGCCCCCTCAACCTTGTTTCCCGAGGACACCGTGGTCGTGGAGGTGTCGTGGCAGAAAGTGGCAGCACGAGCAGAATCGCTCAACCACACGAATAAAGAATTCCTCCAGGCCGCATGGGAGGCAGCGGCCACCAGCGAAGGCTCTGCTCCCATTGATCTGGAGGCCGGCGACTTCCTCTCCCGCGATGAGGTGCGGGACCTCAGCGCCCCGCGACCGTGGATCAGCGTGGACTCTCTTGACACGGGAAGTGCGGGAATACTCAGACCCGATGTGCACCCAGTGACACTCGGTACCGGAGTAGATGAAGTGTGGGAGGTGATCGCTGAGAAAGCCCGTGAGGGCCACGAGATCGTCTGTGTTGCCGGAGGTCACGGCCTGGTGGAGCGCACGGCACACCTCCTGGGGGATCGAGACATTGCCCACCGCATTGAAGAGGGCGGCCTCAACCCCGGCAGTTCCGTGGTGAGCGTCGTGCAGGGGGTCATCTCCGAAGGATTCGAGCTTGCCGGTAGCAAGCGACTGGTGCTCGGCGAGAAAGAGCTTTTTGGTAAAGCGGTAACAGCCTCACCGAGGGCGCGGCGAACACTCGCCGCCAAGCGCACCAAAGTGGTGGACCCCCTGCAGCTTGCTGCTGGGGACTATGTCGTCCACGACACCCACGGTGTGGGACGTTTTGTCGAGGTGGCCCGACGTGAGGTCTCCACCGGTGGCAGGGATGCCATCAGAAGTGAGCGCGAGTTTGTCGTCCTCGAATATGCCCCCTCTAAGCGCGGGAGCCCACCGGATCGGCTCCATGTTCCCACCGACCAGCTCTCTCAACTGAGCCACTACGCCGGCAGTGATTCCCCCACGCTCTCAAAAATGGGCGGCTCGGATTGGGCGGTGACGAAAGGCAAAGCGCGGAAAGCTGTTCGTGAAATCGCTATCGACTTGGTCAAGTTGTATTCCGCGCGCATGTCGGCCCCCGGGTATGCCTTCGGGCAGGACACCCCCTGGCAGCGTGAGCTGGAGGAAGCCTTTCCTTTTGTGGAAACTCCGGATCAGTTGACCACGATCGATGAGGTCAAAGCCGACATGGAGCGGCCCATTCCGATGGATCGCCTGGTGGCAGGCGATGTGGGTTTTGGAAAAACAGAAATTGCTGTTCGCGCAGCCTTCAAAGCTGTTCAAGATGGCAAGCAGGTCGCCATCATCGCCCCCACCACCCTGCTGGTGAAACAGCACATGGAGACGTTCCAAGAGCGTTACGCGCCCTTCCCGCTCAACCTGCGAGCACTCTCGCGGTTCCAAACGGCAGCGGAGGCGCGCTCCACCCTCCAGGGATTAGCGGACGGGAGTGTGGACGTGGTGGTGGGAACCCACCGACTGCTCGCGAAAAACGTGGTGTTCAAAGACCTGGGCTTAATCATCGTCGATGAGGAACAACGCTTCGGTGTGGAGCACAAAGACCTCCTGAAAGCCCTCAAAACCAATGTGGACGTGTTGGCGATGAGCGCGACCCCCATCCCTCGAACACTGGAGATGGCCGTCACCGGTATCCGCGAAATGTCGACTCTGGATACCCCGCCTGAGGCACGGCACCCGATTCTGACGTTTGTGGGCCCGTATAACGACGCCCAGGTGGTCGCGGCGATTCGCCGGGAGCTCTTGCGTGAGGGTCAAGTGTTTTTTGTGCACAACCGTGTCTCCTCCATTGCGCGGGTTGCTGAGCGCATTCAAGAGTTGGTTCCGGAAGCCCGTGTGGCGACCGCCCACGGTCAAATGCCCGAAGCAGACCTCGAGGGGGTCATGGTCGACTTCTGGGAACGTCGTTTCGATGTTTTGGTCTCCACCACCATCATTGAAACCGGTCTCGATGTCACCAACGCGAACACTCTGATCGTTGATCGCGCCGACCGTTACGGGCTCTCGCAATTGCATCAGTTGCGCGGTCGCGTGGGTCGAGGCCGCGAACGCGGCTACGCCTACCTGCTGTATGACCCTGACCTTCCGGTCGGCGAAACCGCGCACGATCGCCTGGCCACCCTTGCTGCCACCACCGATTTGGGTGGCGGTACCCGCATTGCGATGAAGGATTTGGAAATGCGGGGGGCTGGGAACCTGTTGGGTGCTGAGCAGGCGGGCCACATTCAGGGTGTGGGGTTCGACCTGTATCTGCGGATGGTGTCCGAAGCCATTGCGACCTTCCGGGACGAGGTCGCCCCGGGACAGACGGAACTGCGTCTGGAACTGCCCGTGGATGCGCTGATCCCCCTGGATTACATTGACTCCGAGCGTTTGCGACTGGAGATGTATCAAAAGCTCTCCGCCGCTGCAGCACCCACCAGCGCGGAGGGAGCGATTGCCGAGCTAGTCGAAGAAATGATCGATCGCTACGGTGAGCTGCCTCCGGCAGCCAACACGCTGGTGTCGATCACGCAGTTGCGACGCCTGTCGATGGCCCGCGGTCTGAGCGAGGTCATGGTGATGGGGAACAAATTGCGGCTGGTGGGCCCTCCGCTTCCCGATTCGATTCAAGTCCGACTGATGCGGCTTTATCCCGGCGCGAATCACGTTGCTCCGGCCCGCGTCACTTTGATTCCCCTGCCCGAGAACTACACCGATCAAGCGATGGTGACCTGGGTGGAGGGTGTGTTGGATGCGCTCTATCCAGCGCCCGTGGCGAGTGAACCTGCACACTAGTTCTATGACTGGTTCCTATCCCGGGCTTTCTCGACTGATCGTCACGATGGCGACCCTCCGGGGCCCAGACGGGTGCCCGTGGGATCGCGAGCAAACCCATGCTTCCCTCGTGGAGCACCTTCTCGAGGAAACCTTCGAGCTCATCGAAGCTTTGGAAGAGGGTTCACCGGAGGACATTCGCGAAGAACTGGGCGATGTCCTCTATCAAGTGCTCTTTCACGCGGATATTGCTTCGGCTTATCCCGAAGGCGCTTTTGACATCGACGATGTCGCAGCGGAGGTCGAGGCAAAAATGCGCGAGCGCCACCCGCACGTTTTCGCTGACGGCGGCGCGGCCACCACGGAAGAAGTGGTTGAGCGGTGGCAAGAAATCAAAGCGGAGCAAAAAAAGCACCGTGCCACACCCTTTGAGGGGATCCCCGACAAGCTCTCCGCGCTGGCTCGCGCGCAGAGTGTCCTGAAGCGCGGCGGTGTCGCCGCAGAGCTTCGGAACCCACCACCCGCGCCGGACACGGAAGAGGAACTGGGCGAATTGCTGCTCGGCATCGTGCAGAGCGCCAGGGCACAGGGCTTAGACCCGGAACGAGCGCTGCGCACGCGATTGCGAGCGATCGAAGCCGGCTGGAGCCCGCCTGCGTGAGAGACTAGGGAAATGGCTGCTAGTTCCCCGCGGGGTATGAGAGATTTTCTCCCCCGAGACAAAGAACACCGCGATGCGGTGTTGGGAACGATTGCCCAGACGTATCACCGCCACGGGTTTGAGTCCATTGAAACACCCGCGATGGAAGACTCGGGCACGCTGAACTCGGGGCTGGGTGGCGATAACGAAAAATTGAGTTTCCGGGTGATGAAGCGCGGTCTGAGCGCAGAAGACGCCCGCCAGGTTTCGGATGTGGACGAGCTTTCCGACCTGGGTTTACGGTTTGATCTCACCGTTCCTCTCGCGCGCTTTTACGCCACCCACCACGCGCAACTGCCGAGTGTTTTCCGCTCCTTCCACACCGGTCCGGTGTGGCGGGCAGAGCGACCCCAGAAGGGTCGCTACCGGCAGTTTGTGCAAGCCGATATCGACACCCTCGGCGAAGCAAGCTCCCTGGCGGAAGAAGAAATCTTGCTAGCGACAGCGGATGCGCTCACCCAACTGGGTGTTACCGGGTGGAGCTTTCGCATCAACGATCGACGATTACTGACCGAAGTGCTCAGCGCCGCGGCGGTCGCAGAAGATGAGCAACCGGTCGCGATGATCGTTATCGACAAGCTCGACAAGATTGGAGCCGAGGGGGTCCTTGGTGAACTCTCCGAGCGCTTGAGCCCCGGGTGGGATGCCACGGTCCTCGGGGGCATTCTCGATGGCGCAGCCCTTCCCCTGGATGCCGGGGCGATCGGCACCCTCATGGGCGACACCGAAGAATCCCACCGGCTCGCCGGCGAGCTGGTTGCGTGGGTTTCTCGCGTCAGTTCTGCCCTCCCGGAAGGCTCGGTGGTGGTGGATCCCACCTTGGTTCGAGGAATGGGGTACTACACGTCCTCCATCTTTGAAATCTCGCATCCTGAGCTGGGGAGCTCACTGGGAGGCGGCGGTCGCTACGACGGCATGATTTCGCGCTTTCTGGGACGTGATGTCCCTGCCGTGGGAATGTCACTCGGGTTCGAGCGACTGCTCGACGTGGCCGGTGAATCAGCGACCGAGACGACCGCGAAAGTGGCGTTGTCCTACGACCCGGCGTCCCCGGGCAATGACCTCTTGGCGATTAAGGCGGAGTTAGTCGCGCACGGCTACCAGGTTCGTTTAGTTCCCCATACCCGCAACATGCGTGCTGCGTTTGACCGCCTGGTGACCGATGGCTTTGGCAAAGTCGCCGATGTGGCGGAACACACTCGTGCCGATCAACTCAGTTGGCGGGAGCTCGGCGGCCACTAGGCCCTCGATAGAATGGGGGCCAGCACCCCTTATGGAAGGAGCCTTTGTGGCTTGGATTGAAGCACTGAACGCCCGCGAAATTCTTGACTCGAGGGGTAACCCCACCGTGGAGGTGGAGATTCTTCTCGATAACGGGGTGACCTCTCGTGCGGCTGTTCCCTCCGGGGCGTCTACCGGTGCTTTCGAGGCCTACGAGCTGCGCGATGGTGACGCCAAGCGCTACCTCGGTAAAGGTGTCACGGGAGCGGTGAAAAGCGTGCTGGATGTGCTCGCTCCCGCCGTTGAGGGCGAAGAAGCAAGCGAGCAGCGCACCATTGACCAACTGTTGATCGATGCCGATGGCACCGCCAATAAGGAAAAAGTGGGCGCCAACGCGATTCTCGGTGTCTCCTTGGCTGTGGCGAAAGCCGCGGCAGAGTCTGCTGAACTCTCGCTCTTTCAGTATGTGGGAGGGGCAAACGCCCACGTTCTGCCCGTACCCATGATGAACGTCATCAACGGTGGTGCTCACGCCGATACGGCTGTGGACATCCAAGAATTCATGGTGCTGCCCATCGGCGCCACCAGTTTCCGTGAAGCACTGCGCATGGGCACAGAGACCTACCACGCTCTCAAAGCAGAGCTCAAAAAAGCAGGCATGCAAACCGGCCTCGGTGATGAAGGTGGTTTCGCACCGGAGCTTGCCAGCAACCGGGCAGCGCTCGATTTCCTGATGAGCGCTATTGAGGCAGCTGGCTTCACCCCGGGTAAAGACATTGCCCTGGGCTTAGACGTAGCAGCAACCGAAATGTTCCACGACGGTTCCTACTCGTTCGAGGGACAGCAGCGCGACGCCGCGTTCCTCGCCGATTACTACGCCGATTTGGTCGCCCACTACCCGCTGGTCACCATTGAAGACCCGCTGGATGAAAACGACTGGTCCGGGTGGGTGTCGCTCACCGAAGCCATTGGCGACAAAGTCCAGCTCGTGGGTGACGACCTGTTTGTCACCAACCCGGCTCGCCTGGCCGATGGCATTGCCCAGGGTGCTGCAAACTCGCTGCTGGTGAAGGTCAACCAGATTGGCACGCTCACCGAAACCTTGACGGCAGTATCCCTCGCGCAAAGCTCGGGTTACACCGCTGTGCTCTCGCACCGCTCCGGGGAAACCGAAGACACCACGATTGCTGACCTCGCGGTCGCCACAAACTGTGGGCAAATCAAAACCGGTGCTCCGGCCCGCAGCGAGCGCGTCGCCAAATACAACCAGTTGTTGCGCATCGAAGAAGAACTCGGGGATGCTGCCGTGTATGCGGGTGCCGGTGCGTACCCGCGTTTCCGCTAGCGTCTGCGCGCCCTAGGGTCGGGCTTAGCCGCCCATCCCTAAACTGATTACGTGGCAGCAAAGAAGGCACAATCGAGAAAAAAAGGCGCCTCCACGGCGTCCGTTTTCTCCTCCCTGCAAGCCTCCGGGTTTGCCGTGGTCGTGCTGGTTCTCATCGTGGCCGGGGTCGTAGTGCTCTCACCCACGTTGAGCATCCTCGCCGAGCAGCAGCAAGAGATAGCCGCCCTCGAGGCGGCCCTGGAAGAAAGCAACGAGGCGGTGATCAGCCTCGAAGCCCAACGCGAACGCTGGCGAGACCCCGCTTTCGTCGAAACGCAGGCACGAGAGCGTTTGCTTTTTGTCTACCCCGGCGACATCACCTACCTGGTGATTGATGACGTGGGGGAGGCGGAAGAAACCGACGAGCTCGAAGTATCCTCCGACATCGTGCGCTCCAGCACAGACTGGCGCGAAGCGCTGCTGGCCTCCTACCTCGTCGCCGCAACAACGTCGTCTCTCGGCTCTGCGGGGGACACACCGTGAGGTCACCCGGCGAAACACCCACAGAGGCGGATATCGCCACCGTCAGCGAGCAGTTGGGGCGACCCGCCCGAGACATTGTGGGAATCTCCGCCCGGTGCGTGTGCGGCAACCCCGTCGCGGTCATCACCAGGCCTCGACTCCACACCGGGACACCGTTTCCCACCCTGTATTACCTGAGCCAGCCCGCTGCCACCAAAGCCGCATCGCGCCTCGAAGCAGAAGGAAAAATGGTCGAGTACCAGGAACGACTTGCCGAGGACGACGACGCGAGAGCGCACTATCAAGCCGCGCACGATGACTTTTTGGCGGAGCGGGAAGCGCTCGAGCATGTGGGAGAAACTGCCGGAATTTCTGCTGGCGGAATGCCCACGCGCGTCAAATGCCTGCACACGCTGATGGCGCATTCGCTGTCGGTGGGGCCGGGGGTAAACCCCGTGGGAGATTGGGCGCTTGCCGATACCCCGTGGAGCATCGATTCGTGCCACTGCTGAACAGACGCGTCGCGGGGCGGAGAGGTGCCGCCTTTCTTGTTGCGCTCGTGCTTGCGTCCGGTATGGTGGCAGGGACTCCCGCTTTTGCCGACCAGGTTCGGGAGCGCCAGTACTGGCTGGAGGATTACGGCATCGAGCAAGCCTGGAGCATAACCCGCGGTGAGGGGGTGCGCATTGCGATTATCGATACTGGCGTCGATGGTTCGCACCCGGACCTCGCGGGGGCGGTTATTGCTGGGGCAGATTTTTCGGGCCTGGGCAGCCCAAACGGTCAAACCCCCGTCGGTTTTGATCGCCGCCACGGAACCATGGTCGCCTCGCTAGCTGCGGGCAGGGGCAGTGGTGAGCGCGACGGTGTCATCGGTAGCGCACCGGGAGCAGAAATCATCACCGCCTCGATGAGCTTTGGCAGCGGAGCAATATCGCCCGATGATCAAATTGCTCGCGCCGTGAGGTTTTCGGTGGATGCCGGGGCTGATGTGATCTCGCTCTCGTTGACCCGAAATACTCGCGATTGGCCCGAAACCTGGGATGACGCCTTTACCTATGCAGCCAGCAAAGACGTTGTCGTGATTGCGGCTGCCGGAAACCGGGGAAGTGGAACGGTCAGTGTGGGAGCTCCCGCAACGATGCCCGGTGTTCTGACCGTCGGTGGAGTGACCCAGGAGGGTGTCGCCAGTGACGCCGCCTCCTCACAGGGCATCACGATTGGGGTGATGGCACCCAGCGAGGGCCTTGTGGGCGCTGTGCCCGGCGGGGGTTATGTGTCGTGGGCCGGAACCAGTGGCGCCACCCCGATTGTCGCCGGCATTGCAGCCCTGGTGAGGTCGGCTTACCCCTCGATGGACGCCAACAATGTGATCAATCGGCTTCTGTTGACCGCAACCCCGGCGAGCGAAACTGTTCCCGACCCGCTGTATGGCTATGGCCTGGTCAACGCCTATCGGGCCCTTACGGAGGATGTTCCGACCGTGTCGGCCTCACCGCTCGGGTCACTAGAGGCGTGGATTACCCTGCACCGAAAGCGTGACGGGGAAACGGCAATCGTGCCCTTGGGGCCGTCCTCGACTGTGATGGAGGAGCCGAAGGAGCCAGTCGTCGGTGTGGTGGTGTCCCAGCGCAATCGCGAGGTCTTGCCTTACCTCGTGACGGGGGGCTTTGCCACGGTGCTGGCACTGGTGCTGGTGGTCGGTGCAGGTCGGGTATTTTTGGCGCTCCGGAAGCGGTAGATTAGAAGCTGTTTTGCAGGTAAAGATGGGTGTGTTGTGACCAAAATTGTCATTGTGGGTGGCGGCTACGCCGGTTTCTATACGGCGTTCAAGCTCGAAAAGCTGTTGCGCCGGGGTGAGGCCGAAGTAACGGTCATTGACCCGTTGCCCTACATGACGTACCAACCCTTCCTGCCGGAGGTGGCTGCTGGCTCAATCGAAGCGCGTCACGCCATTGTTCCGCTGCGTCGTCACCTGCCGAAGACTCGCGTGGTGACCGCTCGCGTGACCGGTGTGGATCACCCCAAGAAGAAGGTCACCGTTACCCCGGAGGGCGGCGCTGACTTCACCTTGGACTATGACCACATCGTCATCACCGCAGGTGCTGTGTCGCGGACTTTCCCCATTCCCGGTGTTGCCGATTCGGCCATCGGCATGAAAACCATCGAAGAAGCGATCTCGGTACGCGACCGCGTGATTGACAACCTTCACATTGCCGCCGATATGCCTCCTGGCCCGGCACGTGACCGGTTGTTGACGGTTGTTGTTGTGGGCGGCGGGTTTGCCGGTATTGAAGCGTTTGCGGAGCTGCGCAGCTTGGTGTCGGCGATGCTGAAGGAATTCCCCACGCTCAGCATCGATGACACGCATTTCCACCTCATCGAGGCCATGGATCGCATCATGCCCGAGGTGTCTCTCAAGAGCAGCTTGTGGGTAATCAAGAACCTCGCCGAGCGCCAGGCACACATTCACCTCAACACCCAGTTGCAGAGCGCCGTCGGTGGGCGCCTCGAGCTCTCCAACGGAATGGTCCTGGAAACGGACATCGTGGTGTGGACAGCCGGCGTGAAAGCCCAAACCATGCTCGGTGGCACCGGAATCCCGCTCGATGATCGGGAGCGCATCTGCGCTCAAGCAGACCTTCGTGTCACCGACGATTCCGAGATTCTCGAAGGAATGTGGACGGCCGGCGATGTTGCCCGCGTCCCCGACCTCAGCGGTGGCGGTGTCGGTGGTTACTGTGTGCCCAACGCCCAGCACGCCGTGCGCCAGGGAAAGATTCTTGCCAAAAACATCACCGCTGTTATCCGCGGGGAAGACACGAAGAACTACCACCACAAGAATGCCGGCGCGGTGGCCGGTCTGGGTGTGGGATATGGCGTTTTCCAGAGTGGCAATATCGCTGTTGTGGGCTTCCTCGCGTGGATTATCCACAGGCTCTATCACGGGTTTGCCATTCCGATGTGGGAGCGAAAAGCTCGAGTATTCACCAACTGGTTGGTCCACCTGTTCTGGGGTCGAGACTTCTCTAGTGTTCGCCGTGTTCAGCGACCCAGGGACTTCTTTGAAGAGTTTGCCTCTCGTCCCGCGGTGGCCGCCAAGAAAGCTCCTGCAGCGAAAAAGCCTGCGTCTCGTGCGAAGGTTGCAGCCCGCTAGCCCTTGGCCCCGGTAGCCCAATTGGCAGAGGCAGACGACTTAAAATCGTCCCAGTCAGGGTTCGAGTCCCTGCCGGGGCACTCGAGCTAGCGCGCGCCTGGGCGCCCTTACTCTTCTAATCCACAGGAAAGCGCTCTACTCTTAGCCCATGGAACTTTTGATTGTCGTGGGCGTTGTCGTCCTTCTTGCCGTAATTCTCGGTGTGTACCTCTGGGCGACCTATAACAGCTTGGTGACCCTGAACGTTCGTGTTGAAGAGGCATGGAGCGACATCACGGTGCAACTGAAGCGTCGTGCTGACCTGATCCCGAACTTGATTGAGACCGTCAAAGGCTATGCCGCTCACGAAAAAGAAGTTTTTGAATCTGTCACGAAGGCGCGCGCGGCGACCCTGAGCGCGGGAGACCCCAGTCACGCTGCTGAGGCAGAAAACATGATGCAAAGCGCGCTCAAGAGCATCTTTGCTGTTGCCGAGGCGTACCCTCAGCTCCAAGCCAGCCAGAACTTCTTGCAGCTCCAAGCCGAACTCGTCGACACCGAGGACAAAATCCAGGCATCGCGCCGCTTCTACAATGGCGGTGTACGCGAACTCAACACCAAGATCCAGCTGTTCCCGAACACGCTGTTTGCTAAGCAGTTGGGTTTTGGGGCGAAAGACTTCTTCGAGGTGGAAGACCCTCAGGCGATCGCCAACGCCCCGCGCGTCAAGTTCTAGCCGCGAGGTAGCGCTGTGTATCGGGCGATAGCTGCCAACAAAAGAAACACCTGGTTCATCATGGTGTTTTTCTTGGTGATTATTGCCGCTCTCGCTTTTGTCGCCGACGCCTATTTCAGTGGTGGGGGTCCCGGCATGGTGTTCTGGGGTGTCCTGATTGGCGCCATTGTCTACGTCATCATCCAGTACTACGCCTCGGGTTCGCAGGCGCTGGCGATGGCGGGTGCCAAACCCATCACCAAAGCAGACAACCCCCGGCTGTACCGGATCGTCGAGAACTTGGCGATCACCACGGGTTTGCCGATGCCCAAGGTCTACATCGTTGAGGACCCTGCTCCCAACGCCTTCGCCACCGGGAGGGACCCGGAGCACGCCGCTGTGGCGGCAACAACAGGCTTGTTGGAGCTGATGGACGATGCCGAACTCGAGGGCGTGATGGCCCACGAAATAGCGCACGTCAAGAACTTTGATATCCGGGTGACCACGATTGTCTTTGGGCTTGTTGTTGTCGTGGGTTTGCTCGCCGATGTGCTGGCGCGAATGGCGTTCTTCGGGGGTATGCGCCGAAACGGCGGAGGCGGTAACCCGCTGATGATCGTGATTGCGATTGCTGCGATGATCCTCGCCCCGCTGCTGGCAGCGGCAATTCAAGCCGCGGTATCGCGCCAACGAGAGTATCTTGCCGATGCCACTGGCGCTCTCACTACCCGTCACCCAGAAGCGCTCGCCAGCGCCCTACAAAAACTTGGCGAATACGGCAGGCCTCTGAAGAAACAGCAGGCGTCCATGGCTCACCTATGGATGGCTGACCCGATCAAGCCAGGTGTCATTGATCGCATGTTTCAAACCCACCCACCGATTGGTAAACGCGTTGAGCGTTTGCTGGAAAACCAGGCGCGCTTCTAAACCGACGCCTAGACTGTGGGAATGTTATCCCCGCGACGCCCCCGCGCGGCTAATAAGCCCCGCGTGATGGTCCCCATTGGTCTTGAGCGTGCCACGGCCTGGTCCTGGCGTTTCTTATTGATTGCCGCTGCCTTGGCGGTCGGGGTTTTTCTGATTATTCAGCTGAGTTTTGTGGTTGTTCCGCTGCTCATCGCCGTGTTGCTCGCAGCCCTGGCGGCTCCCTTGGCCCTGGGGCTTCGGGCGCTTAAGTTCCCGGGGTGGCTCGCCACCCTCACCACCGTTATTGCGTTTTTTGCTGTCATTGGCGGGCTCTTTTGGCTTGTCATTGGGGCTGTTGTTCAGGGCTGGGAGCCCCTCCGGGCGCGCACCATTCTCGCGTACGAGGACTTTGTTCAATACCTCTTAGATTCGCCACTTCAAGTATCTGAACAACAGCTCACCGGGTGGTTTCAAGACTTCATTGTCGAAGCGGAAATTGACTCGGGTTGGGTAGTCAGCGGGGCCCTGTCGGTGAGCTCGTCCGTTGGGTCGTGGCTGGTAGGCGCGGGTATCGCTATCTTTGCGCTGATTTTTTTCATTCACGATGGCAAAAGGATTTGGGAGTACTTGGTCGGCTGGTTCCCGCAAGCGGCGCAACCTGCCATTCTCGGATCCGGACTTGCCGGTTGGTCGACGCTGCTCAACTACGTGAAAGTCCAGATTTTTGTTGCGTTCGTAGATGCGGTGGGAATCGGACTTGGTGCGTTCTTGCTGGGCCTGCCGCTGGTGGCCCCGATTGCTATCGCCGTTTTCCTCGGGGCTTTCGTACCCATTGTGGGGGCGACTGTGGCCGCTGCCCTGGCGGTTTTGATTGCTTTGGTCTACGAGGGTCCGGTCATTGCCCTGGTAATGCTGATTATTGTTCTGGTGGTCCAACAGATTGAAGGCCAGATTCTGCAGCCCCTGGTGATGGGTGCTGCCGTGCGCATTCACCCGCTGGCGATTGTGATTGCGGTGGCTGCTGGGGGATACCTGGCGGGAATTGCCGGCGTATTGTTCGCCGTGCCCGTAGTGGCGTTCGTGAATGTTGTGGTGTCCTACCTGGCGAGGGGTTCCTGGCGCTCTGACCCGAACGTTCAGAGCCTCTTATGAGCGAGAACGCCACGTTTGACGCAAGCCAACTGCCCGGGCCCACGCTCGAGGATTTTGCTGATGCCGCGGCAACACTGCAGGGAGTAGCGCAGGAGACTCCCGTTGAGGTCTCGCGATACCTGTCCCAGGTTCTGGGACAACCCGTATCCCTTAAGTGTGAAAATCTTCAGCGCACCGGTGCTTATAAAATTCGCGGTGCCTACTACTGCATCTCAAAGCTCAGTGAGGAAGAAAAAGCTCGCGGGGTTGTGGCGGCAAGTGCCGGAAACCACGCTCAGGGTGTGGCGTTCGCCGCTAGAGAGCAGGGCATCAAAGCGACCATCTTCACCCCGGTGGGGGTGGCGTTGCCGAAACTGCAGGCCACGCAGGCTTACGGCGCGGAGGTCATTCTTGGCGGCGAAAGCATCAATGAACCTCTGAAAGCTGCCCAGGATTTTGCGGCAAAAACGGGTGCGGTTCGCATCCCCCCGTTTGATCACCCCGACATCATCGCGGGCCAAGGAACCGTTGGCTTGGAAATCATGGACCAGGTGCCTGATGTAGCCACCGTCATTGTTCCCATTGGTGGTGGTGGCTTGATGGCCGGGGTCGCCAGCGCCATGAAGCAGCGGGCCCAGGCCGAAGGTCGCACCATCAAAGTTATTGGTGTGCAGGCAGAAAATGCTGCGCCATATTTGCCCTCTTTGAAGGCGGGGGAACCGGTGTCTGTCGAAGTGCGCGCCACGATCAATGACGGTATCGCGGTTCAAAAACCCGGTGCCCTCAACTTCGAGATCATCAAGGACGCTGTCGATGAGATCGTGACCGTCAGCGACGACGAGACCGCTCGCGCCATGCTCGTGTTACTGGAGCGCGCCAAGCTCGTGGTGGAGCCCTCGGGCGCTGTGGGCGTGGCGGCAATTCTCGAGGGAAAAATCACGGCGACGGGTCCCACTGTGGTTGTCCTTAGTGGCGGAAACATCGACCCCATGATCATGGAGCGCGTCATTTCGCGCGGTATGGCAGGGGCCGGTCGCTACATGAAGATGCGCATTCCCCTACCTGACCGACCGGGCCAGTTGGCGCGCACCTCCGAGATTGTCTCTGCTCAAAACGCCAACGTGGTGGAAGTGATTCACACCCGCCATGGCACGGGGCTTCAGATTTCGCAGGTCGAACTCGAACTGCACGTGGAAACACGAGGACCCGAGCACGCCGAAGAGGTCTTGTCGGCACTGCGCGCAGAAGGCTACGAACCCCGCGTGGTTTCTTAGGGGATAAACGTCTCGACTTCGAGAATCTCGACCGCGATTTCTGCTCCGCTGGGGGCGGTATAGGTGCTGGATTCGCCGACCCGCAGGCCCATGATCGCTTCACCCAGAGGGCTTTGGGCGGAGTAGACATCTAAATCCGTGTCACCGGCGAGCTCGCGCGAGCCCAGGAGGAACTTTTCCACATCGCCGTGAATGTGCGCTTTTACGACGGTGCCCGATTCCACGATGCCGTTGCTCTCGGGAACATCACCGACCACCGCGTGCTTGAGCATGCTGGTCAGCGTGCGAATACGGTCTTCCATCTTCGCTTGCTCATCTTTGGCAGCGTGGTATCCGCCGTTCTCTTTCAGGTCACCCTCTTCGCGCGCGACCTCGATGCGCTTGGCAATCTCGGTGCGACCGCGGGTGGTGAGCTGCTCAAGCTCGAGAGCAAGCCGGTCATAGGCCTCCTGGGTCAGCCACACCGGGTGTGAGGTGTCGGGTTCCGCCATGAGGGCCTCCTGCAATTAAAGAACCGGCCACAAGGTGGCCGGTGGGATGTATTGAGATTACGTCAGCCAGCACTCGTAGAGCAAACCGGTTACGGCGGGTTCGCTGGTACGCAGAGTGGTGTCAAACACCCGAGTCCACTGCGTGGATTCGGGAATATCAACAACCTGCCAGCCGACAATTCCGTAGGAAGCGTTGAGCGCTTGAACCGCGCACGTGATGGGGGTGCCCGGCGCTGTGGTCACCTCGTAATTCACCACCACTTGCGTTTCCGACACAATCGTGTGGCCGATGTCGCGCACTTGAAGTTGCGAGGGCGTTTCTAACACCCCGCCCCACCACAGCCAGGCACCCAAGACTGCGGCAAAACCGCCGGCAGCGATCCAGCCCCAGGCCTTACTTCTTGCTGCTCGCTGGGGTGTGGCACCGTAGCGAGCAGCGAGACGTTCACTGTTGTCAGACATCACTGGTTTTCCCTCGCTACGCTGTTGCCAGGATATTCGATGGCCGTTGTGAAAGCGGAGAAAGAGGCTTCATGCACCAGCTCCTGCGGTTCCTGCCCCTCGAAGAAGACACGTTGATTCCCGCCATTGAGGTGGACCCCAACTCGGTCACCCCCGGCGTCGTCGGTTTTGTGGTGACCTTTGTCGTTGCCGGTGCTGTGTTGATGTTGATTATTGACATGGTGCGCCGTGTTCGCCGGGTGCGATACCGCGAAGAGATCAACGCCAAGCTGGATGCTGAATCTAACCCAGAGGCGGGTTAAGGGCGATCAGTAGGACAGCGGTCCAGTGGCACAGGAACGCAACCACGGTCAGTGCGTGAAAAATTTCGTGGAAGCCAAAGTTCTTCGCTGAAGAGTTCGGCCACTTGAGCCCGTAGATGACCCCTCCCACGGTGTAGGCGAGGCCACCCACAAGGACGAGCACCATCATCGCCAGGTTGGCGGCCACCAGGTCGGGCAAGTACATCACCGCGGCCCACCCCAGGCCGAGGTAAATGGGCACATAGGACCATCGGGGTGCGCCGACCCACAGCACCCGCATCGCAATACCGATGACGGTCCCGATTCCGATAGCAATCAACAGTGTCTGGGCTTTATCTGCGGGTAGCGCCAGCACGGCAATGGGCGTGTAGGTGCCCGCAATCAGCAGAAAAATATTGGCGTGATCGAGGCGCTTGAGCACTTTCTTGGTTTTGGGCGACCAGTTGAAGCGGTGATAGGTACCCGAAATGCCAAACATGAGGATGGAGCTCGTCACGAAAACGGCGCTGGAAACAGTGGCCGGCACACCGTGGGCGAGAAGAATCAGCACAATTCCCGCAGCAATGGCGATCGGCAGCGTTGATAAGTGAATCCACCCGCGCCAGGTCGGTTTGATCTCCACAGCCTCATAGGCGACAGACTCCTCGACCAGCGGGAGGTGGAGGGGGGCCGACGGTGTTTCGGAATCGCTCACGCCCTCACTCTAGAGCTCTCCTCACTGAATCAGCCCTGGGGTTGTAGGGAACATCCAACGCCCGGAGATAGGACTACCGTAGTGCTGTGCGATGGCTGAGAGTGTTGGTGGGCGAGGGGTTGCTCTACCGTCTCTACCGCAGGCGCATCCTCGGAGAAATTGAGGGCCTGGCAAAGCCACAGCACGTGGCCATGATCTTGGATGGCAACCGGCGCTGGGCCAAAGCACGCGCCCTGCAATCGAGTGCCCACGGGCACAGGGCTGGTGCGGACAAGATCCACGAGTTCCTCACCTGGTGCGAAGACCAGGGGATTTCGGTGGTGACGCTGTACCTCCTCTCGGCGGACAATCTCATCGCCCGGGCAACGTCCGAGCTCAACGACCTCGCCGACATTATTGAAAGCCTCGCCGATCAGCTTTCCCGCTTCTCCAATTGGCGGGTCAAGCACGTGGGCCAAGCCGATGGCTTGCCCTCTCATCTTCGCGAAACACTTGCTGGCGCTGCCGAGCGAAGCTCGCGGAACTCCGGCCTGCACATCAATCTTGCGGTGGGTTACGGGGGTCGCGCCGAAATATCTGACGCGGTGAGCCGGATGGTCCGGGAGCACCAGGCTCGGGGAGGCACGCTGGAGGACCTCCCGGATGCCATTAGTGTCCCCGAGATTGCCAAACACCTCTACACCGTGGGACAGCCCGACCCGGACTTGGTTATTCGCACCTCGGGTGAGCAGCGACTGAGTGACTTTATGTTGTGGCAGAGCGCCCACAGCGAGTTTTATTTTGTGGAAGCCCTGGGCCCCGACCTCCGCGAAATTGACTTCCTTCGAGCCTTGCGTGACTTTGGTCGGCGCCAGCGTCGCTACGGGATGTAGCGACCACTCCACGATCTTTCGCTCGGGTTTCGCGCATCGCGGTGGGATAGGTTGCCCAGTAAGCAAAGAAAGAGGTCGTCATGGGTTTCGCTCAAGCGGTTAAGTCTTTTTGGTCCCACTACGCCACCTTCAAGGGGCGTGCTCGCCGGTCCGAGTATTGGTTTATCCAACTCTTCTTGGTGGCCACAAACCTCGCTGCCGCAGTGATTGATTTCGTTTTGATGAACGGTGACATCGAGCGCTTCATCGCCAATGGCGGTGGCGGCATCGTCGGGCTGGTGTGGATTCTCGCGACCATCGTTCCGGCCCTGGCGGTTTTAGTGCGTCGACTCCACGACACCGGGAAAACCGGTTGGTGGGTCTTGCTGGGCTTTGTGCCGCTGGCTGGAGGGATCGTTCTCCTGGTCTTCACTGTTCAGCAATCCGAGACCGCCGACAACGCCTACGGCCCGGTACCGAGCGTCTGAGGCGAAGCGGCGCAGCACCGCACCACAGCGATCGATGGCTGCTGTGCTGGATGGTGGGTTATCGCCCTGCCCTGCCGGTGAGAACGTGAAAGACTTCCCCCATGCTTGGTGAAACGGCGCTCCAGTCGCTGCTGCTGGTGTTTGAGGGTGTCGGGGTGGTGGCTTTTGCCCTCTCGGGGGCACTTGCCGCCGTTCGGAAACGCCTGGATGCCGTAGGCGTTGTCCTCGTGGCGTTCCTCACCGCAATGGCCGGTGGAACACTGCGCGATGTGCTGCTTAATCGTTCGCCACTGTTCTGGGTCGAATACGAACACTGGCTGTGGGTCGTGATGGCGATTGGTGTCGGATCGGCGATTGTTCTGCGCTCACGCCACTTTGAACCCACCGCAAGGGCAATCCAATGGCCCGATGCGCTGGGGCTTGGCGTATTCGCAGCCTCGGGAACACAGATTGCCTTGGACTTGGGGTCCAGCCCGTTGATCGCGGCGCTGATGGGGGTCACCACGGCCATCACCGGGGGAATCTTGCGCGATGTGATGCTGAACGAGTTGCCGTGGGTGGTGGCGAGCTTCCAGCTCTACGCAATCCTCGCCCTCGGGGGCGGGTTACTGGTGTGGGGGATTGGTGCGCTGGGCGCCTCGCCACTGGTGGCCGTGGCGAGTTCTGCCCTCGTCATTTCTCTCACCCGTGTGTTGTCGATTGCCTTCAATTGGTCCCTGCCCAATTGGCGACAACATGACCACACTGGCGTTATTGATTTGCCGGAGCGTTAGGCCTGCGAGCTCCTTAGAGTCCCGGTGCGGTCATGCGCAAGACATCAAGCGCTGTATCAAGCTCCTCGAGGGTGACCTCACCGCGCTCGACAAAGCCCAGATCGATCACAGCTTCTCGGACCGTTTTCTGGTGCTCCACCGCATACTTGGCGACTTTCGCCGCGGCTTCGTAGCCAATCACTCGGTTAAGTGGGGTCACAATCGCCGGTGAGGACTCGGCGAGGGCTCTCGCCCTCTCCTCACGAGCTTCCAAACCCGACACGGTCTTATCTGCCAGCACCCGTGAAGCGTTGGCCAGCAAACGAACGGATTCCAGGAGCGAGGTCCCCATAACAGGAATGGCGACGTTGAGTTCGAAGTTTCCACTCGAGCCCGCCCATGCGATCGTGTGGTCGTTACCGACAACTTTTGCGCACACCATCAGCACAGCCTCTGGAATCACGGGGTTCACCTTGCCGGGCATGATGGAGCTGCCCGGCTGCAGATCGGGAATGTGAACTTCTGCCAGACCAGCGTTCGGCCCGGAGCCCATCCACCGGATGTCGTTACAAATCTTGGTTAGCGACACTGCGAGAACCCGAAGCGCACCTGAGGCTTCGACCAAGCCATCGCGGGCTCCCTGCGCTTCGAAGTGGTCCTGTGCTTCCGTCAAGGGCAACCCTGTCGCAGACGCAAGCTCGGCAATCACCTTTTGGGAAAAGCCGAGGGGGGTGTTGATCCCGGTGCCGGTCGCGGTTCCGCCGAGGGGAACCTCCGCCACCCGAGCGATGGTTGATTCGACGCGCTCGATACCCAAGCGGATTTGGCGTGCGTAGCCGGCAAATTCTTGCCCCAGGGTGACCGGGGTGGCATCCATCAGGTGGGTGCGGCCCGCCTTCACCACAGATGTCCACTTCTGTGCTTTTTCTTCCAGGGCGCTCGCGAGGTAATCCAGAGCCGGAATCAGTGAGTTCAACAGCGCTTCGGTGACCGCCACGTGAACCGACGTGGGGAACACGTCGTTCGAGGACTGCGAGGCGTTCACGTGGTCGTTGGGGTGAACCTCGGGGCCGGTTGCGCTCGCGAGAGTGGCGAGCACTTCGTTCATGTTCATGTTGGAGGAGGTGCCAGAACCGGTTTGGTAGGTATCCACCGGGAAGTGGTCGTGGTGTTGCCCGGCAATTACCTCGCTGGCGGCGGAAACAATCGCATCGGCGATAGCGCCATCGAGAATCCCCAGTTCTTTATTGACCAGTGCCGCTGCTCGTTTGATCTGAGCGAGCGCGCTGATGTGCGCAGATTCCAAACCGCGGCCCGAAATGGGGAAGTTTTCTACCGCCCGCTGGGTTTGTGCCCGGTAGAGGGCATCCTTGGGAACCTTCACCTCGCCCATGGTGTCGTGTTCGATACGGAATTCACCCTGGTCGGTCATCACTCATCCTTGAAAGCTCGGTGTGGCGGGACACCCCGCAGTTTACTCTGCAGCAGGTGCCTCTCGACCGGAGGGGCGAGCTAGGGCGCGGTCAGCTGAAAGGTGATGTCATCCGTGATTTGCGCGACAGCGCGTTTGCTTGTTCCCGCCACCACCAGGATGAACTCTTCTTGCTCCAGTACTAAGACGTAAGCATTGTTTGCGCCCTCATCCGCGGCGGTGCGGTCGTATTCGATCCACTCCAGCGTGTTCACGCCATACCCCAGCTCCACTGACCCCGAGGAGGGGGATTGCTCGACCTTGCCGGCCACCCAGGTCGCATCAGCACCAAAACCCTGGTCAAACGCCACGTAGCTGTTTTCTGGCCCCAGCAAACCAATCGACCAGACGATATCGGCACCGGGTTCGTTCACAATTTCTGCTCGGTTGGAGCTCCATAAGTCATACAGTCCCGGGTACAGCGGCTCGCCTGGCAGCGACCCCGCGCTCTCTTGGGCCACTGCGCGCCAGTCGATGTCCTCGACCAGGTTGGTGTCGGGTCGAACCACCACAACGATGAGCAGGGCAACAACACCCAGTGAGGTCAGAAGAGACCAGACCAGGTTTCTCGTGGTTTGGCGTGCGCGGCGTTCGCGACGTGCTTTCTGCACGCGATCGTTCTTCTCGAGCGGTGTTTCAGGTCGGCCTAAACCGGCGACCTCGCGGGGTTCCTTGTCCGCCATGCCTATTCGCTACGGGCTTTCTTCGCCGCTTCTAAACGCTCACGGGCTCCGGTCAGCCATTCCTCACACCGCGTTGCCAGCGCTTCACCGCGCTCCCACAAACCGATCGAATCCTCCAGAGAGATACCGCCCTGCTCCAGTTTCCCGACAACTTCCACGAGTTCATCGCGGGCTTGCTCGTAGGAAAGCTCGGCGATGTCGGCTAGTGCGGGTTTCTTTGCTTCGCTCACGGCCTCAGTCTACCGAGGGGCTAGCTGCCATCAACGTGAGTGGCGATCGTCCCATCGCTGACGATGAGCGAAAGCTCATCCCCAGCGTTGACGTCCTCCACACGGGAGATCACGCGACCACGGGCATTGCGGGCAATCGCGTATCCACGATCGAGCGTTCCCTGCGGGGAGAGACCCCGAAGTGAGCTGTGGAGTTGGGTGAGCTCGGATTCTCGTCGTTCAACAGCGCGGCCTGCCAGGTCAGTGCCGCGGGCGAGGAGCAGCAACACGTCCTCCATCGGGCCATCGATAAGAGTTTCGGGGTCCGCGAGGCTGGGTCGTGAGCGGAAGGCGGCAAGCCGTTCGGTTTCGTATTCGATGACACTGCCGAGCTTCGTGCGAAGCCTTTCTCGGACTTCTCGCAGTCGGCTGCGTTCTTCGGCAACGTCGGGCACAACACGCTTAGCGGCATCGGTGGGGGTGGAGGCTCGCAGGTCGGCAACTTCATCAAGAAGGGGCCGGTCTGCTTCGTGACCGATGGCGCTGACCAAAGGAGTGGTGAGGGTGGCAGCAAAGCGCACGAGACGCTCGTCACTGAAGGGCAGAAGGTTTTGAAAGTCCCCACCTCCGCGCGCCACGATGATGACCTCCACGTTCGGGTCAGCGTCGAGCGTGGTGAGAGCTGCTATCACTTCGGTCACACAGCGCTCACCCTGGACCGCAGCGTGTTCGACCCGGAGCGAAACTTCGGGCCACCGGAGGGTGGCATTGGTGATGACATCCTTTTCCGCATCAGAGTCTTTACCGGTCACAACACCAATGGTGTGGGGGAGAAGGGGGAGGCGTTGTTTACGCTCGGGGGCAAACAAACCTTCCTTCTGGAGGGTTTCTTTCAGCTGGGCCAATTTCTCCAGTAGCTCACCCAAACCCGTGTGTTTCATCGCCAACACGTTCATCGAGAGCGTGCCGCCTTTGACCCACCACGACGGGCGCACCTGAGCGACAACACGGTCGCCTTGGCTGATTCCCTCGGGGATCTCGCTGCGGGTCCTGCGCCACACGGTGAAGGCGACCGAGGCATCCGCGTCACTGTCGCGCAGCTTGCCGTAGACGTTGCCACCGGATTCACCCCACTGGGTGATTTCCCCCTCAACCCACACAGAACCTAAGCGCTCGATGTAGCCACCGAGAAGCTCAGAGAGCTTCGCTACCGGCCACGGTGCCTCAGGGCTGGAGTCGTTGGTGGCCATGATTTCTAAACTAGAACACTCAGAGCGTTTCCGGGCTGACCCGCCTACACTGGAGCGCGTGACTATCAGCAACGGCAACGAATCCCTTCTGGGAACCCCGCTCATTCCTTCGCGGCTTGCCCCGCTGAAGGAAGAGCCCACGAAGGGCTCCAAGCGCATCATTTTGGCCGCGCCTCGTGGCTATTGCGCAGGGGTCGACCGGGCCGTTATCGCAGTGGAGAAAGCTCTCGAGCGTTTCGGTGCGCCGATTTATGTGCGTAAGCAAATCGTTCACAACATTCACGTGGTGCGGGAATTGGAATCGCGCGGCGTGATCTTCGTTGATGAGGTCGCCGAGGTTCCCACCGGGTCCAACATCGTGTTCTCCGCTCACGGAGTGTCTCCGATGGTGGTCCAGCAGGCAGCAGATCGAGAACTCAATGCCATCGACGCCACGTGTCCTCTGGTGACCAAAGTCCACCGCGAAGCGGTGCGCTTTTCCGGCCAGGATTACCACATTTTGTTGATCGGCCACGAGGGTCACGAAGAAGTGGAAGGCACGATGGGTCATGCCCCGGAGCACACCACGTTGGTGAATGACCCGGATGAAGCAGAGCGCATCACTCCGCCGGAAACGGAAAACCTGATTTGGCTGTCCCAAACCACGCTGAGTGTGGATGAAACCATGGAGACGGTGCGGCGCCTGCGTGAGCGGTTCCCGCACCTAAAAGATCCACCCAGCGATGACATTTGTTACGCGACCCAAAACCGTCAGGTAGCCATCAAGAAAATTGCCGAGGAGTGCGACCTGGTCATTGTGGTCGGCTCCCCGAACTCGTCCAACAGTGTTCGCCTTGTTGAGGTAGCACTCGAATATGGTGCACGCGCTGCTTACCGAGTGGACTACGCCAGCGAGATCGAGCAGGAATGGTTGGTGGGGGTGGAGACCATCGGTGTGACCTCCGGGGCTTCTGTTCCCGAGGTGCTGGTGGATCACACATTGGCGGATCTTGCCGAGGCAGGTTTCACCGAGGTGTCCGAAGTGCGCACGGCAGAGGAAGACCTTCAGTTCTCCCTACCGAAAGAACTCCGTCGTGACGCGAGTGGCGAGATTGATGCGGGCACGATCGGTGGCCGCAACCGCCGCTAGCTCTTCGAGTGCCCAGCGGACCCTAGCTGCTGGGCCGCTTCGACGACGCGGGCGGCCATCGAGGTCTCCGCCACTTTGCCCCACGCGCGCGGGTCATAAACCTTCTTATTTCCGACTTCGCCATCGATGCGCAGCACACCGTCGTAATTGCTGAACATGTGCCCTGCGACGCCCCGGGTGTACGCGTACTGAGTATCGGTATCAATGTTCATCTTGATGACACCATTACGCACTGCTTCGGCAATTTCTGCTTCGGAGCTGCCGGATCCACCGTGGAACACGAGGTCCATGGGCTTGGCGCCGGTCTGATACTTCTGCGCCAGTCCCTGCTGGATTTCTGCCAATAGTTCGGGCTTCAGAGAGACGTTGCCGGGTTTGTAGAAACCGTGGACGTTGCCAAAGGTCAGTGCCGCCATGTAGCGGCCCTGTTCACCCAAACCGAGTGCCTCGACGGTCTCGATCGCGTCATCGAGGGTCGTGTACAAACTGTCGTTGATTTCATGGCTGACGCCGTCTTCTTCGCCGCCCACAACACCGATTTCCACTTCGAGAATCGACCCAATGTTTTTCATCCGCGGCAGGAGCTCAGCGGCAATCTCCAGGTTCTCCGCCAGTGGCACGGCGGAGCCATCCCACATGTGGGACTGGAAGATGGGCTCGCCGCCGTTCTTGACCGATTCCTCACTGGCCGCAATCAACGGCATCACAAAACCATCCAGAGCATCTTTGGGGCAGTGGTCGGTGTGCAGTGCCACCGTGATGGGGTAGTTTTTGGCGGCTTCCTTGGCGAACGCGGCAAAAGCAAGCGCACCAGAGGCGCGGGCCGACACACTTTGTCCGGCAAAGAAGTCAGCACCCCCAGTGGAGACCTGAATGATGCCGTCAGAACCTGCTTCGGTCAGACCCTGAAGCACCGCGTTGATGGTGGAAGAGGACGACACGTTGAATGCAGGGTAGGCAAACCCGTCGCTTTTTGCCCGATCGAGCATCGTGGCGTATTGGTCGGGGGAAGCAACAGGCATGGTTTCTCCAGTTATCGAGGATGGGGCTTTAAGACTACCGGCACCCTCGAGGGGGCTGTGTGTCGGCGCTAGGCTGAGAACACCGCACTCTTATCGCCCTCAAAGGACTCTCATGTCACAGGCTGAAGCTGCTGAGTTATTCCAACACCCTGACCGCAACCTCGCGATGGAGTTGGTCCGGGCTACGGAGGCCGCCGCCATTCGTGCAACACCCTGGATTGGACGTGGTGACAAGAACGCCGCTGACGGTGCTGCTGTTGATGCGATGCGTAAGTTTCTCTCCACCGTCGCGTTCTCAGGACTGGTGGTGATTGGTGAAGGCGAAAAAGATGATGCCCCCATGTTGTTCAACGGCGAAGTTGTCGGCAACGGCCAGGGCCCGCAGTGCGACATCGCTGTTGACCCGATCGATGGCACCTCGCTGACCGCTTCTGGCCGATCCCACGCGATTTCGATGATTGCTGTGGCGGACCGGGGAAGCATGTTGGATGCCTCCAGCGTTTATTACATGAAGAAAATCGTGACCTCCCACGAGGGAATCGGTGTCGTTGATATTCATCGCCCAATCGGCGAGAACATCCGCGCACTAGCGAAAGCCAAAGGGAAACCGGTGGACGAGATGCGGGTTGCTGTTCTCGATCGTCCACGTCACGACGATCTCATTCGTGAAATTCGCGAAGCGGGTGCTGGCACCCGGCTCATTTTGGATGGTGATGTCGCCAGCGGCATTAACGCGGCCCGCCACGACACGCGGATAGACCTGTGTGTGGGGATAGGCGGGAGCCCCGAGGGGGTTGCCACCGCGTGCGCGATTAAGGCCCTCGGCGGTTTCATGCAGGGTGTTCTGTACCCAATGGATGACCAAGAGCGCGAGCGGGGGAAGGAAGCGGGGCTTCAGTTCGATGAGCCCTACGGGCTGAATGATCTCGTGTCCAGCGACAACACGTTTTTTGTGGCCACCGGGGTGACGGACGGCGAGCTGGCTCGCGGGGTGCGACGCTCCGGAAGCATTATTTCCACCGAGAGCATCGTGCTGCGTGCGCGCTCTGGCACCCTGCGTAGGGTGTCAGCGGACCACCAAGCCGACAAATGGCTTGATCACTAGTCCTTCTCGGCCTCCTCGTCGATCATTTCCGGTGCTGAGAGGGCTTTGGGCAGATCTTCGACCGTTTCGAGGGCTTCCTCGAGATCACCCTGGGTTCCCAGCTCGCTGAGTCTGCGGGCACTGGGGAACACCCGGGACTCAAGGGAACCGACAAACGAGTTGTAGTGCTTCACACTGCTGGTTAGTGACCGCCCGAGAGTTTCGATGTGACCGGCCATGGAGCCCAAACGTTGGAGCAACTCGGTTCCCGTGGTGAAGATCTTCTGGGCGTCTTCGGTCACCACATCCTGGCGCCACGAGAAGGCAACGGTCTTCAATACCGACCAGAGGGTGACCGGTGAGGCGAGCGCCACTTTCTTGGAAAACGCATGATCCATCAGTCCTGGGTCGGCCTCGAGAGCTGAGGACACTAAGGCTTCGCTGGGAATGAAGCAGATCACCAGTTCTGGTGAGGCGTCTAAACCATCCCAGTAGGACTTTTTGCCGAGCGCGTCAATGTGAGCGCGTACGGCGGCCACGTGCTCTTTCAGCAGTTTCTCGCGACGTGCCCCCTCTTCACCTGTTGCGGTGAGAGGAATCGAGCTGGCCTCCATATAGGCAGTGAAGGGAACCTTCGCGTCGACCGCGATGTTTTTGCCACCGGGCAGGTGCACCACCATGTCGGGCTTACCAAGACCCGCGTCAGAGGAAATCGAAGCTTGCAAATCAAAGTCGACGCGCTCAATGAGACCTGCCGCTTCGACGACGCGACGCAACTGGACTTCACCCCATTTGCCTCGCATGCTGTTGGAGCGAAGTGCAGAGGCCAGGCCCTCGGTGGTAGCGCGCAGTAGCTCATCGCTTTGCAGCGCGGAGCGCAGTTGCTCCGAGATCTGACCGTGTTGGTCGCTCCGCTGCTTTTCCAGGTCTGCCACTGTGCGCTGCATATCGTTGAGCTTGGAAGTCACGGGGCCGAGCGCGACCAGGATCTTGTTCTCAGCCTCCTGGCCGGCGTTATAGGACTCGAGTTGCTGTTGCAACATCTCTACTTGGGTGCGCAGCACCACGGCTTCCTCATTTGATTCGGCGGAGGACCTGCGGGGTCGAAGGAACCACCCCAAGGCGAAGCCCAGTACCAGAGCGAGGAGGATTCCCATGAGAGCAATAGTCAGTGACTGTTCCATGTCCACAAGTCTGTCAGGTACCCCTGACTCTCCAGTAGGGTCATTCCCGTGGCTTTGACAATTGGAATCGTCGGTTTACCCAATGTGGGTAAATCCACACTCTTCAACGCCCTCACCAAGAACACCGTTCTCGCCGCCAACTACCCGTTCGCCACAATCGAGCCCAACGTGGGTGTTGTGAACCTCCCGGATGAGCGCCTCGATGTTCTCGCAGGAATTTTCAGCAGCGAAAAGGTGATTCCTGCGGCGGTGTCGTTCGTTGATATCGCCGGCATCGTGCGGGGAGCAAGCGAGGGGGAAGGTTTGGGAAACCAGTTCCTTTCCAACATCCGCGAAGCAGAAGCGATTGCGCAGGTCGTGCGGGTATTTGATGACCCCGACGTCGTGCATGTGGATGGCGCGGTCGATCCCGCCGCTGATATGGACACCATCAACACCGAGCTGATCCTCGCCGATATGCAAACGCTCGAAAAAGCGATTGTTCGGTATGAAAAAGAAGTCAAAGGCAAAAAGATGGAGCCAGCGGTGCTGGCTGCTGCCCAGGACGCCCACACGATTCTTGATGGTGGCACCACCCTCTTCCAAGCAGGCTTTGACGCGAGCCTCGTTCGGGAACTGGGCTTACTGACTGCTAAGCCCTTTCTGTATGTCTTCAATGTCGATGAGAACACCCTGGGAAACCCGGACCGCTGCGCTGAGCTTGCGGCCCTGGTTGCTCCGGCGAAAGCGGTCTTTCTTGACGCCAAAGTGGAGAGTGAACTCATTGACCTCGACGCCGATGAGGCTGCAGAGCTGCTCGCGTCCATGGGTCAGGAAGAAAGTGGGCTGGACCAGCTTGCGCGCATTGGCTTTGACACGTTGGGTCTCCAGACGTATCTCACGGCCGGTCCCAAAGAAGCCCGCGCGTGGACCATTCACCGCGGGTGGAAAGCGCCCCAGGCTGCCGGTGTGATTCACACGGACTTTGAAAAAGGCTTCATCAAAGCCGAAGTGACGGCTTTTGACGATCTGGTCGCCGCCGGTTCTCTCGCCGATGCGCGCGCCGGAGGCAAGGCGCGCATCGAGGGTAAGGACTATGTGATGCGCGATGGTGATGTGGTGGAGTTCCGCTTTAGTTCCTGAGCGCAGGCTTTGAATCCCGCACCCCAGGTTGTGAGTTGTCACCGGCAGTGGTTGCCTTAGAGCATGCCCGTAATTCCGATGTTCCCGCTTGGCTCAGTGTTGTTTCCGGCGATGCCCTTGGCCTTGCAGGTCTTTGAGGAGCGCTATCTCAAAATGATGGGCACCGTGTTGGACGCAGAGGAATCCGAGTTTGGTGTGGTGTTGATTGAGCGTGGGTCTGAGGTGGGGGGCGGCGACCAGCGCTTTGATATCGGCACCACCGCGCAGGTGCTTCAGGTGGAAGCGCCGGATGGCCCGCTACAGGTGGTTGCCCGGGGCGGGCGCCGGTTCCGGGTGAGCAAGTGGATTGAGGAAGAGCCTTTCCCACAAGCCGAGGTCGAATTCCTCGACGTTTTTCATTCCGGCGATGTGCCGGGGGAAGAACTGGTACTCACCGAAAACGTGGTGCGTGAGACTCTGGAGTATTTGGCGATGCTCGATTTGAGCCTTCCGTGGCCCACCGATATCGAGTTGGCCACCGATCCGGTGGAAAAGGCCTGGCAATTGGCCGGTATTTCACCGCTCGGCACCCTGGATCACCAAGACCTCTTGACGCTGGATAGTCCAGGGGAGCTGTTGGATCAGACCCGGCGCGTTGTTTCGGAGGCGCTCGAAACCTTCAAAAATACCCGGGATTCTGGGCTCGATTAGAGCTGGTGTTGCGCGCGTAGCGGGTCCGCAACGTTCCATTGCGTTCCGTTATCGAAACGAAACCCCCTCAAGTGGAACCGGTTGCCTTTTGTTGTTAGGGTTTCCTCAACCCACGGAGTAGTGGTTCTGCATCGTGGGTACATCTATCCCCTATATAAGGAGTACCAATGAGGCACTTTGTACGTCGCCGCACG
The DNA here is from genome assembly GCA_028096805.1 of Pontimonas sp. Lineage (GTDB taxonomy): Bacteria > Actinomycetota > Actinomycetes > Actinomycetales > Microbacteriaceae > Pontimonas. The sequence continues at coordinate 39,798 of JAOHDU010000006.1, forward strand.
ATGCTCGGCGTTGCCACGCTTTCCGTGGCCGCTTTGGCACTGGCTGGCTGTGCAGCTGAAGAAGAAGCAGCGGACACTGCTGCAGATTCTGACTCAGATGCCACCAGCGAAGTTGCAGCAGGCTGTGAAGCCTATGCAGATTACTTGGGCAACGAGGGTGAAAGTGTAGAGATCTACACGACCATCATCGAACCCGAGTCCACACTCTTCCAGGAGTCCTTCCTCGAGTTTGAAGAGTGCACCGGAATTACCATCGAGTGGAATGGTGACCAGGCATTCGAAGAACAGATCGCTGTTCGCGTTGCCGGTGGCACCGCTCCTGACCTCGCTATCTTCCCGCAGCCCGGCCTCCTGGCCTCCTTCGCTGGTGACCTGGTCCCCGCCTCGGACGCTGTGTCGGCCTCGGTTGACAGCAACTACACAGCGGACTGGAAGAACTACGGAACCGTCGATGGCAACTTCTACGCTGCTCCCCTGGGCGCAAACGTGAAGTCCTTCGTCTGGTACTCACCGAAGACCTTCGCCGACAACGGCTGGGACATCCCCACCACCTGGGCAGAACTGCTCACCCTCTCTGACGAGATTGCTGCCAGCGACTTCGCTGGTAACGCATGGTGTGCGGGTATCGAGTCTGGTGTTGCGACCGGTTGGGCAGCTACCGACTGGATGGAAGACCTCATGCTCCGTTTCCAGGACGCTGCTACCTATGACGCATGGGTCGACAACAGCATGCCCTTCAACGACCCCAAGGTCGCCGAAGTTATCGCTGAAGCAGGAAAGATCCTGAAGAACGAGGACTACATGGGTAACGTGTCGGCCATTGCCACCACGAGCTTCTCTGAGGGTGGTTCCGGTGTTGTGGATGGCAGCTGTGCCATGCACCGCCAGGCATCGTTCCTCGGTGGAATTCTCGTGGGCGACTACGGCGCAACCGTTGTCAGCCCTGAGGACACCGACGTTGAGGGTGGAATTTCCACCTTCTACTTCCCCGGTGTCAGCGCCGACTCGACTCCTGCCCTTGGTGGCGGCGAGTTCGTGGGTGCCTTCAGTGACAGCGCTGCTACCCAGGCTGTTCAGCTGTACCTCACCTCTCCTGAGTGGAACAACGACAAGGCTGCTCTCGGCGGCTGGTTCTCCCCCAACCTCGGACTGGACACCGCGAACGTTGCGGACCCCGTCAACGCTGTTGCTGTGGAGATCCTTCAGAACGCCACCACCTTCCGCTTCGACGCATCTGACTTGATGCCCGGTGAAGTCGGTGCTGGTTCGTTCTGGACCGAAATGACCGCGTGGATTGCTGAAGACAAAGCAGACCAGGCCGTTCTGGATGCTATCCAGGCAACCTGGCCCGCAAGCTAGGCACACGTAACACAAGTAACATCGGTTGGGGGGAGCTTATGCTCCCCCCAACTGCTACCTCACTGACGAGGTAGTCGACGGGAGAGAACATGCGCAACACGCTGTGGGAAACCATCGCCCCCAACCTCACGCTTCTCGTCATTTCTCTTGCGGCCTTCGCCGCCGTGATTTACGCCCTTTTTCTGATTGGGTCTCGAGCTTCTGTCCGCTGGCAAGGCTGGCTGCGCTACGGAATCTTCCTGGGACCTGCGGTTCTGCTTTTGCTCGTGGGCTTGATTTACCCGGCGCTGCGAACGCTGTGGATGTCCTTCATGGACAAATCAAGTGAAAACTTTGTCGGCTTTGACAACTACCTGTGGGCGTTCACCATCCCGGAAATCCAGATTGTGTTGCGCAACACGATTCTGTGGGTGATATTTGTCCCACTCATCTCCACCATCATCGGGCTGGCAATTGCCTACATGACTGACCGCATGAAGCGCGCCTCGGTCATCAAGTCCCTTATTTTTATGCCCATGGCGATCTCTTTCGTCGGCGCCAGTGTCATCTGGAGTTTTGTTTACAACTTTGAACCCAACGAAGACAAGCCAGAAATTGGGCTCCTCAACGCCATCGCCCGAGGGGTGGGGATTGAACCGGTCAACTTCTTGCTCAACCCGCCGTGGAACACGTTCTTCTTGATCGCCGTTTTGATTTGGATCCAGACCGGGTTTGCCATGGTTATCCTCTCCGCGGCAATGAAAAATGTCCCCGATGAGGTTGTCGAAGCGGCGATGCTCGATGGCGCCAGCAATTGGCGCCGGTTCATTCGCGTGACACTGCCGATGATTCGAGGAACTGTAGTGGTGGTGTTGACCACCATCACGATTGCGACGTTGAAAGTGTTCGACATTGTGCGAACTATGACCGGCGGTAACTTCCAAACCAACGTGATTGCGAATGAAATGTATGCGCAATCATTCCGCCAGCTCAACTACGGGCAGGGTTCCACCCTGGCGGTCATTCTGTTTATTGGCGTCATCCCGATTATTTGGTACAACGTGCGACAACTGAGGCTGGAGAGGACGGAGCGATAATGGCGACTCTCACCGCGGGAAAACCACGCACCACAGGAAAAAAAGCGAAGGACATTTTTTCCTCGCCGGTGGCATCAGGTTTTGCCATCGTTATTGCGATTCTGTGGACGATCCCGACCTTCAGCTTGTTGGTGACCTCCATTCGCCCAGAGACCGACATCAACTCATCGGGCTGGTGGACGTTCTTCACCAACCCGAATATCTCGTTTGAGAACTACGAGAAGGTGCTGTTTGTGGGAACGGGCGTCAACCCGCCCATGTTCCAGTACTTCTTCAACAGCCTTGCCGTGACCATTCCCGCGGTCATCTTCCCAATTACTTTGGCGGTGTTTGCTGCCTACGCGCTGGCGTGGTTTGAATTCCGCGGTCGGGACTTCATCTTCTTCAGTATTTTTGCCCTCCAGGTGGTTCCCCTGCAGCTGACTCTGGTGCCTCTGCTCCAGTTATTTGCCAAAGGCTTGGTGATTGGTGAGACCACACTGATTCCGGCACTCGGAATCACCGGCACCTACATCCCGATTTGGATTGCTCACACCATTTTTGGGCTTCCGCTCGCGATTTTCTTGTTGCACAACTTTTTGCGCCAGATTCCCCGAGAACTGGTCGAAGCCGCCCGCGTGGATGGTGCCAACTGGTTCACGATGTTCACCAAAATTGTGTTGCCACTCAGCATTCCCGCTATTGCGTCCTTCCTCATCTTCCAGTTCCTGTGGGTGTGGAATGACCTGTTGGTCGGATTGACGTTTGGTGCGGGGTCTAAATCGGTGGCCCCGATGACGGTGCGGTTGGCCGAAATGGTCGGCACGCGAGGGTCCGGTTGGGAAGTGCTGACCGCGGGCGCCTTCGTGTCGATTGTGGTGCCGCTGATCGTGTTCTTCGCGCTACAGCGATACTTTGTGCGAGGCCTGCTAGCAGGCTCCGTCAAGGGCTAACCGCGCGAGCGGAACACGTCGCGCAGGAACCGCGCGCTGTCTTTCGGGGTGCGCGTCTGGCTATCAGCATCGACACGAACGATGCCAAAACGCTTCGTCCATCCTTCCGCCCACTCCAAGTTGTCAAAAAGCGACCACGCAAAGTAACCGCGCAAATCCACGCCGTGATCTACGGCATCAAAGGCTGCGTGGAGGTGATCGCGGTAGTAGGCCACTCGATTCGCGTCGTGAATCCCCTCCGAGGACACCACATCGTCGAAGGCTGCACCGTTTTCTGTGATGTACAGCGGAACACCGGGCAGGCGCTCCGCGGTGGTCACCAACGTGCTGGTGAGGCTAGGTGCGTGGATTTCCCAGCCCATGGCGGTCCGGGGCTCGTGGGGAACAAACGAGACCCCGGAGACCCCTGGGTAGACACTGGCGCTCTGGCCGACAATTTTCCCCGCATCCGCCGAAACCGATGCCACGCGGATGGGCGTGTAGTAGTTGATCCCCAGCCAGTCAATCTTTTCTGCGGCCAGAGCCAAGCCTTCATCGGTAACAAAAGACCAATCGGTGATTGACTGGGTGTGCTCCTGCACGTCCTCCGGTACTCCGCGGCCGGCCAAAAGATCCAAGAACATGCGGTTGTGCAGCCCATCGATGAGGTGTGCCTGCGGGGTAACGTCCTCGTCTTCAGCGATCACGGTGGTCAGGTTGAGTACTAGTCCGGGATTCGTAATGCCCGCGGACCGGAGGGCCTGGATTCCATAGCCGCTAGCGACCATCAGGCGATAAAACACCTCGAGGCTTTGGGCAGGATTGGTGACGCCCGGAGCGTGAACCCCTGCCGCATAGCCGAGGAAAGCTGACACCCACGGTTCGTTGAGTGTGGCGACAGTGTCGATGCGATCACCGAAGTGATCGGCAACGAGGGCGGCGTACTCAGCAAACCATTGGTGGCTATCGGGGTTCAACCATCCGCCGCGCTCCTGCAAGGCTTGGGGGAGATCCCAGTGATACAGGGTGGCAAAGGGAGTCAATCCCCGCCCGAGAATGCCATCGACCAGACGGTCGTAGGTATCGAGCCCCTTTGCCGAGGGAGACCCCACACCGTTGTGCAGCAATCGGGGCCACGAAAACGAGAAGCGGTAAGCATTCACGCCAAGGTCGTGAATGAGGTCAAGATCCTCGGGGATATGCGCGAGGTGGTCACACGCGGGATCCGCGGTGGCGCCATCGAGGACGCGACCGGGGGTTTCGGCAAACTCGTCCCAGATGCTGCGCCCGCGGGTTTCTGAGGACCCTTCGATCTGCCAGGACGACGTCGCGACACCGAGGGTGAAGTCGTGGGGAATACGGGCTGCCAGCGATGCGGCATCAGGAAAATCACTGCTCATGCCCCCATACTATTGCGCAGGAGAGGAGGGTAAACAATGGCAAAAGCGCAACCCTATGACGTTCTCAACACCCTCTCCGAGGGCGTGGAAATACGCCACTACCCTCGTCACACCCTCATCTCCGTGGAGGTCGAGGGCGATTTTGAATCCGCCGGGAATCGCGCGTTTCGGCCGCTGGTGAGTTACATCTCAGGATCCAACTCGCGGGGTGATCGCCTAGCGATGACGTCGCCCGTCGTTCAAGCACCCCACCAGAGCTCGCACACCATGAGTTTTGTCCTCCCCGAGGGTGTTTCCGCGCAGGAGGCCCCTATGCCGGCGGATGCAAACGTCACCGTTCACGAGGTGGCACCCCGGGAAGTAGCTGCGCTGCGCTTTAGCGGGTCGTGGAAACAACGCCGGGCGGAAGACAAGGCGGCGCTGTTACTGCGGGTGCTGGCTGAGCGAAACATTCCCACGGTGGGTGAAGTGTTTTATGGGCGGTTCGACCCGCCCACGGTCCCCGGTTTTCTTCGCCACAATGAAGCGCTCATTGAGGTGGCTAACCTTCATTCGACGCTGGAGCGTGGCGGGAACTAATTCCCAGGGCGCTTGCTAGTCTGGGCGCACAACTTCACACTGGGCCTTACGCCATGCGGGAGAGACATCCTTGATGTCACCGAAGGAGCAAGCATCCCCGCCAATCTCTCAGGTTCCCTGTACCGCATGGCGCGGCCACTCTGAAAAGCGGAAGTACGCTTCCCGCCGACGGTGAAAGCGCGAAACATCGCGCGAAACTCTCAGGCCAATGACAGAGGGGGAGTCGGACAGGTTTGTAGCCTGCGGAAAAGACTCCAGGAGAAGCGTGAGTAAGCACACCCCCCTTCATGCGGCGCACGAGCGTGCGGGTGCGTCTTTCACGGATTTTGCCGGCTATGACATGCCGGTGCGTTACGAATCTGACCTGGTGGAACACCACGCTGTTCGGGAAAGCGCCGGAATGTTTGACCTTTCGCACATGGCGGAGATTTCGGTTACCGGCACGGGTGCGCCCGACTTCCTGGACTACGCACTCAGTAACCGCTTGTCGGCACTCGAGGACCACCAGGCCAAATATTCGCTTCTTCTTAGCTCCGAAGGCGGGGTCATTGATGACCTGATCGTGTATCGACTCTCCTCGGAGCAGTATTTGATCGTCGCTAACGCTGCCAACCGTGATGCGGCGGTGGCCGCCCTGGCGGAGCGCACCGAAGGTTTTGACGTGGTTGTCTCCGATGAGAGCGATGATTGGGCGCTGATTGCCGTGCAGGGCCCCCACTCGCGCACCATCATTTCCGCAGCAGGCATTGACCTACCGGCAGATTTCGACGAGCTGCGGTATTACCGGATGACCACGGGCACGTTTAACGGCGAGCAGGTCCTCATCGCCCGCACCGGGTACACCGGTGAGGACGGTTATGAAGTTTATGTTTCTGACCCTCACGCCCAAGCCCTGTGGGATGAGCTCGAAGCAACTGGTGCGAACCATGGGATGCGTTTGTGTGGGCTTGCCTGCAGAGACACTCTTCGCCTGGAGGCGGGGATGCCCCTCTACGGTCATGAACTGAGTCTCGACTGGACTCCTCGGCAGGCTGGGCTTGGCCGAGCGGTCGTCGCGAAAGAAGCTTTCGTCGGGATGCCCGCTCTCGAACCTGGCCCCGCCGACGCACGGGTACTGGTGGG
>JAOHDU010000007.1 GCA_028096805.1 Pontimonas sp.
GTAATTGCTTGGATGACCGTCTCGCCCGAATCATGCGGGGAAAACCACTGGCTGGTGATACCAACTTCGGTGGCTCCGCGGAGGTTATCGGGGGTGTCATCGACGAAAAAAGTGTCGGCGGCACTTGCCCCATAGCGCTCCAACACCCGCTGGTAGACGACCGGGTCTGGTTTCCTCGCGAAATAGTGGGCAGTCGCAAACATATGCTCGCCAAATACCGGCACAAGTTCTGGGGCAACTTCGGGTAAATGTTCACCCACCAGCATTCCGTTGTTTGTGAGGAGGGTGACCTGACCGTGTTGGCTGGCGAATTCGACAGCCGGCAGCACTCCGGGCCGAAAGGCCATCGCCTGAGTGCGCAGCGAAATCCAGTGCTCGCGGGTGATGCTCGAGCCGAAAGCGTCATTGACTCGAGCGAGATACTCCTCGCCGGTATCTGGCTGCCCAGCCTCTGCTTTCCATTCTCCTTCGTCGTGCCACCAGCGCCGACGAAGCTCATGGAAATCATGCCCGGTGATCGCTGTCAGGGCTTCCATGCGTACTCGCCAGTGATAGTCGTAGAGGACGTTGTCCATATCAAAGATGAAAAGCATGATTCCTCAAGCCTAGGCCCGGGCTGGGTGGGCGAACCCGCGGTAGAATCGGGTCATGGGAGCCCTGCGGGTCGACACAACGTCGCACAATGAGCGCGAGGCGGGAATCGCGGCCGCCAAGCTCGCCCTCGAATCCGGTAACTGCGTCGTCCTGCCGACGGACACGGTGTACGGCATTGCTTGTGACCCTTTTCAACCAGCGGCCGTCCAGGGGTTGCTGGATGTGAAGGGCCGCTCACGCGCAATGCCACCGCCAGTTTTGGTTCCCTCTATCGAGAGCGCCGAAGCGCTGGTCGCTCATTTTCCCCACGACCTTGCTCCAGCGCTTCAGAGGTTTTGGCCCGGGGGCGTGACGTTTGTTCTCCAGGCGGCCCCGGAGGTTTCCTGGGATTTGGGGGAGACTGAGGGCACGGTTGCGTTGCGCATGCCAGCCCACGAGGTGGCCCTCGAGATTCTTCGGGCTACGGGTCCCCTCGCGGTCTCGAGCGCAAATCTGACGGGTGAACTTGCTGCCATGAACGCACAAGAAGCCATCACTCAATTTGGTGACAGTGTCCCGGTGTACTTTGACGCAGGCCGGGTAGGTGCGTCTTACTCGGATGCCCCAGGCAACGCGGGCTCGACCATCATCGATGCGAGCACCGTCGCAGAGGGTGGGGCGTATCGAGTTATCCGACGAGGAGTTGTCCCCGTGTCTTCCATTCGGGAGGTCTTGCCGGGGGAGTGGTCAGAGTAATGGGGTATGTGCTCGTTGCCGGTATTGCCGCGGCCACCGCGCTGGCGGTGGCCTACGTCCTGCTTCGGTTGGCCGAGCGCTACCAATGGCACCCGGAAATAAGACCCCGCGACGTTCACCAGACCCCCACTCCACGGCTCGGGGGTATTGCCGTGTTTGCGGGCATGACCACGGGTGTCATTGTGGCAAGCCAGCTGGGCTACTTCGACGAGGTGTTTGCAAACCCTCGTGCCATCATCGCGGTTTTTGTTGCTGCCGGGATCGTCCTGGCTCTCGGGGTGATCGATGACGTCATTGATTTGGATTGGCTCACAAAGCTGTCTGGGCAGTTTTTGGCCGCTGGAGTGGTTGCCTGGCAGGGCGTGCAAATAGTGTCGCTACCGATCGGCGGTCTGACGCTGTTTTCGCCGACTCTTTCGCTGATTCTTACCGTGCTGGCGATTGTCGTGGTGATGAACGCCGTGAACTTCATTGACGGGCTCGATGGCCTCGTGGTCGGTGTTGCTCTCATCTCCAACGGAGTGTTTTTCCTCTATTCCTTTGTTCTTTCGCTGGGTGACCAGGGCGCCCCGTACTTCGGGCTCGCCACCATTTTGACCGTCTTGCTGGCGGGAGCGCTCGTTGGGTTCCTGCCCTGGAATTGGAACCCCGCGAAGCTCTTCCTCGGCGATTCGGGCGCTCTGCTTGTAGGCCTGATGATGTCGGTCAGCGCGGTATCCGTGACCGGACAAATTGATCCCGGCGCGGTGAACCCCACCCAGCTTCTCCCTGCTTTCCTGCCAGTCATCCTTCCGTTGGCAGTCTTGATTGTGCCGCTTCTCGATTTTTCTCTGGCGGTCGTGCGACGGTTGCGACGGGGAATGTCGCCCTTTGATGCTGATCGCGCCCACCTCCACCACCGTTTGTTAGATATGGGTCACACCCACCGTCAAGCGGTGCTCATCCTCTACTCGTGGACTGCCGTGCTGGCCATAGGAACATTGATGTTCCTCTTTGTCGCGTGGTACTGGGCGCTCGCGATCATCGTTCTCGGGTTGGCGGGATCCACCGTTGTTACCCTGTCCCCAGACAACCGGTCATCCCATGACCCACTCAAGATTGACCAGGAGGCCTCGTGAACGTCAACGCAGTTGTGAAGAAAGCGTTCTTCACCGGGTTGGTCATGACATCACTGGTGGCGTTTGTTGCGGCTATCTGGGGAGCGCTCGTGGCCGATATTGAAGGCGTGTGGGCAGCGCTTGTCGGCGCAGGCATAGCCTTTGGACTTCTTGGCCTCACACCGCTCAGCATTCTGTGGGGTTTCAAGCTGGGCAAAGGGGACATTTTGTCTCCGGGGTTTTTTGCCTCCGTGTTGGGAACCTGGTTGATCAAGTTCGTGGTGTTTCTCGCCGCAGTCTTTTGGCTGGGTGATCAAACCTGGTTGGAGCGCACCACCTTGTTCCTGACCATTGTTGCTGCGCTCCTGGTAGGACTTGTCGTAGACCTCGTGGTGGTGGCACGCTCTCGGATGCCTTACGTCTCTGATGTGGACCTACCCGGGGATAGCGCGAATAAGTAACTCTCGGGGGAGGCCCGGCCCAGCTGGTTAGAATCGTGGCGTGACCTTCGGCCTCTCCATGGAAAAGCTCTTCCTGATTGGCATCATCGCGCTGTTTTTGATTGGCCCCGATCGCCTCCCCGCCTATTCAGCACAGCTAGCTCGCCTCATTCGCAGGCTTCGAGAAATGGCATCGGGCGCTAAAGGTCGGATGCGGGACGAGTTGGGACCTGACTACGACGATGTGGATTGGAAAAAGCTTGACCCGCGACAATATGACCCGCGTCGCATCATTCGAGAAGCCCTGACCGAAAGCGCGGTAGAGCCCGAGGCGGCCGCTGCTCTGCAGGACGCAGCCACCCCGGGGGTTGTGGCCGAGTCTGCGAGTCAACAACGCAGCCGCCGAAACCCCGGTTCATCTGCTCCGTTTGATCCCGATGTCACCTGACCAACAGCGCACGGACTTTCCGCGATGAGTGCTGTGGTCTATCCGATGCGAACCCCGACCGAGGTGGTTACAGGCCTGCGGCACGCGCGGTCGGCAGTGGCCCGGGGTCAATTGGTATGTGTGCCCACCGATACCGGTTATGCGTTGGTGGCCGATGCGTTTAACCCGCGGGCTGTCGATCGCCTACGACAGGCACGGCAGATGGCAGAGCGCGCACCGGTGGGGGTGTTGGTCTCTGGCCCTGAGGCCCTTCACGCTGTGGCGGCTGATGTCACGCCAGAAGTCCAGGCACTCTCACTCGCGCATTGGCCGGGACCTCTCACCCTGGTGGTTCCCTCTGGAGATTCGCTTTCGTGGGATCTCGGGGACACCGAGGGAACGGTGGCTGTGCGGATGCCTGGACATCCGGTGGCATTGGAACTGGTGACTGAAACCGGACCTCTCGCCCAATCGGCTGCCCGCTTTGGCAAGCAAAAGGCCCTGGTAGCTCCTTCTGCTCTCGCTCGTCGTTTTGCCGACGAGGTTGCCCTCGTTCTGGGCCCCGGCGAGCAAAAGCCCGGTGTTGTGGATTCCACAGTTGTCGATGCCACGGCGCTCGAGCACCCCGGGGAAAAACTCGCCATCGTGCGGCAAGGAGCCTTGGATGCTGCAGCGCTTTTCGCCACGCTCGAGCGCACCAAATTCACCTCAAGTAGCGGGTGAGAGCTGGATTAGTCGCATCCAGGATGGGTTTGGTACTGTTCTTGAACGACGTCATTCGCCGCACAATTGCGTGCCCCGAAACTGGAGATCGAGCTGTTAGCTGAAGCCACCGAGATACTGATCCAGTTTCCGGCCAGTGATGCGGGTGGATTCTCTCCCCCCACGATTGAAGAGTTTTTCCCTCCCGCTGTTCTCTTCGAAGGCACCATCTTTGAGATGAACCGAATCGTCTTGATTCGGCTTCTCGCGGTGGCAGCCCTGTTCCTCGTTTTCTGGTTGGGAACTAGGAAAATGCAGGTTGTCCCCGGGCGCTTCCAGGGTGTTGTGGAGATGGCACTCAACCTGGTTCGCGTCAACATCGCTGAGGACCTCCTCGGCGAGAAAGACGGCAAGCGGTTCCTACCCTTGCTGACCTCCATCTTCTTCTTGGTGTTGTTCATGAACCTCACCGGAGTGATCCCGGGTCTGAATATTGCCGGCACCAGCGTGATTGGTATGCCACTCGTGCTGGCGGTGACCTCCTACCTCGCCTTCATTTACGCGGGCTTCCGGAAGCACCCCGGTGCCTTCTTGAAGAATTCACTGTTGCCCCCGGGAGTCCCGTGGCCGCTCTACATCATCGTCACGCCGATCGAATTCGTGTCGACGTTCGTGTTGCGTCCGGTAACCCTCACCTTGCGTCTGCTGATGAACATGGTGGTGGGCCACTTCCTTCTCGTGCTCTTCTTCTCTTCGACACACTTCTTTGTTTTGTACTCCGATTCCGCGATGGCATTCTTTGGTATTGGAACCATTGCCTTCTCTATCGCCTTCACCTTCTTCGAGTTGTTGGTGTCGGTATTGCAGGCCTACGTCTTTACTCTCTTGACCGCCGTTTATCTCCAGCTCGCGCTGGCGGAAGAACACTAGACCTCAACCCGGTGAACACCGGGTTGACAAATGGAAGGAAACACCTGTGGACGCAACATCGGTTATCGCCGAACTATCCGGAAACATCGCGACGGTCGGTTACGGCCTCGCAGCAATTGGTCCCGCCATTGGCGTGGGAATTGTTGTGGGCAAGACCATTGAGTCTGTCGCTCGTCAACCAGAACTTCAGGGTCGTCTGACTGTTCTGATGTATATCGGTATCGCCTTTACAGAAGCACTGGCGTTCATCGGTATCGCCACATACTTCATCTTCACTGGTTAGGCCACACCATGATCCAAGAAGCACTCCTTCTCGCAGCGGAAGGGGAAGCACCTAACCCGTTGCTCCCCGCGATCTATGACATTGTCTGGTCGATCATTCCGTTCGCTTTGGTGTTGCTGCTTTTCTGGCGTGTGGTTCTGCCCAGGCTCCAGAAGACTCTGGATGAACGCTCTGACGCCATCGAGGGGGGCATCGCTGACGCGGAGTCCGCGCAAAACGAGGCAAAAGAAGCCCTGGAGAAGTACACCAAGCTGCTGGCCGATGCTCGATCAGAAGCCGCCGACATCAGGGAAAACGCCCGCACCGAGGGCGCTCAGATCTTGGCGGAAATCAAAGAGAACGCTCAGGGAGAGGCCAACCGCATCGCTGCGACGGCCAAAGCCCAGATCGAGGCCGAGCGCCAGCAGGCTGTGCTCTCCCTGCGTAAAGAGGTCGGCGCTCTCGCTCTGGACCTCGCTTCCGCAGTTGTGCAGGAGCGGCTCACCGAGGATGCCCAGGCGGCATCGGTAGTGGACAAGCTGTTGTCGGATCTTGAGAAAGAGCCGGCCGCCAAAGCCAAGTCTGCGCCCAAAGCGAAGGCGCCCGCCAAGAAGGCTCCAGCAAAGAAGGCTAAGAAGTAGCTATGGGCGCTCAAACAAACCAATCACTGGTAGCAACGAAAGACTTTGTTTCGGGGACCGGCGGGAACGCTATGGACCTGGCAGAAGGCCTGTTTGCTGCAGCCGTGGGTTTGTCGAGCTCCCCACCTCTGCGTTCTCAGCTGAGTGATTCCTCGATCGATATCGCCCTGCGACGTCGCGTGGCCGATCGCGCCTTCTCGTCGTTGTCCACCGACGTGAAGGGTGTGATCGCCGACACGGTCGCCTTGCGCTGGTCGCGCTCCGAAGACCTTCAGATGGCCCTTGAGGACATGGGCATTCGCTCGGCAGCCTCGTCAGCGGCGGAATCGAGTGACGTGATCGGCGAGCTCCTGGCCGTGTCCAGCCTGATCCACGGCAACGCTGACATCGAACTGGGATTGGGGTCAAAGCGCGCTGCGCCCGCGGCCCGCGCGCAGCTGGTCAAGAGTTTGGTGGCAGGGCGCGTCTGCGAGCAGACTCTGGCGATCGTCGCCCACTTGGTGACCGACCCGCGCGGTCGTCGAATTGGAGCGATGTTGGATCAGGCTGCTGAAACCGTGGCCGACCAGTCGGGGAAGGGTCTCGCCGTTGTGGATGTGGCCCGGCCACTCAATGCCGCGCAGAAGTCCAGCATTGAAGCCCTGCTTGTCCGCCGGTTTGGCCGACCGCACTACATTGCGCAGCGGGTCAACCCCGCTGTTGTGGGAGGCGCAAGGATCCGCGTCGGAGACACGATTATCGATGGCAGTATTTCCCACCGTTTACAAGATTTGAGAGGGAAGTTGGCCGGCTAGAGCCGATCGACTGACCGAACCGAACACCCAACAAAAGGAAGAACCATGGCAGAAATTACGATCAACCCGGAGGAAATCCGCGACGCTCTCACCGAGTTCGCGAGTTCCTATGACCCGGGTTCCGCCACAACCACCGAGGTGGGCCACGTGGTGGATGCAGCGGACGGTATTGCCCACGTCGAGGGGCTGCCGGGATGTATGGCCAACGAGTTGGTGAAGTTTGCGGATGGCACATTGGGTCTGGCCCAGAACTTGGACGAAAACGAAATCGGTGTGGTTGTCCTCGGTGAGTTCAGCGGCATTGCAGCAGGCCAAGAGGTGACCCGGACCGGTGAGGTGCTCTCTGTCCCCGTGGGCGAGGGCTTCCTTGGTCGTGTGGTGGACCCGCTGGGGAACCCGATTGATGGTTTGGGTGCCATCAAGACCAAGGAGCGTCGTGCGCTGGAGCTCCAGGCTCCAGGAGTTATGGCCCGCCGCAGTGTTCACGAGCCGCTGCAGACGGGCATTAAGGCCATCGACGCGATGATCCCGGTGGGTCGCGGACAGCGTCAGCTGATTATCGGTGACCGCCAGACGGGTAAAACCGCCATCGCGATCGACACCATCATCAACCAGAAAGCCAACTGGGAAACCGGCGACCCCGACCAGCAGGTGCGTTGCATCTACGTAGCTATCGGCCAAAAAGGTTCCACCATTGCCGGAGTGAAGGGTGCTCTCGAAGCAGCCGGGGCGATGGACTACACGACCATCGTCGCCGCGCCCGCCTCCGACCCGGCAGGGTTCAAGTATCTGGCGCCCTACACGGGTTCGGCAATCGGGCAGCACTGGATGTATGACTCCAAACAGGTGCTGATCATTTTTGATGACCTCTCCAAGCAGGCAGAGGCTTACCGGGCGGTGTCTCTGCTGCTGCGTCGCCCGCCAGGCCGTGAAGCGTACCCCGGTGATGTGTTCTACTTGCACTCGCGTCTTCTGGAGCGTTGTGCGAAGCTCTCGGACGAGATGGGCGGTGGTTCGATGACCGGTTTGCCGATCATCGAGACGAAAGCGAACGATGTCTCCGCCTTCATCCCGACCAACGTGATTTCGATTACGGACGGTCAGATCTTCCTCCAGTCCGACTTGTTCTTGGCCAACCAGCGTCCCGCTGTGGACGTGGGTATCTCGGTGTCTCGTGTGGGTGGAGATGCTCAGGTCAAGTCGATCAAGTCGGTGTCGGGAACCCTGAAGCTCGAGTTGGCGCAGTATCGCTCGCTCGAAGCGTTCGCCATGTTTGCTTCGGACTTGGACGCGACCAGCCGTAACCAGCTGGCTCGCGGTGCGCGTTTGACGGAACTTCTCAAGCAACCCCAGTACTCGCCCTACCCGGTGGAAGAGCAAGTGGTGTCCATCTGGGCCGGCACGAACGGCAAGCTTGACACTATCGCGGTCGAGGATGTCCTGAAGTTCGAGAGTGAATTTCTGGACCACCTGCGTCGCAACACCAAAATTCTCACGACACTCCGTGAGAGCAAAGTGTTGGACGACAAGACCAAAGCTGAGCTGGAGAAAGAGGTTGACTCGTTCGTCACCGCCTTCCAGGGCAGTGGTGCCGAGGGTCTGGGACAGCCGGGCAGCGAAGAATTCGATGCGTTGGAATCTGAAGACATCAACCAAGAAAAAATCGTCAAGCGCAAGCGCTAAATACGAGCTAAAAGGACACTAAGACAATGGGTGCGCAACTTCGGGTGTATCGGCAGAAGATTCGTTCTGCCACCACCACCAAGAAGATCACACGAGCCATGGAGTTGATTTCGGCCTCCCGAATTCAAAAAGCCCAGGGCCGGATGACTGCTGCGCTGCCCTATTCCCGCGCGGTGACGCGGGCCGTGTCTGCCGTAGCGACATATTCGAACATCGACCACCCTCTGCTGACAGAATCGGAGAAGCCGGTTCGGGCGGCCATGGTGATTTTCACCTCGGACCGCGGCCTCGCCGGTGCGTTTAGTTCCCAGGTTCTCCGCGAAGCCGGTGACCTGCGCGCACGCTTGGAGGGCGAGGGCAAAGAGGTCGTCAACTATGTGGTGGGGCGCAAAGCGGTGGGTAACTTCGCTTTCCGCCAGCGCGCTGTTGAGCAAGCCTGGACAGGTAACACTGACCAGCCCCAGTTTGAAACGGCCAAAGATATTGCCACCACGCTGATTGAGCGCTTTGTGAAGGACAGCGCCGAGGGTGGGGTGGATGAGATCCACATTGTCTATAACCGTTTTGTCTCACTGGTCACGCAGTCGCCCGAGGTCGTTCGTGTGCTCCCGCTCGAGGTAGTGGAGGGTGTCGATGAGCCTGGTGACACAGAGGTGTTCCCCCTCTACGAGTTTGAGCCAGAGCCCGATGATGTGTTGGACGCGTTACTTCCGGTGTACATCGAAAACCGCATATTCACGGCGATGTTGCAATCCGCAGCCTCGGAGCATGCAGCGCGCCAGAAGGCGATGAAGTCCGCCAGCGACAACGCCGACAAACTCATCCAGAAATACACCACCCTGTCGAACAATGCCCGGCAGGCCGAAATCACCCAGCAAATTTCCGAAATCGTGGGCGGCGCCGACGCCCTCGTTTCGGCGAAGTAAAGAAAGAGAAAGACGATATGAGCAAGAGCGCCACGAAGCAAGCAACAGCCACCGGTCGTGTTGCCCGCGTTACCGGTCCGGTGATTGACGTTGAGTTTCCTCACGATTCTCTCCCCGCGGTGTACAACGCCCTGCAAACGTCGGTCACCATTGGCGGCGAGACCAGCACCCTGACTCTGGAGGTTGCACAGCACCTCGGGGACGACCTCGTTCGCGCGATTGCTCTGAAGCCCACCGACGGTGTGGTGCGTGGCCAGGAAGTCCGCGACACCGGTGGTCCGATCTCGGTCCCCGTGGGAGACGTCACTAAAGGCAAAGTGTTCAACGTTCTCGGTGAAGTGTTGAACTCCGACGACAAACTTGAAGGTGCTGAGCGATGGAGCATCCACCGCACACCGCCGCCCTTCGACCAGCTGGAATCGAAGACTCAGCTGTTCGAAACCGGCATTAAGGTCATCGACCTGCTCACCCCGTATGTGCTGGGTGGAAAAATCGGTCTCTTCGGTGGAGCCGGTGTGGGTAAGACTGTTCTGATTCAGGAAATGATTCAGCGTGTTGCTCAAGACCACGGTGGTGTTTCGGTTTTTGCCGGTGTGGGTGAGCGGACCCGTGAAGGTAACGACCTGATCGGTGAGATGGAGGAAGCGGGGGTCTTTGACAAGACGGCCCTTGTCTTCGGACAGATGGATGAGCCACCTGGCACCCGTTTGCGGGTCGCACTGTCGGCGCTCACCATGGCGGAATATTTCCGGGACGTGCAAAACCAGGACGTGTTGCTCTTCATCGACAACATCTTCCGGTTCACGCAGGCGGGGTCTGAAGTCTCCACACTGCTCGGTCGTATGCCCTCGGCCGTGGGCTACCAGCCCAACCTGGCGGACGAGATGGGTGTTCTGCAGGAGCGGATTACCTCGACACGAGGAAACTCGATTACCTCACTGCAGGCCATCTACGTGCCCGCCGATGACTACACCGACCCGGCTCCGGCGACAACGTTTGCCCACTTGGATGCGACTACAGAGCTCAGCCGTGAAATTGCTGCCAAGGGTCTCTACCCTGCTGTGGACCCCTTGACCTCGACCAGCCGAATCCTCGACCCCCTGTACATCGGTGATGACCACTACCGCGTTGCCACAACGGTAAAGCAGATCCTGCAGAAGAACAAAGAGCTGCAGGAGATCATCGCAATCCTCGGTGTCGACGAGTTGAGTGAAGAAGACAAGGTCACGGTGTCTCGTGCCCGCCGCATTCAGCAGTTCTTGTCCCAGAACACCTACATGGCGAAGAAGTTCACCGGTGTTGAGGGCTCGACTGTGCCCCTCAAGGACACCATCGAATCCTTCGATGCGATCGCGAAGGGTGAATTTGACCACGTTGCCGAGCAGGCGTTCTTCAATGTTGGTTCGATCGGCGATGTGGAAGAGAAGTGGGCCGGCATTCAGAAGGAGAACGGCTAGCCGTGGCAAACCTCCAGGTCACTGTCGTTTCCGCCGCCGCAGAAGTGTGGTCTGGCGAAGCGACCATGGTGGTCGCCAAAACCACGGAGGGTGAAATCGGTGTTCTCGCCGGCCACGAACCCACGTTGGGTGTTTTGGCTGCCGGTGAGGTCAGAATCACCACGGCCGATGGCCAAAAAGTGACCGCCAAGGCCGAAGACGGTTTCCTGTCGGTGGATAACAACGTGGTGACGGTCGTGGCAGGCCTTGCGGAGATTATCTAGCACCTGATGTTTGTCGTCTTGCCCCCTTCCGAGACAAAAGTCTCAGGAGGGGAAGACGGGACCTGCCTGGAGTTGGCGGCGCTTGGTTTCCCGCATCAAAATTCGGTTCGAGAATCGCTCATTCAGGCGCTCATCGAACTCTCCGCCGATGCTGAGCTAGCAATGGCCGCCCTGAAACTGGGCGTCAAGGGCGCGGGTGAGATTGTTCGCAATAGTGAGTTGCGGACATCGCCGGTGTTGCCCGCGCTGGAGCGCTATACAGGGGTGCTGTATGACGCGTTGGGATACGCGGAGTTGCCACAACTCCAGCGGGAGTGGGTAGACCAGCGCGTCGGGGTATTTTCTGCCTTATTTGGATTGATCCGGGCGACCGACCCCATTCCTGCGTATCGTCTGTCCTTTGATTCCCGTTTACCCTCGGGGAAACCGGGCAAGCATTGGGGAGCCGTGGTTGATGACGTGTGGGCGCAAGCCCCGGGCTTTATTCTTGACCTGCGGAGCGAGGGATACCGATTACTCGCGCCGGTCCCCGAGGATCGAGGAGTCTTCGTGGCCCTCGTGAAACCGGGTCCGCGTGGCTCACGCCCAGCCCTCGGCCATGCCAACAAAGCGGTGAAAGGTGAGCTGGTTAAAAGCCTTGCTGCTACGGACGCCCAGGTGGAATCACTGGAGGATTTTGTGGCGTGGGGATCACTCAACGGGTATCAGTGCGACGCCTCCAGTTATGACCGGGGTCGAGTTGATCTGGTGATTAGCGATAGGTAATCCCCTCACGATCCAGGAGCCACTTCTTGGTGGGAATACCGTCACCACCGCTGTAGCCGGTGATCCGTCCGTCAGCTGCCAGAATTCGATGGCACGGGACGATGATCGGCAGCGGGTTGCGACCGACGGCGCCTCCCACGGCGCGAGGTGCTTTGCCACGTCCGGCTTTTTCTCCCAGTGCCTGGTAGCTCTCCGTGTGGCCGTAGGGAATCGTGCGGAGGGAAGACCAAATAGCCTCCTGGAACGGGGTTCCTGAAAAATGAACAGGCAGATCGAACTCCCGCCGCTCTCCCTCGAGATATTCAGTGAGCTGCTGCTGGGCGCGGACAAGAAGCGGTGTCGGCTTTGAGTGGGCGTGGGCAACCCCGAGGGAAACCCCGGTGAGGTGGTCGTCGTGCCCGTGGAGACTGATGGGTCCCAGCGGGCTCTCAAACGTGAAATGGTCCATGGCAAAAGCCTAAACGCGTGAAAGCCCCAATGGGACCTGAGCGAGGGTTCTGTGAATTACTCGTCGCTTATGGGGTTTTCGCTTGATTGAAGTTCATCCTGTGACTCCAAAGTGACGTTTATTCCCTGGTTGAGCTCAGACACCTCATCGTTCAGCACGGTGAGCTCGTCAAGAAGTGCGTTGTATTCCGCGATTTTGGTTTGCAGCGCAATTCTCATCTCTTCGAGCCGGACCTGTCGATCCACCAGGGGCTGTCGGGCCTGCTCGAACTGAGACTTCGATACGGGGAATCCTCCCGGTGTGGCTGCGCGCTCGTTGAAGGCAAGGATGTCTGCTCGCAGCGACGTGTTTTCTTCCTGGTAGGTGTAGCGCAGACCCTCGATCTCGGCGTTTCGAGACGTCAGCTCATCACTGAGGGCCACGAGCCGATCTTGCAGCGTGTCGAACACGGCATACACCGCATCAGCGTGGGCGACCACTTTGGTGCGGTCGGCGAAAAATCGAGAGTAGTGCGATTCCAAAGCCTCGGGCAGGGGGCTGATTTCTGTTCCGAGAATCGAATAGAGCTCGGGGATGCGGGAGTCTGCACTGTCCTCTTCGTAGCTTCGAATTCGATCACGCAGCGGATGGTCCGACGGCAAAGCAGCAAACGCTTCCTCGAGCAACACCGCAAGAGCTTCTTGCTCAGAGTTAGACAGCCTTGCCCACGCGGCATGGAGCATTTCATGAGCGGCAACCACAGGTTCGATGCTGGTTAACCGGGGGTCAGTGACATCGAAAAGATAGATGCGTTGCTCACCGAGGGTGTAACACCCAAGAACCCCAATTCCTGGTTCATTGCGCGTGCAAAAGCGGTCAAACTGCGACGCTGGCACGATCCGGGGTTGAGAAGTGAGAAGGTAAAGCTCGCCCTGTTCCGATAACCCAGCCTCGCCCACATACGCGGCAATCTCGGGACTGGGGGCGAATTGAGATGCGACCAAGGTGTCTTTCACCCACTGCTCGTTGTTGACAAACCAGTTAGCCCCCCACGCTGCGCCGCCCTGGAGCACCAGAGCGCCCAGCGCCAGAACGCCGATAACGGCGCGAGCCACTTTTTGGCCAATCGACACGGACACTCCCTACGAGATGGTGTCTCTATTGTCCTGGAGCTAGCCGTGGGAACCCTGTTGGTTGATCCGAGTGTTGACCACGCGCGGTGTCGCCGTGAATCCGCCTGCTGTGCCTTGTACCCTACGACTGATGAGTCTTTTCGATGCCACTGCGGTCACCCCTCCGTTGCCCTGCTCGCGGTGTGACGAGCGGGTGGCCGCCACGAGTTTGTTCTGCCCTGCCTGTGGGCAGTCGATGAGCAGGCCCTTGCCCACACCGGCTCCGGTCGAGCCAGAGCAGATGCTGGCAGAAAGCGAGGCTCCGAGTGAGTCGGCCAGCACCGACCCTCTACAGCGCGCAACAGGGTGGTTACGTCGGAGCCTGAATTTGGGAAGAAAACCCGAGGGGGAGAGGCCGCAGGATTCCGCTGCTATCGCTGACGTGGATCACCCCACTGAGGCCATGTCACTATTCGACATCGAGGAAGCCGAGCGTTCGGGCTCGACTCCAGCACGCAAAGCAACCAGTCCGGTGCGGTTTCTGCTGAAGTTTGATTCTGGTCTCACCTTCACCGTGGGCGAAACACCGGGGATTATCGGAGTGAAACCTCTGCCTGAGGAGCCCGAAGAAGGTAGGCAGCGACTGTTCCTTGACGACGATACGGACACCGTCGCACCCGAGCACCTTGAATTTGGTGTGAAGCGCGGCGTTTTCTGGGTAAAAGACCTCAAGACCGTGGCGGGAACCGTGGTCGAGGAACCAGGATCCCCTGCCCTCCAGTGCATCCCGTATGACGTCTATCCTCTCGTTCGGGGATCACAGGTCAGGATGGGCAACGTCGCTTTCACGTTGCACTAAACGCCGTCCACAGCGCTGCAGGTAACAGCCGGTCCCCCCTTCGGGGCTGCCAGTTTCCACACCGAGGGAAGCAGTGATTTACTGCGCCGGTGATGGAGCGAGAACCCCGCGAACCAACAACTATCTCGTTGCCCCGGTTCCCTTGGATTCCTGTCATGACGCCGGTAATTCTCTCGCTTGTCATGGCAGCACTGTTTCGATCACCGCTTGCCCTGGTCATGGGGGTGCTGGGCCCAGCCATGGTGTTGGGCTCGTGGTGGGAATCGCGGCGCTCTCACCAAAAGCAACACGATCGTGAGTGGGAAACTTTCGCTCGCGACACTGACCGCTTTGAGTCGGACCGACACACCGCCCGTGCTCTGGCTCAGGCGGAGGCAGAGCGCCTCCACCCTCCCTTGCTTAGCCAGATGCGGGATCCGTTCTGGCGCGATGGCGTGGACAGCCCTTCGGGGGCACGACTAGGAACCGGCTGGTGGGTGCCGCCTCCGGGACATCCGCTGGAGGGGGAAGAAAGCATCCCCGGAATGCCTGGGGTTGTCGAGTCACACCGAGGAATCGCTCTGGTCGGGCCCGAGGGCGCGGTGTCACTGTGGCGATTGATTGTGGCCCACTGGGCTCTGCGTGCGACACCCGAGCAACGGACAGCGCTGACTCCCGAGGTGAGGCGGGGAGGTGATCTACCCCGAAGTTTTCGTGGGCCGTCACTGGCCGTGTGGACGTCACGCCTCGATCACGTTCCGGCCGAGTGCGGCATCGTGGTCGTCCCGCAAGGCTCACGTCATCTTGATGTGCGGGATTCAGCCGGAATCACGAGGACGCTGTTGGCCGAAGGTTTGAGCCAAGCCGAGTTTTGCTGGATTGCGAAGAAATTGCTCCCGGTGTCCTCAGATCTGGCCACTGCGGGTCGGTTGGACTTATCGCGGCGCGACAGGCTCTATGTCGATGTAGGGGATAGCACGCCGTGGGACTTGGTCGCGGAGGGACCTCATGCAGTGGTGTGGGGTGCCACCGGGTCGGGAAAGAGTGTGACTCTGAGTTCCATGGTGCTTTCCTTGGCTCACCGCTATTCACCGAGCCAGCTCATCGTGGTGATCGTTGACTTCAAAGGCGGTGCTGGTTTATCGGTGATCGGGCGCCTTCCCCACGTTGTAGGAAGCGTGACCGATCTCGATACCGGACGAGCCTCTCGGGCGCTCGCCGGCCTCGCGCGGGAGATGGTGTCGCGCGAGCGGTTATTGGCTGAACACGGGGTGGGCGATATTTCAGGACTCCCGTACGACGTCGTGTGTCCTCGATTGGTCGTGGCTGTTGATGAAGCGGCCTGGCTATTGGAAACCTTTCCCGCCTGGTCAGGAACCCTCTCGGACGTGGTCGCGCGCGGGCGTTCCCTGGGGATTCACGTGATGATCGCCACCCAGAGAATTCAGGGTGTCCTCGGCCCCTCGGTGATGGCCAACATTGCTCTTCGAGTCTGCGGTCGAATAAGCGATGATTCCGAGGTGACCGCGTGGATCCCCGGGGTAAGCCCTCGTCGTGCGGAGCCCTTGCGTAACGCGTTGCCCGGCGTGGCTATCGCCGTGGGGGCGCATCGCCCGCCCACCGATGTCACGGTCGTGGCGGGATCTGGGCAACATCTCCCTGTCGGGGAGCCTGCCTCCTGGCGGGTCTGGGCAGAGGAACTACCCACGACCGTTTCTCAGAAAGCAAACGCATGGTGTCTGCTCGATGATCAAGAGGCTCGGGTTCACCGGTTGTTGTCCTACGACCCCGCAACGGTGGGTTCCGTGCTGGTGGTTGGCGATCGCGGAAGCGGGAAAACTTCGGCACTTGCCGCACTGGCCCGGGGTTGCGAGGACTTTGCTGTGCTTGATTCGGAGCCGTTTGTGGCGTGGCTACAACTGGTAACAGCGGAACCGGAGCAGGTATGCATCATCGATGACGCGGATGAACTGCTCAACCGCGCAGGCCCTGAGGGGGCTCAAGTCCTGTGGGATCAGCTCGAGCACCGTGCGGGTCCTGTGTTGCTCAGCGCTAAAGCTGAGTCTCCTCAGCTTCGCTCGCTCGATCGTTTCGCGGCACACAGTGTGGTGCTCTCCATAGCCAAAGCCGACGCATCACTGGTTTGGGGAGGGTGGGGCCCCAGTATCCCGGGGCGTGGGCATTATGGCCCAGCGCCCATTCAGATCGTTTCGGGCGCGGTGTTGCGGGCAGCGGATTCTGTCCCTGCTGAACCCCAGGGTGCGGTGGCGTTAGCGCCGATTGTTCTTACCCAAAACCTTTCGGGATGGGAGGGGGTAGAGGTGTCCTGGCTGGGGCAACCGGAGGGTCTGCTCTCTCAGTGGTCAACACTCTCGCCGATTCTCTTTGAGACTCCCGTGTTGTGTGAGGGCATTTCCGCCCGTGAAGTACAACACGCGACCAGTGGGCGCGTGACTATCCCCGCGTTGCCGGTACCGGAGGGAATGCTGGTGGGCAGCTGGAAGGGAAAAGTCTTTCTTACCCGTTTAGAGCGCTGGCAACACTGACGACCTCGTGCCCGGTGGCGACCCCGACTGCCTTGTTTGTCAGCTGGCCGCGGTGGGTGCTCAGGCCTTGCGCAAGCCCAGCGTCCGCCGACAGCGCTTCCTTCCAACCCTTGGAGGCGAGTGCAGAGACGTAGGGCATGGTCGCGTTGGTGAGTGCCATCGTGGAGGTTTGCGGAACAGCGCCCGGCATATTGGCAACGCAGTAATACACGCTGTCGTGAACACTGTAGGTCGGGTCCGCGTGGGTGGTCGGTTTTGACCCTTCAAAGCAGCCGCCCTGATCCACAGCGATATCCACGAGCACGCTGCCGGGCTTCATCCGAGATACCAAATCCAGCGATACGAGCTTGGGGGCTTTGGCGCCAGGGATCAGCACAGAGCCAATCACCAGATCGGCGTTCAGGCACGCGTTTTCGATTTCCAAAGAGTTCGAGGCGGCCGTTTTGATGCGGCCCGCGTACAAAGCATCCAGTTCCTTAAGCCTTTGAAGGTTCGTGTCCAAGACTGTGACATCAGCACCCAGTCCCACGGCGACGGATACCGCATTGGTTCCGGCGACCCCACCTCCCAAGACGACGACGGACGCCGGTCTCGTGCCAGGCACTCCAGGAACCAGCTGGCCCATACCGCCGGCTGGCTTGAGGAGTGTTGCGGCACCCACGATGGCCGAGAGGCGCCCGGCAACTTCACTCATGGGGGCCAGGAGTGGAAGGCCACCGGTGCGGCCCTCCACTGTTTCGTAAGCAATCGCAGTCGTTCCCGCCTCAAGCAACGCTTCGGTCAACTCGGGCTCCGCCGCCAGGTGCAAGTAGGTAAACAGCAAGAGGTCGGCCCGGAAGTAAACGTATTCGGAGGCAATGGGTTCTTTGACCTTGACGACCATGTCGGCGCTTGCCCACACCGCTGCGGCGTCTTTCCCGATGGTGGCGCCCTCCGCCCGGTAGTCGTCGTCGGAAATTCCTGAGCCCTCACCCGCACCGGTTTCCACGGTGACCTGGTGTCCACCCAGCACCAGTGCCCGGACACCCGCGGGTGTGAGGGCGACCCGGAACTCGTTGTTTTTGATTTCCTTCGGGACCGATATCTTCATCAGGAATACCTTCAGCTATCGCGTTGAGAGAAGACAGGGAGGCCTTCACAGGGGCCGGCCTGGTCGTGACGGTGCCACGAACGTCGACAGTCTATATCGTGGCGCGCAGCCCGCCAATGGTCGCTTCGCCACCGGTAACGGGCACTTCAAGAAGCTCTCCGAGCGCTGTGTAGGCGCGGTCGCTGATGGCCCCCACGCTGGCTAAAGCGCTGAGCGCAACCACCGTTGTTGCACGCATAGAACCGTCCAAAATTTTGACGGCAACCCCTACCCCTTCGGGTGTTGTCATCGCGACTAACCCCTCTGCCCCGATTTTTGCGATTCCGCCGAGGGTGTCAATCGTGACGGTGTTGTCTCGCCCCTCACCATCCAACGCCCACGAGTTTTCCTTGACGGCGTGGAGTAATTCTTGTTCGTGCGCGGTCTCGCCCGCTCCCACTCGGGCAAAAGCGCGGGCGAGCGCTCCCACCGAGAGTGCGTGGAGCGGGGAGCCGCAACCATCTACCGAGCTAAACGAGGGCTTTTCGCCAGCATAATCGCCGATGGTGTCGAGAATCAGGCGTTGCAGCGGATGGGCAGGAGAAAGGTAGCTGCCCAGATCCCACCCGCTGTGTTGGCACGTTGCCAAGAAACCCGCGTGTTTGCCCGAGCAATTCATGGCTAGCCGGGAGGGCTCACCACCCTCAGCCAGCAGTTGCGCACGTTGAGCGCTTCCCAGTGGCCAATCCTTCGGACACTGAAGGTGCTCAGGCCCTAGATCATGATGATTCAGGAGGGCGGTGATTGCCTCGCGGTGTTGGGCGGACCCGCAGTGGCTTGCGGTGCTGAGAGCGAGCTCGAGGGGGGTGAAGTCCACTCCGGTAGAGAGCATGGCGAGGGCTTGAAGCGGTTTGAGGGTAGAGCGGGGGAACACCACTGCTTCGGTGTTGCCCTTGCTCAGTAGTAGCTTTCCCGAGCGCTCGGCCACAGCCACAACTCCGAGGTGAAGGGACTCCACGACCTGGTCCCTGACCAGTTCGGCCACTACGGTCCCATCGGATACCCCGAGGGGGTGAAGCGTCACGGGCTACAGGGTCTCCAGCGCATCGGCCATCACTGCGACGGCTTCGTCAACCTGTTCGTCCGTGATCACGAGAGCGGGGAGGAACCTCAAGACGTTTCCGAAGGTCCCTGCTGTGAGGATTAGTACACCCTGGTGGAGAGCATAGGTTTGGATGGCTTTTGCCACCTCCGGTGCGGGTTTTCCTGTCTCGGGGTCGCAGAATTCAATCGCCACCATCGCGCCAATGCCGCGCACGTCAGCCACGTGGGAGAAGCAATCCTTGAGACCGTTCAATCCGCGGGTAAGCGCTGCGCCTACTCGGTCTGCTTCCTTCAGCAGGGACTTCTTCTTCACCTCGTCGAACACCGCTACGACGGCTGCGCACGCGACGGGGTTTCCACCGAAGGTTCCCCCAAGCCCACCGGGGTGGGAGGCATCCATAATCTCGGCTCGGCCGGTGACCGCAGCGATCGGCATGCCTCCACCAATTCCTTTGGCGCTGGTGACCATGTCTGGTTCGATACCGAAATGTTCGCTGGCAAAGTAGGCGCCAGTTCGCGCCATTCCGCTTTGAACCTCATCAGACACGTACACAATTCCGTTGTCGTGACACCAGGCCAGCAGGGCCGGTAAATACCCCTCCGCCGGAATAATGAACCCGCCCTCACCTTGGATGGGTTCAACGACGAGGCAGGCTATCTGGCTTGCCCCAACTCGCTTTTCCAAGTAAGCAATCGTGCGCTCTGCCGCTTCCTTGCCGGTGAGGCCATCGTGGAAGGGCGAGGAGTTGGGCGCATGGTGCACCGAGCCGGCAAGCGGTCCGAACCCTGTTCCATACGGGTGCATGTTGTAGTTCATGGCCGAGGTGAGATTGGTGCGCCCGTGATACCCATGGTGCAAGACGGCAACTTCTGTGCGCCCGGTGTGTTTGCGGGCGATTTTGACCGCGTTTTCTAGCGCTTCGGCACCAGAATTCACGAGAACGGACTTTTTGGCGAAGGTTCCGGGAGTGTGCTCGGCGAGCAGTTCGCACACGCGGATGTAGGGCTCATAGCCGGCCACAGCAAAAAGTGTGTGGGTGACTTTTTCTGCTTGATCGGCCACCGCTGCAACAACAGCCTCATTGGTGTGCCCAATCGTCATCACACCGATTCCACCGGTGAGGTCCAGAAACTCATTACCGTCAACATCGATGATGGTCGCGTCGTGCGCCGACTCGGCATACACGGGAAAGGTTGCCGCTACGCCTTCAGATACCGTCGCTATGCGACGTTTATGCAACGCTTCGGACTTGGGGCCCGGAATCGCCGTCACGAGGCGCGAAGATCGCGCTGAGGCCACGGAAGAGCTGGTCGCGAGGGTGTCTGTCATAAGTCTTGAGTGTAGCCCTGTACCCTCAAAAAACAGCCGAAATACACCGAGGAGCCTCTCATGCGCGACCATGACTTCGCCGTCTCCCTCGAGTGGACAGGTAACTCGGGTACCGGGACCAGCGGGTACAAGGATTACTCAAGGGACACGCGCGTAACCGCTGAACACAAGGACGCCATTCTCGGCTCTGCCGATAAATCATTCCACGGCGACAAGAGTCGGTGGAATCCCGAAGAGCTGCTCATCGCTGCACTTTCACAGTGCCATTTGCTGAGTTTTCTGCACGTCGCCGCGAGTGCTGGCGTCGTGGTCGAGTCCTATCGGGATGATGCGACAGGTTCCCTCGCCCTCACAGCGGAGGGCGGCGGGAGCATGGTGGAAGTTGTGCTGCGGCCACACATTACGATTTCTGTCGGCGAGGAAGACGCTGTTCCCAGTCTTCATCGTCGGGCTCGGGAATTGTGCTTCATCGCCAATTCGGTCAACTTTCCTGTTCTCCATGAACCCGTTACCGTGAAGGTTTCGCAGTAAACGCCAGGTCGCACCTGGCAGGCTTGGTTACTCCATCACGCGCTAGAAAGGCCCCCGTGAAAACACTCGTCACCCTTGCATCGTTGGTTCTTGTGGCAGGAGGATTGGCCGGTTGCGCAGCGGAGTCTGAAGAAGCGGTCGTGTCGGAGCCAGAAACATCGGGCACTTCGGAGTGCACGCCCAGTGGCGATGAGGTCGAATCCATCAGCGTCGAAGGTGCTGTTGGCGATGTCCCTCGGGTGAGCTTTGAGACGCCGCTGAGCGTGTCATCAACGCAGCGTGTGGTTGTTGTTGAGGGCGAAGGCGATCCCGTTGAAAATGGGGATGATCTGGTGGTGGACTACTCCCTGTATAACGCAGCCACCGGCACCGTGATTGAGGAATCTGGCTACAACGAGCTCAGTCCGACGGTCCTCACCCTCAATACCGAAGTCCCGGCGTTCGTGGGGGTTTCCCTGACGGCTGCCTGCTCCACCGTGGGCTCCCGAGTGGTGGGATTGATCCCACCCGTGGAGGCATTTGGTGTTGCGGGAGCGCCGGAATTTGGCCTAGGGGAGGGTGAATCACTCCTCTTCGTCGTCGATATTTTGGAAATCAAACCCCCCGCCGAACCCGCGCTCGAGCAACTCGAGGGTGAGGCAGAAGAACCCCCCGCTGGATTCCCCACTATTTCCTACGCGCCCTCCGGTGAGCCGACGGTGACAATTCCTGAGGGCGATGTGCCCGGAGAGTTTGCCGTTGCCACCGTCCTGGAAGGCACGGGGTCCGTCGTCGGGGCGGGTGATGTCGTGGTGGTTCAGTATCACGGGGTCAACTGGAACACCGGAGAAGTGTTTGATTCCAGTTGGGCTCGTGGTGAGCCAGCGAGCTTCCCAACAGGTGGTGTGATTCCGGGCTTCCGCGATGGACTCATCGACCAAACTGTGGGCTCGCGCGTTGTCATTGTGATTCCGGCCGAGCTCGGTTACGGGCCGAACGGTGGAACCGCAGATGGTTCCATTGGCCCTGAGGACACCATCGTGTTCGTGGTGGACATCCTCGGAGTGCAGTAGCGCTACGCGCGAGCGGAGCGAATCCGCTCAATGCGTTCCTGGGCGCGCTGACGCGAGGTAGATTCGCTGCCCAGTACGACGCTGACCAGTTGCAGAAGCATTCTGGTGACCATAATTGCTGGCCACCAGGGCTTCCGCAGGCCAAGTAGCTGTCTGGTTTCCGGTTCCAGGGTGGACACCGCTCCGGCGACCAAAATTTGGTAGGGCAGTCGCGTTCCCCAGGGCAGCGGGGGTTTGGTCAGGAATCTCAGGGCTTCGCGAACACGATCATCACTTCTCAGGTGAGGGCCAAAGTTCTTGAGCGCCTGATCCAGCTCGGCTACTGACTTGGGCGGATTCGCCATCCCCATGAGGCGTCCAGCTTGTGCCCACTCGCGGACATATCGGTCTTCGCCCGACTCGCCATCTTCGCCCGCGGGAATCGGTTCGCCCCACGTGCGGTGTGCCCGCAGGAAGGCATCCGTGAAGATGACGTGGACCCATCCGACCAAGTCTTCGTCGTGAGCGGAGTATGAGCGCGAGTCGCCCGGCGTGGATCCTGGCCGGTACTCGCCGTTTACTCGATCGTGAAGCCGGGAGACACGGGAGCTTTCTTTGCCCACAGTTTCGGTAGACCCAAACGTGGTGGTGACCACCCATTGGACAGTTCCGGACAGGCGGCCGAGAGGATCAGACGCGTACCGCGAGTGATCGTGGACCCCCGCCATGGCGCCGGGGTGAAGGGTCTGCATGAGCAAGGCGCCAACGCCAGCAACGATGACGGGAATCCCGCCGTTCACAAACCAGACTGCAGAATCGGGGCCGAAGTACCCTTCGTCGTCGCCCTCGCTGATGCGCTTCACCCAATCGGGTTCACCCTCGGGATGCCCGGAGAGCATAGTGAGCATGGTGGAGCGGTAGCGGTGTCGCAGACGGGAAAGAGGACCAAGACGCGACACGATGACTACCGTGGCAGAGGCGTCCTGAGAGAGCTACTAATACCCTGGGGGGTATATACTCGAGCCATGAGCACAGGAACCACGAGCCCTCGAACAATTGTCATCGTCGGTGGAGTCGCTGGCGGCATGTCTGCGGCAACGCGACTGCGTCGAATTAATGAGGAAGCCACGATCATTGTCCTCGAGCGGGGAGGCGAAGTTTCCTTCGCCAACTGTGGTCTTCCGTATCACGTGGGAGGTGTGATCCTCGATCGTGGGTCTTTGGTGCTGCAGAAACCTGAGCAACTAAAACGCCGCTTCAACATCGACGTTCACGTAAGAACCGAGGTAACCGCCATCAATCGCGAGGCGCGCACTGTGGCAGCGCGGAATGTTCTGACCGGGGATGTACAGGAGTTTTCCTACGACGCTCTCGTACTTAGCCCGGGCTCGACACCATTTAGGCCTCCGATTCCTGGCGTCGAAACGGCTCATGTGCTCTGGAACCTTGACGACATGGATGCCCTTATTGCTGCAGCTCATGGCGCGTCCCGGGCTGTTGTGGTGGGTGGCGGCTTCATCGGGCTGGAACTGGCGGAAAATCTGGTGCACAGGGGAATATCGACCACCCTTCTGGAAGCTTTGCCGCAACTCATGCCCTCCTTGGATGTCGAAATGGCGTGGCCTCTCGTCGAGAGAGCTACACACAACGGGCTCGATGTGCGTTTGCAGTCAGCGGTGACCACCATCTTGCCGAACGGCGTGATGCTTTCCGATGGCACGGAAATCTCCGCTGACCTCGTCGTTGTGGCGGTAGGGGCAAAACCGAACACGGAACTGGCTGTGGCTGCTGATTTGACCATGGGGGAGGCCGGGGGTATCCGCGTTGATGAGCAAATGCGTACTTCTGACCCCCACATTTGGGCGGTGGGCGATGCCGTCGAAAAAGAACGCGTCGACGGTCACACGCTCGTGCCCCTGGCAGGCCTAGCCAACCGCCACGGGCGCCTCGCGGCTGATTCGATCATGGGTCAGCCCGCCTCTGCCAAAGTCGCCTACGGAACCTCCATCGTGGGCTTTTTTGGTTTGGCAGCAGCCTCGACCGGCTATACCGAGCGCGTCCTAGTGGCCAAAGGCCACCGTCCGCGCATCATCCACACGCATCCTGTCAGTCACGCTGGTTACTACCCGGATGCCAGCCAGCTGGCGATGAAGCTGCTTGTGGATCCTGACAGCGACGCCATTCTCGGGGCCCAGGTCGTCGGTGATGAAGGTGTCGACAAACGCATCGATGTGATTGCGACCGCCATGTCCGCCGGGCTCACTGCGAGCGACCTGATGGATTTGGAACTCTCCTACGCGCCCCAGTTTGCCTCGGCCAAGGACCCCGTCAACATGTTGGGGTATGTCAATGACAACCGTCGTCGTGGGGAAAAGTCCGTTCAATGGCACGAAGTCTCGGAGTGGATGGACCAAGGCTGGATTCTGGTCGACGTGCGCACCGATGGCGAATATTCGCGCGGCGCTATCCCCGGTTCACAACTGTTTACTCTGGACGAACTCCGTGAGAACTTGGATCAGTTCCAGGGGCAACGTGTCATCGTGACCTGTCGCGTTGGTCAACGTGGTCACACCGCCGCCAGCCTCCTCGCCCAGGAGGGCATTGAGGTAGCCAACCTTGATGGTGGTTACCTGACCTGGAACATGGGAGTGGCAGCGACCCCATCTTCAGAACCCGCACCAGCCCACTAAATCGAAGGAATCCGAACATGCCAGAAACATCGCCACAAGACTCCAAAGCGATTCTCAACAGGTTGCGCCGCGCCCAAGGTCAGCTGGGTGCCGTTATCTCGATGGTCGAGCAGGGCAAAGACTGTCGCTCCGTGGTCACTCAGTTGAGCGCGGTGTCGAGCGCGCTCGATAAAGCCGGTTTTTCCATCATCGCCACCGCGATGAAGGAGTGCGTGAGCGAGGATGGGTCCCGAAGCAGCGAGGACGACCTCACTGTCGAGGATCTGGAAAAGCTTTTTTTGAGCCTTTCCTAGTGCCCTCGAGCGAGCGCTTGTAGGCTCGAGGCATGACAACGCAGGTTGCAGTGGTGGGCGCCACCGGTCGCCTCGGCTCGCAGGTGTGCCAGGTGATTGAGGGGCTTCAGGCTTTCGACGTCATCGCGCGCCTGGACTCCAGTAGTGACCTCCAAGAAATGCTCGGAGCCGACGCGGTGGTGGACGTAACCCACCCCGGTGTATCTGCAACAGTCGTCGACTTTGCTTTGGATCAGGGGCTACCCGTCCTCGTCGGCACGAGTGGTTGGTCTGCCGATCGCCTCCGTACTCTAGAGAAGAAGGTCCACGAGATTCCCAACGCTTCCGTTTTTGTAGTACCGAACTTCTCGGTGGGAGCCACGGTACAGAACCTTCTTGCGGCCCGCGCAGCTGAGTTTTTTGAGTCCATTGAGATTGTGGAAACCCACCATGCGGGCAAGATTGATTCCCCGTCCGGCACCGCAGTGCGGGCTGCGGAAACGATGGCGGAGGTGCGCAAGGATCGAGGCGGCGTTGTCGCTCCGCATGGTGAGCAAACTGCCCGTGGTGAACAGGTACAGGGAATCCCCGTTCACTCCCTGCGAATGCAGGGTGTCGTCGCTTCCCAGGACATTGTGTTCGGTGGTGTGGGCGAAACGCTTACTGTCAGCCACCACACGTCATCGCCGGATGCATACCGCACCGGAATAGCGATGGCCCTGAGCTACCTCATGTCTCATGAGGGCTTGACAGTGGGACTTGAGCACGCCCTGGGAGTGTCCACCCCGTGAATCGCCCGTTGTTGGCGGCACTGTTTATGTCGCTACTTCTTGCGATTTACCTGGTGTTCGCGCTCAACTACGCCTGGATTCTGATTACGGATGATTCTGTTCTCGCTAACGCCATGGGGTACGCATTGGGCCTTCTCCCGTTGCTGGGAGTCTGGGGCATGGTTGTCGAGCTTCGTTTTGGACGATCCTCCGCCCTTTTGGCCAGACAGCTGGAGAGCGAAGGCGGTTTACCCACAGAGTTTTCCCTCACCGCGAGCGGCCGAGCCGACCGTGAAAGTGCAGACGCACTATTCCCGTCTTTTGCTCAAGCGGTGAAAGAGTCCCCTGACCGCTGGCAAGCGTGGATGCGGCTCGGAATGGCCTATGACGCCTGCGGCGACAGGCGCCGTGCGAGGTGGGCGATTCGCCGGGCTATTGGCTTGTACCGGGGAACAAACTAGTCCCCGACAACCCGCGCGATGGCGTCCTCAATAGTGGGATCGGTAAACTCAAAGCCAAGTTTTTCTAGTTGGATGGGACGAATTTTTTGCGAGGTCAGGAGTAGTGACCTACCGCCTTCGCCGAGCACGAGGGAGATGGCAAACCGCGGCAAACCCAACCAGAAAGGACGTTTCATCGCCTTGGCGAGAGATCGCGTAACGGTGTTGGCGGTCGCAGGGTTGGGTGCGACCAGGTTGATAGGGCCTGAGGCTTTCGAGCTTTCGCAGAGGAAAGCGAGCGCGCGAACTTCATCGTGAAGGCTGATCCATGGCCACCATTGGGTCCCTCGGCCGATGGGTCCCGCCACGCCGAGAGCTGTCTGAAGCCTCAGCGGAGCCATCGCGCCGCCGCGGCCGATCACAAGCCCTGTTCGGGCAAACACCACTCGTGTCTTGGCGGACTTCGCGGGAAGCGCCGCTTTCTCCCACTCGCGGACTACCTCGGCCAAATACCCCTCACCGGCAGAACTTTCCTCCGTGAGGTCTTCGTCGCCGCGCTCGCCATAAAACCCGACTGCCGTCCCTTGGATCAATGCTCGCGGTGGAGAAGACGCATTCGCTATCGCTTCCGCGAGCGCACCGGTCGTTTCGCGCCGCGAGGACATGATGAGCTCCTTATGCTTCCGTGTCCAGGGCAGGTTCCCAATCGATGCGGCAGCCAAATTCACGACGACATCCGAGCGCTCAAGAATGTCACCGACTATCACCCCGGTCACCGGATCCCACTGGTGTTCGGTGGGCCCCTGCGGACTCCGGCGCACCAGGGTGTGAACGCTATGGCCGCGCTCGGTAAGGACGGCCTGAAGCGGCCGTCCGATCATCCCGCTTGCGCCGGCAATCACCACCGTGAGGCGAGCATCAGTCACAGTTGTTATCCAAGAGTTGCTTCGAGCGTGATGGGAATACCCGCGAGCGCCTGAGATATCGGGCAGCCAGTTTTTGCTTCTTCCGCAAACGTTGCGAAGGCAGCCTCATCGAGTCCGGGAACGCGTGCATTGACCAACAGGTGTGAGCCGGTGACACCTTCCCCGGGGACGAAGGTGACCGCCGCGGTGACCTCGATTGATTCGGGTGGGGTGCCGGCTCCCGTGAGGGCGTGAGAGAGAGCCATCGAATAGCACGCTGAGTGCGCCGCACCGAGGAGCTCTTCGGGGTTGGTTTTTCCACTCTGGCCTTCACTTCGAGCGGCCCACGTCACATCAAACGATGCGGCCTGGGAGGAGATCAGAGAGGTGGTGCCCGAACCCTCGGTGAGAGATCCGTTCCACGTGGTGCGTGATTCGCTGGTGACAGCCATGAGGGGCTCCTTTGCTTAGGTTCCTATCGAACCACGTTCCCGACGTCGAGGCGACTTTTCCTGGGCAGCCCAAGCGGTCCTGGCGGCCAGGTTTTGCTCGTTACGCTTTCGCCCGGAGCACTTTTGCCCGAACCAACAGGGCATAGAGCTCGCACCCCAGGCACAGACCAAACACGGAATTCAGGAACGCCGCGATGAACGCGGCGGCGGCGGCCGCGACCAACCCGTAGGGAACACCGATGAGGTGAAGAAGCACTCCGGTGGCGGTCACAAGGAACCCGACCAACTGCGCAAAGGTGGGCGGCTCGGGTGCTTCCGTGAAGGCCGGGGGAGAGAGTCTGGGGCGAACCACTGCAGCAAAAAGCTTCCCGTAGGGGTGGCGCTTAACTCCTGCGAAAGCCCCCCACGCGAACAGAGCGCTGAGTGCCACCAGGAGCACGAAGGCCGGCTCGGTCAGGCGGTCGGCGAGGGCGTCAGCTGGTTGGGGATTTGTTAGCCCCACGCCGATCACCACGAGCAAGAGGACTGCGGTGATTCCGGCGCCAAAGCGGGGGCCTCGGGGGTCTATGCCGGAGGGGTTAGATGAGGTAGCCATCGGAGTGTGCCTTTCGGTATTCCAGTGCGTGGTCAACTTCTTCGCGGACGGTGGCAGCGGGCGCTGCTCCGCGAATTCGGGAGTGCAGGTGGCCAGAGGGGGTCACCAGCAACGTGGTGGGAGTTTGGCTAATGCGCAGTGCGGAGGTGAGATCCGGGTAGTCGGTGATATCAATTTCTCGGTGCGCGACACCCTCAAGTTCCTCAGTGAGGCCTGTGAGGATGCCCCTCATCGCATCGCAGTAGGAACAAAATGGCCCCGAGAATTGAACCAGCGTCAGGAGGGCCTTTTTGTCCACCAGCTCGAGGGGCACGTCCGGGGGGACCGCGTGACTGGGTGCCCGGGTGACCCGACCCTGGTTGCCTTTCCACCACAGACCCACCAGCGTTGCGACAAACAGCAACGACAGCAGCGTGAGGAAAATAACCGGGGTGTCCATGAGTTTTTACATTACGGCCCACAGTCGCCACCACGCCAGGACGTGACGAACGGTTACAGCAGAGCTTCGGTAAGCTTGCCCTCCACAGCGAGAGGATTTCAGGGTGGGCGCCGAAAGCATTGAGTTTCGATCTGATGTCACCGTCGAGCTGGTCAGGCACAGTGCCAGTGACGCGGATGTTCTCTTTGCTGCTCGAGTGAGCACCCAGGGTGAACAGACTCTGGAATCAGCTAGTTCCGGCCAAGAGGCAACAGAGCGTGACCGGGGCCTCATCAACTACCTCATGCGGGATCGTCACGGCTCACCGTTTGAGCACAACTCGCTCACCTATTACGTCCAGGCGCCGATCTTCGTGTTTCGCGAATTCATGCGTCACCGAATTGCTTCGTATAACGAAGAAAGCGGTCGCTACCGCGAATTGCGTCCCGTGTTTTATGTGCCAGGCCCTGACCGGAAACTCATCCAGGTCGGAAAGCCCGGCGCCTACGATTTCGAGGACGGCACGCCCGAACAAACCGCTCTTGTGCAAGACGAGCTGAAAGCGGTCTGCACCAGCGCCTATGAGAGCTATCAGCGCATGTTGGAAGCAGGCGTGGCCCGGGAAGTCGCGAGGGCGGTGCTTCCTGTCACCTTGTACTCCAGCATGTATGTGACCATGAACTCCCGGAGCTTGATGAACTTCTTGAGTCTGAGGACCAAACGCGAGGGCACTCATTTCCCGTCTTTCCCTCAGCGGGAAATTGAAATGGTTGCCGACAAGATGGAGGCCCTCTGGGCGCCGTTAATGCCCATCACCGCCGAAACCTTTAGCGCCAACGGCCGGGTCGCTCCTTAGACGGGGTGCGACGACTGGGCTCGGGCACTAGCCTGGGGGAGTGGTAGCAGAGAATCCGTTTGGCCAGGTGCTGGTCGCCATGGTCACCCCGATGACTGCAGAGGGCGAAGTCGACTGGCCAGGTGTTGAGTCTCTGATGGACGCTCTCATTTCGCAGGGGGCTGATGGTCTTGTCGTCACCGGCACAACCGGGGAAACCAGCACCCTTACGGATAAAGAAAAATTGCAGCTGGTGACGACCGGAAAGTCCGTAGCGGCAGGCCGCGCCAGCATTATTACCGGAGGCGGGTCGAACGAGACCGCCCACGCCATCGAGCTCTACAAAGCCAGCGAAAAAGCTGGTGCGGACGGCGTGATGGTCGTCACCCCCTATTACAACAAACCGACGCAAGCTGGAGTGCTGACCCATTTTCGGCTCATCGCCGACGCGACCGATTTGCCGATGGTGCTCTATGACATCCCGGGTCGCTCGGGTATTCAGATCACCTACGACACGATCCTCCGCGCTGCCAAGCACCCCAACATCGTGGCGGTGAAAGACGCGAAAGGCGATCTCGCGGAAGTCTCTCGGGTCATGAACCAGACCGAT
Organism: Pontimonas sp.; assembly: GCA_028096805.1. Taxonomy (GTDB): domain Bacteria; phylum Actinomycetota; class Actinomycetes; order Actinomycetales; family Microbacteriaceae; genus Pontimonas. The sequence goes on from JAOHDU010000007.1 coordinate 29,692, forward strand.
TTGATGTATTTCGCAGGTGATGATGCGAACGTTTTGCCCACCCTGGCTATTGGGGGAACCGGGCTAATTGGTGTGACCGCGAACATTGCACCGGAGCCCTACCGCATCATGGTGGACGCCGTGAATGCCGGAAAACTTAGTGAGGCAACCACCCAGCACCAGTTGCTGGAACCGCTGGTGCGCTCCACGATGACTCATGTCCCCGGCACGGTTGCCGTGAAATACATTCTGCACGGCCTCGGTCGCATCTCGTCTCCGCGGGTTCGCTTGCCCCTGGTGGGTCCCGAAGAGTCCGAAGCAGCGGTCATCGAGGCAGATATTGACCTTGTCCAAGACGTTCCGGGCGTTGACTTCTCCAACTTCCGACCGGATCGGAACGCCGCAGCCGGCGGAGCTTTGCCCAAAGTCGCAGGAACGACGCGCTAAGGCAGTATGCCCCAACCACTGAGCGAACCACCGCCGCTAAAGTCGGGGATCCTCCGCGTCGTCCCGCTCGGTGGCATCGGCGAAATTGGCCGGAACATGACGGTCTTTGAGATTGACGGGAAACTTCTCGTGATCGATTGCGGGGTGCTATTCCCCGAGGAGACACAACCCGGTGTCGACCTCATTCTCCCTGACTTTGAGCCGATCAGGCATCGACTCGATGACATTGTGGCTGTTGTCCTCACCCACGGGCACGAAGACCACATTGGTGCGGTTCCCTATCTGTTGAAACTGCGCGGTGATATCCCCCTGATTGGCTCGACGCTGACTCTGGCACTAATCGAAGCGAAGCTCACTGAGCACCGGATTGCGCCGCTAACGCTGCAGGTCAGCGAGGGTGACCGTGAAAAACTCGGGCCATTTGACGTGGAATTTGTGGCGGTCAACCATTCGATACCGGATGCGCTTGCCGTCATGGTTCGTACCGAAGCGGGAAGTGTCCTGCACACCGGTGACTTCAAAATGGACCAGCTTCCCCTGGATGGCAGGCTGACCGATCTTCGTGCCTTTGCGAGGCTTGGCGAAGAGGGTGTGGACTTGTTCATGGTGGATTCCACCAACGCGGATGTGCCGGGTTTTACGCCCCGGGAAGCCGATATAGGACCGGTGTTGGATCAAATCATCCACCGCGCTCCTCGTCGCGTGATCGTGGCAAGCTTTGCCTCACACATCCACCGGGTCCAACAGGTCATTGATGCTGCCGTCGGGAGCAACCGTCGGATCGCCCTCGTGGGTCGCTCCATGGTGCGCAATATGGGCATCGCTAAAGAACTGGGGTACCTGAAGATTCCCGAGGGCTATCTGATCGATGCGAAAAAAGCCCCCGATGTTGCCGATGAGAAAATTTTGTACATGAGCACCGGCTCACAGGGTGAACCGATGGCCGGGCTTTCGCGAATGGCTAATCGTGAACACCCCACCATCGATATCGGGCCGGGAGACACCGTTATTCTCGCCTCAAGCTTGATCCCAGGGAATGAGAACGCGGTCTATCGAGTGATCAACGGCTTGATTGATCTGGGCGCAAACGTTGTTCACAAGGCGAACGCCAAAGTGCACGTCTCGGGGCATGCCGCAGCCGGTGAACTTCTCTATTGCTACAACATCGTTAAACCCGCGCAGGTGATGCCCATTCATGGGGAAGCTCGCCACCTGCGTGCCAACGCCGACATTGCCATGGAATCGGGCGTTCCCGCCGAATCAACCCTGGTCGGCGAAAACGGCACCGTCATCGACATGACCGGTGGGGTGGCCACGATGACCGGCCAGCTGGACATTGGTTTCGTGTACGTCGATGGCTCGACGGTGGGGCAAATTACGGACGCCGACCTCAAGGACCGCCGAGTCCTTGCCGAGGAAGGGTTTATTTCGATTTTCTTGGCCATTGACGCCCAAACCGGGGGAATTATCGTGGGGCCAGAAATTCACGCTCGTGGTTTCGCTCCAGACGACGCTGTGTTCAACGATGTTCGGCCGGCGCTGGTGAAAGCGCTCGAAGAGGCCTCCGGCAATGGCACACGCGATACCCACGCTTTTGCCCAGGTGGTCCGCCGCACGGTGGGGCGTTGGGTCAACACGCAGCATCGCCGCCGTCCCATGATTGTCCCGGTGGTTATCGAGGCGTAGCTGCGTCCTGACCGTTGTTCAGGGCGAGAGCCACCATCGGGATGATCAGCGCACCGGTCACAACGTGCATGGCATTGAGCCAGAGCGCGGACTGCAGCGCGGTCGCAATAAAACCGGCGGTGAAGCTCAGGGCCAGCGCCGCGAGGCTAATGGCAAGCCAGGTATTGCGGGGGTTCGTGGTCCTGGTGGCAATCCAGGCGACGACAACTCCACCCAGTACGCCCTGAAAGACGCTAAAAAGCGCAGGAGCAAACAGTGGAATTTCCGACGGGGGAGCGGAGTTGAGAAGGAATTCAACAGAAAAAAACCCCACGGCAACGAAATAGATTGCTTGGTTGATTACCGCGGCAATCAGCGACGCAACAACCACCGGGCGGAAGACTTTTTTCATTATGGGTTCTCCTCTACTTCTTCTTCGATTCTGGGGAGAATGATTGGCCCTGTTTCCAGTGCCAGGTCTCCCTGCACGACCACACCACTTGAGCGGGCAGTCTGTGCGACAACGATTCCGGCCAATACTATCGAGGCCCCCAAAGTCTGAGCGAGGCTCAGGGCTTCATTGAGCCATAACCAGGCGAAGAGAAACGCGAAGGCAATCTCACTGGTCGCAGTGACGCCCGCCGCCGTGGCAGACAATCGCTTCAGCGCGCTGAGCGAGAGAAGGAACGGAGCGAACGATCCGAGGGTCATGTTCCACAACACGAGTGTCCACAGTGGCACGGTAAAGGCATCGAGCGAACCCGTTAGGGGGACCACCTCGGTGAACGTGTCTGCGGTGAAAGTCCACCAGCCAGAAAATGGCGCCCAAAACACAGCGGCAACCAGCATGGTCCAAAAAGAGAGGGCGAGAGGCGAAATGGTTTGGAGCTGACGTTCGCCGACAAGGAAGAAAGTGGCGAGCGAGGCTGCAGCAGCGAGCCCCCACATCACCCCGATTGGGTTGAGACTGCTCGCCCAAATTTCTGCCACAACGACGAGCCCTGCGAGAACAAATCCAACGGCTAGCCATAAGCGTGGGTGCACTTTTTCTTTGAAGACGAAAAAGGCTACGACCGCAACAATCAGAACAGCCAGGTATTCCAGCAGCAGAGCAATTCCCACTGGCAGCAGGGCGATAGCAAACGCGTAGGTGGCCTGGAGCATGCCGACCCCTACGACCCCGAGAACAACAATGACAGGCCACTGCCGAAACGGCACCCGGAAAGAGCGCCGGTCTAGGGCCAGCAAGACGAGACCGGAGACAATAGCGGCGCCGAGCACCCGCATCTGTGTCAGTTGGAGGGCCGTGAAGCCAGACTCGATCACGACTTTGCTGACCGACCCGTTCGCTCCAAAGAGTGCCGCGGCAAGAAGCGCGTAGAAGTAGCCCATTAGGCGGTCACGCGCATCCGGGAGAGGTCGATAGAGGGGGCTGGCACAGCACAAGCGTAGGGGGTAAAACAGCCCCTGAAGTACCATCTTTTGGCGAATTGACGGCCGTGTTTCTCAGGCTCCTGATCTAGGGTCGAAACATGAAAACATACGTGTTAGCAGGGGGATGTTTCTGGTGTCTTGACGCGGCCTACCGCGTGCTACGCGGGGTGTCCGAGGTCGTGTCGGGCTACACCGGCGGCGCCAGTGCAAACCCGACGTACGAGCAAATTTGCACCGGCCGCACCGGTCACGCGGAGGCTGTTGCGGTGACCTTTGATCCGGAGATCATTCCCTCCGATGTGATTCTCGATGCCTTTTTCACCATGCATGATCCGCGCCAACTCAATCGCCAAGGCAACGACGTCGGCACTCAGTACCGGTCGGCCATGTTTTACCGGGATGAGGAAGAGCGAGTGCTTTTTGAAGCAGCCCGGGATCGTGCCTCAGAGACCTGGGGCGGCGATGTGGTGACCGAGATCACCGCGTTGGAGACTTTTTACGATGCCGAGGAATACCACCAAGACTTTTTCGCCAAAAATCCCCACCAGGGATATTGCCTCGCGGTGGCCGTTCCGAAGGTTTCGAAGGTTCGGGCGAGCTTCCAGCCATACCTGTTACCGGTGTAGCTGTCCACACCGTGCTGTGAAGGGGGTGCGCTCACGAAGCGCTCGCAGAGCCTGGCAATAAGGCCTCTCACCCGGCACGCTGGCGCCAGGCCACGCAGTACACCGGGCGCGTGGCCGATCATTGCTCTCGCCCGGAAAGGGAAGGAACACATCATGACCGACCACCTGACACTTACGGGCTTGGTTGCCACGACTCCTCGTCACGTCGTCACGACAGAGGGACTGGCCATCACCAGCTTCCGCTTAGCTTCGCAGCAGCGACGGTATGACCGGTCGTCACAACAATGGTCAGACGGTGAAACCAACTGGTACACCGTTACTGCTTTTCGGGAACTCGCTATCAATGCGTCGCGTTCACTGAACAAAGGGGACCGCGTAGTCACATCCGGACGAGTGAAGGTCCGCGATTGGACGACAGACGAGCGGACAGGAACCTCCGTTGAGGTCGAAGCCGATTCCCTAGGACACGACCTCCTCTGGGGAACGAGCAGTTATGAAAAGGCCTCTAATAAGCGATCCAGCGCGCACCCTGAGGGAGAGGACGACGAGGTCGTTCTCTAACGCCTTTCTCCGGGGCGAGTGCGGGAGCCCTCGTCCCGGGCGGCGAGCATCGCGCCAGCGCCTAAACTAGGAATCTATGGCTGAATTTATTTACACAATGGTCCGCGCCCGCAAAGCGGTCGGCGAAAAGCTGATTCTCGACGATGTGACCATGTCATTTTTCCCCGGCGCAAAGATCGGCATGGTGGGCCCCAACGGGGCGGGAAAATCCACCATCCTCAAGATCATGGCCGGCCTCGATACGCCGAGCAATGGTGAGGCCACTCTCTCTCCCGGCTACAGCGTCGGGATTCTCATGCAGGAGCCTGAGCTCGATGAGTCCAAGACTGTGCTGGAAAACGTCCGCGACGGTGTCAGCGAAATTTACGGCAAGATTCAGCGATTCAACGAGATTTCTGCCCAGATGTCGGACCCCGATGCCGATTTCGACACGCTGCTGGCGGAAATGGGTACCTTGCAAGAGGCGATCGACGCCGCCGATGCCTGGGATCTCGACTCCCAGCTCGAGCAGGCAATGGATGCTCTTCGGTGCCCGCCCTCCGAGGCCAGTATCAACCACCTTTCGGGTGGAGAGAAGCGTCGTGTAGCGCTCTGCAAACTCTTGCTCGAGAAGCCAGACCTCCTCTTGCTCGATGAGCCCACCAACCACCTGGATGCGGAGAGCGTCCTGTGGCTGGAGCAACACCTTGCCAAGTACCCCGGTGCTGTCATCGCCATCACTCACGACCGGTATTTCCTCGACCATGTCGCGGAGTGGATCGCCGAGGTGGACCGCGGACGCCTTTACCCCTACGAGGGCAACTATTCGACCTATCTTGAGAAAAAGGGCGAGCGTCTGCAGGTCCAGGGGAAGAAAGACCAAAAGCTCGCTAAACGCCTCGCTGACGAACTCGAGTGGGTCCGCTCGAATGCCAAAGGTCGCCAAGCTAAGTCCAAAGCCCGTTTGGCGCGGTACGAGGAGATGGCTGAAGAGGCCGAACGCACCAAGAAACTCGATTTCGAAGAGATCCAAATCCCACCCGGGCCTCGGTTGGGGCAGCAGGTTCTCGAAGCTAAAGCCATTCGGAAGGGCTTTGGAGATCGCGTATTGATCGACAACCTCAGTTTTTCGCTGCCGCGAAACGGAATCGTCGGAATTATCGGCCCCAACGGTGTCGGAAAATCCACGCTGTTCAAGACAATCGTGGGACTCGAGTCACTCGATGGCGGCGAGCTGGTTATTGGTGATTCCGTGAAGCTTTCGTACGTGGACCAGGACCGCGGGGGTATCGATCCCAACAAAACGCTCTGGGAAGTGGTCTCTGACGGGCTCGACGTTATCCAGATTGGCAAAGTGGAGATTCCGTCCCGCGCCTACGTCTCTTCGTTTGGCTTCAAGGGCCCGGACCAGCAGAAGAAGGCAGGCGTGCTCTCGGGTGGTGAGCGCAACAGGCTTAACCTCGCCCTCACACTCAAACAGGGCGGAAACCTCCTCCTGCTCGATGAGCCGACCAACGACTTGGACGTCGAAACACTCTCCAGCCTCGAAAATGCGCTTCTAGAATTCCCCGGGTGTGCCGTGGTGATCACCCACGATCGTTGGTTCCTCGACCGGATTGCGACCCACATCCTCGCCTATGAGGGAACGGAAGCGGACCCGGCGCACTGGCACTGGTTTGAGGGCAACTTCGAGTCCTACGAGCAGAACAAAGTGGAACGCTTGGGTGAGGATGCCGCTGCGCCGCACCGCTCCACTTATCGAAAGCTCACGAGGGACTAGGGACGCGAACCATTCCCTCTTGGGCAACGGAAGCAACAAGACGACCTTCTTGGTCGAATATTCGCCCAAAGCTCAAGCCTCGACCACCCTGCGCGGACGGGGATTCCTGCGAGTACAGGAACCACTCATCGACGCGCAGCGGACGATGCCACCACATGGCGTGATCTAAGCTGGCAATTTTCAAACCGGGAGTTGACCAGTTCACTCCGTGAGCACGCATCACTGGTTCAAGAATGCTGAAGTCACTGGCGTAGGCGAGCGCGGCACGGTGCAGGTTTGCATCATCCGGCAGGGGTGCCAGACATTTCATCCACACCGATTGGGTGGCAACCGAATCGCCCTCTGACGTGGCATACAGAGACGACGGGCTGTGGCGCAGATCGAAGGCCCGCGTTTTGGCCCAAATATCGGCAATGGGGTGCCCGATGGAGCGCAAGACTTCCTGCGCGCTTGGCAGAGTTTCGGGGTCAGGAACGCCTGCTGGCATTTCTGCGTGGTGGTCGAGTCCGGGATCTTCATCCTGGAACGAGGCGATCATCGAGAAAATCGGTTGGCCTTTTTGATAAGCCTGCGCTCGTCGTGTGGAGAAAGATCGGCCATCGTGAATGCGGTCCACGGCGAACGTGATGTCCTCGGTAATGTCACCGGGACGCAGGAAATATCCGTGGAGCGAGTGAATCGCCCGATCGTCGCTTACCGTGTGCATCGCCGCCAGAGCTGCTTGCGCCATCACCTGTCCGCCAAAAACCCGTCCGTGCGGTTGCCACTGGCTGGGCGCGGTAAAAATGTCCTCGCGTGTGCGCGCCGATGATGTCGTTAGCGTGAGGGCCGCCAACATGCTTTCGACCGGGTCGGTGGGTAACTGCTCGTCCGTGGGGTTCATCGGTTGTAGTTTAGAGAACATCATGTCTGAACCTCTGGTTTTCTCAGCCCCGAAAGCGCTGGCAGACCTACAGACCTTTTTGCAACGAGCGGCTCGAGTGAATAACTCCTCCGCGCGAGTGATTGCCGCGGATGGCCATGTCCTTGTCTACGTGGGCCTGCTGGTTCCCCGCGGCCTGTTAGATCGGACCCCCACGGTCCTGGGGCTCAGGGTGAGTTCGCTGAGCGAGCCTGCCGAACTCGACGAGATTGTTCCGATGGAAGCACTGATTCACCGGTTGGGCGCAGCCATTCGTGAAGGGCACAGCAGCGTTGCTCTACCCCCAGTGGTTCCGTCGTTGGCGTGGGCGGCTATTACTCCGCCCCGGGACAACTGGCGTCGTCGTCGCGGAGTCTCCTCCGGTGATCTGGCTGGCGCCGCCCAGGACGGCATCCAGCGGGTTGCCCAGGCAATTCCCGCTAATTCGGGTGATGCGTTGGTGCAGAAGGTCAGGGCCGAGGTGTGGGGAGAAATTCTTCCCTTCACCAAGAGAATTCCTGCGGGAGCTGCCTTTGCTGCCGATGCACTGGGGTTCCTCGACGACAGAAGCCTTCAGGTCCACACGAATGACCCGTGGCTTCGATTGACTGCCGCTCATGGCTATGTGTTAGTGAAGTTCCCGACCGGACACGATTTTGGGCCCGACACCGAGGACTAGTCCTCGAAGGTGTTGACCATCATCAGCGCTGCGCGCTCACAGTAGTCCCAGATTTCCCCATCATCCATGGGGGAGAGCTGGAGCGAATCTAGAGAGCTGCGCATGTGAAGCAGCCATCGTTCTTTAGCTTCGGGATTGACGCGAAAGGCAGCATGCCGCATCCGCAAACGCGGGTGGCCGCGTTGCTCACTGTAGGTGGAGGGTCCCCCAAAATACTGTTGGAGAAACGCGGAGAGCCGCCAGATCGCTCCGTCCAGATCATCCTCGGGATACATCGGGAGCAATATTTCGTCGGTGCCCACACCCTCATAGAACCGCGTGACGAGGTTCGTGAACGTCGACTCTCCGCCCACGCGCTCGAACAGGCTTGATCCCTGGCCAGCCGATTCAGTCATGCGACTACTGCGGTTGCCCTTGGATGTCGAGAGCTTGCACCCTAAGCGCCCGCTCCACGCCGGCAAGGTTCTCCTCGACAATGCGCCGCAGGGCCGGAATTTCCGGCGCCGCCTTTAGCCAATCGCGGGAGGCCTTGACCAGCGTGTCACCGATGACGGAACTTGGATACAAGCCCTCTGCGAGGTACTCCGCGATTTTGTAGGTGCGTGTTTGCCACAAGGATTCCAGCTGATCAAAATACGCGCCAATAAAGGGCTCAAGATTCTCGGGCGTGTGACTCATGGCAAAGCTCATGCTGAGCGCAGACACGATCGCGTTGGGCGGTGAATCGGGACCCACTAATTCATCGAACACGCGCTGTTTGTCTTCGACCGATGGCAGGAGCGCTCGGGCGCGCGCCGCCGCCTGTGCGCCGTTCGCCGTGTTGTCCTTTGCCAGCTCCGCCGCTATTTCTTCACGGTCGGTGGCGCCAGCCAGGCTCAGACCGGACAGTAGCTCCCATCGGAGGTCCTGGTCGATGCTCAGTTCCGGGAGCTCGATCGCGCCCTCAAGGAGTCCTCGAAGGGTGGTCTGGTGCTCGGGAGCATTCGCAAAGGAACTGAACGCCTTCACCAGCTGAAATTGGATATCGCTGCCTGGAGCGGCATTCATGGCGAGAGCCCACAACGCGTTCGCCACAGCGTCTAGGGTTTCTTGTCGCTTCGCCGGCGCCAGATAGTTGCGCACCGTCAGCGCGAGCTGACCGAGGACTGTTCGCACGGTGGTGCTCTCCGTTTCGTGGGCGATATTGGAGAGGGCGAGGTCAATAAATACACGGGGCGAAATCTCTGCATCCCGTGTCGAATCCCAGACACTGCCCCAAACCAGTGAACGTGCCAAAGGGTTGTGAATGTGTCGGAGGTTCTCGGTTGCGAACGTCAGCGACGCTGCGTCTAGCCGGATTTTTGCATAGGCAAGGTCCTCGTCATTGGGCAGGATGAGCCCGCCGCGGTGCAGTCCCACCAGTTCGGGAATATCCGTACTCGCACCCTCGATGTCACATTCGAGGGAATGGGTTCTCACCAGTGCGCCGGAGTGGTCCACGTCATAGATTCCCACTCCGATGCGGTGAGGTCGCAGTGTTGGCCACTCTGCGGGAGCCGTTTGAATCATGGCCGCCCGCGTGATGGTGCCCTCGCTATCAGTATCGAGATCAAGACGAAGAGTGTTTACCCCAGCGGTCTCAAGCCACATAGAGCTCCAGCGTGAAAGGTTGCGCCCGCTGGTTTTTTCCAGCTCGGCTAGGAAGTCTTTCAACACGGTATTGCCCCACTGGTGTTTGGTGAAGTAATTTTTCACACCGGCAAAAAAAGCCGGTTCCCCCACCCACGCGACGAGCTGCTTCAGTACCGAGGCTCCCTTGGCGTAGGTGATGCCATCGAAGTTGACCTGAACATCTTCGATGTCGTTGATGGCAGCCACAATTGGGTGTGTGGAGGGAAGCTGGTCCTGGCGGTAGGCCCACGATTTTTCCATCGCCTGGAATGTGGTCCACGCCCCTTCCCATTCGGTGGCTTCCGCGGTGGCCAGCGTGGAAGCCCACTCGGCAAAGGATTCGTTGAGCCACAGGTCGTTCCACCAGCGCATGGTCACAAGATCGCCGAACCACATGTGGGCCAGCTCGTGGAGGATCGTCACCACGCGACGCTCACGCAAGGCGTCGGTCACTTGCGAGCGGAAAATATAGGCTTCGGCAAACGTCACGGCGCCCGCATTTTCCATGGCTCCGGCATTGAACTCGGGGGTGAAGATCTGGTCGTACTTATCGAACGGGTACGCGTGACCGAACTTCTCCTCGAAGAACGCAAACCCCTTCTTCGTGATGTCGAAGATGTAGTCGGCATCCAGGTGGGGGAAAAGTGATGCCCGAGCGAAAACGCCCAGGGGAATAGTCTTCCCGCTGGAGGAGATCAGTTCCTCGGAGACAGACTGATACGGGCCGGCAATGAGTGCGGTGATGTACGAGGAAATCCGCGGGGTCGGCGTGAATGTCCAGGTGGCACCATCATCGGTCTGCGTGCGGAGCCCCGGCTGGTTGGAAATGACCTGCCACGCTTCGGGAGCGTGGATCACAAAACGGAAGGTTGCTTTGAGGTCGGGTTGCTCGAAGACAGCGAACACGCGTCGGGAATCCGGCACCTCAAATTGGGAGTACAGGTAGACCTCGTCGTCGACGGGGTCAACGAACCGGTGGAGGCCTTCGCCCGTATTCATATAGGAAAAATCTCCGTGGACAACGAGGGTATTGTCCGAGGCCAGATTGGTCAGGGCAATCCGGGAGTCGGTGAAGACCGTCTGAGGGTCAAGTTCTTGCCCGTTCAGGGTCACCGCATGGATTCGCGATGCGATGGCGTCGACGAAGGTTTCCTTGGCGCCATCGGCAACAAATCGGATAGTGGTTGTGCTGCTGAATGTTGACGACGTGGCGGCCTGGCGCAGATCAATCTCGATGTCGTACGACTTGACCGTAATGTGGTGTGACCGGGTGAGTGCCTCGACGCGGGACAGATTTTCTCCGGGCACAACAAAACTCCTTGGTTCGAGGTTCACTCGCTCACACGGTGAGGCCCCAAAAGTCTAGGCGACCAGCGAGACGGTTCCCTATTTCGTGTCGGACTCCACGTCGATGGTGACGGGGACTGCCTCCGGCTCAGGGGTTTGCGCGGCGCTTCCTGTTTGAGAGATTGGCTTCGATTCGCCGACAAGCTTTGGTGGCTGGATGTTGGTGATTTCCAGGTCAACTTCGGTGACAGCCTGGCGCATGCGCTGCAGGTACTCGTTGAGGTAGCCCTGCTGGCGTCGAATGTCGCTGAGCTGGCTTTCCGTATCCGAGAGCATGTTGTTCACGAGGTCTTCAGTATCGCGCGAGATGGACCGCGAGCGCTGGACAGTTTCCGAAATCAGACGCTCTGCGTAGGTGCGAGCTTCGGTAGTCAAATCTTCGGCCCGGCGTTGAGCAGTTTCGAGCACCGTGTCTGCCTCCTGCCCGAGGTCCTGGGCTCGCTGTGCGGCTGCCTGGACGTGGTCGTCAGCCTGCTGGTAGGCCTTTTGGGCGTAGTTGTCGGCTTCTTCGTGAATGGCCGCTCGAGCCCGCTCCGCCTCATCGATCTGCTGGCGAATACTGGAATCTGTCGCGACTGCACGCTCTTGCGCAGCGTGCAACAGCTCAGAGGCTTCGCGCTTGATCTGCTCAACTTGACGCGATGCTTCAGCCTTAATCTCCGAAACCTGTTTTTCGGCCTGGCTAATCATCGTTGCTGAAGCGCGCTCTGCCCGGGTGCGCGTGTTGGTTGCCTTCGCGATCTCGTCCGCGGCTTGTTGGCGCAGCTGCGCCGCTTCCCGCTCAGAGTCGAGCCTCAAATCCTCGGCAGCCCGCTGGGCATCCGACAGGATTTTGCGTGAATCCTTGGCAGCCGATTCCCTCACCCGGGTGGCCTCGCTGCGGGCATTTCCGAGAACTTCGGCGGCTTCCGCTGATGCTTCCTGGGTAATCCGTTTCGATTGCTCTTCCGCCAAACGCAGGGTTTCTTCGAAGGCAGAGCCGAGTTCGGCAAAGCTTGGCTTCGCCCGCCCGGCCCGCTCGTTTGCGTCGGCGACATCCCGGTTGAGGCGTTGGATGGTCCGCGCGTTCTCCGCACGTTCGTTCTCTAGGCGTTCCAAACGCTCGCTGAGTTCAGCGACATAGCGCGACACGTCATCGGTGTCGTAGCCGCGGACTGCGCGACGGAATTCGGGAATAGTCATTCGGGGCTCCTTGCCACAGAAGTTCCCTCAAGAATAGGGCAAAAATCCACGAAAGAAACCCCCCAGGAGGAATCGTTACGCGGCACTAACAGCCAGGACATTCGTAGAATGTGGGGATGCGCATACACATCGCCACTGATCACGCCGGGTTGGACTTCAGTAGGGATGTCGCGGAGCATCTCTCGCTCTCTGGGCATGAGGTTATCGATCACGGCCCCACAAGCTTCGACCCCGAGGACGACTATCCAAGCTTTTGTATCGCCGCCGCCCTCGCTGTTGCCGCTGACCAAGCGGCGGGCACGGAAGCCCTGGGTGTTGTTTTTGGTGGGTCAGGCAACGGGGAACAAATGGCTGCCAACAAAGTCGCGGGCATTCGTGCGGCACTGGTGTGGAGCGTTGATACGGCGGTTCTCGCTCGGGAACACAACAATGCGAACGTGTGTGCGGTGGGCGCGAGGCAGCACAGTATTGATGAGGCCCTGCTGCTGATTGACACGTTCCTCGCGACCCCCTTTAGTGGTGTTGATCGCCACGAGCGTCGGATAGCCCAGCTGGCCGAATACGAGACGACCGGGGCAATCTCCGGGTTCTCCCTGAAGCTCTAATTCGATGCCAGAGGGGCACAGCGTTCACCGCGTTGCGCGGCTCTTTGACGAACTTTTCTCCGGTTCGACGGTTCTCGCCTCATCTCCCCAAGGGCGGTTCAGTGACGGCGCCGCCCTGCTTTCGGGTGCGCAAGTGGAGCGGGCCGAGGCCAAAGGCAAACAGCTCTTCATGCCGTTTTCTACGGGTCAGGTACTGCGGGTTCACTTGGGAATTTATGGGCGCTGGGACGTGTCAACGCTGCACGGTGCGTCCGCGCGAGCGGGTTCGCCCTCCGCCGAATCACTGGGAGCGCCGCCCAGCAGCCGAAGAAGGTTGGGGGAGGGCGAGGGTGTGGTCGACCCGGATGAGCCGTTTCCGCCGGCCCCTCGGGGACAAGTCCGCCTTCGTCTGGAAACGCAGGACGTCGTTGCAGACCTGCGGGGACCCACGGCCTGTGAGGTCCTGACCCCTGAGGAGGCCGACGTCGTGAAGAAACGTTTAGGGCCAGACCCTCTGATTGATCGAGGCGTCCGAGGCCAGCGCGAGTTCGTTTCGCGCGTGGCGGGCACGTCCCGTGCGATCGGAGCGGTCCTGATGGATCAAAGTGTCGTCAGCGGGATCGGAAATGTTTATCGCGCAGAAATACTTTTTCGCCATGGGCTCGATCCCCACCGCCCCGCATCGGCGCTCGATGAAGAAACGGCGGTTGCCTTGTGGAAAGACTGGGCGGTTCTGCTCAAAGCCGGCGTAAAAACGGGCGTAATGATGACCCGCGACGACCTTACGCCCGCCGAGTATCGACGGGCGCTTAGTCGCACGAGCGATCGTTATTTTGTTTACAAAAGAGAGGGTCAGCCTTGCCGGGCGTGCGGAGAATCCGTTGCCTTAGAGGTGATGGCCACTCGTAAGCTCTATTTCTGCCCCGCCTGCCAAACGTCGTGAAAAGGCCGTCATGATTCTGTCCCGTGTGATCCGTGATTCCCACCGCTCCGACGGGAGTGTTGACATCCTGGTGTCGGAAGGTGTGATCGCTGGCATTTTTCCTGCGGGGCAAGCTCCGCGGGGCGATCATGAGGTGATCGACCTGGATGATCGGATCGTCATTCCAGGGCTGTGGGACGAACACGTCCACTTTGCGTTTTGGGCTCAACACCGTCGCCGCGTGTCCCTGGCGGCCGCGCGATCTGCCGCAGAAGCTGTCGCCCTGATGGCCGAAGCGGTGGCTGCCAACAAGGACGCAGAGAGTCCTGACCCGGTCGTGATTGGTACCGAGTACCGCGATGGCTTATGGCCCGACAGCAAAGTGCTCGCTGACCTCGATGCGGCGACCGGGTCCACACCGGTCGCACTGTCGTCTGTGGATGTGCACTCCGGCTGGCTTAACAGCGCGGCACTTGCTCAGTTTGGTGTCGAGGATGCTGATGAGCAGGGCATTCTTCGGGAAGGTCCCTGGTTTGCCCTCACTCAACGACTGGGTATGGCCCCTCCAGAAACTGTGGATGAATGGGTATTGGACGCCGCGCATCACGCCGCATCGCTCGGAGTGGTCGGCATCGTTGATTTGGAAATGGGGTACACAGTTCCCGACTGGGTGAGGCGCATCGCCTCACACGAGGGCCCCTACCCGTTGGAAGTGGAAGCCGGTGTTTATCCCGGAGATCTTGACAGAGCCATCGCCGCGGGGATGACCAGTGGGGCGGTGATCGCCCCGCGTGTTCACGTAGGGCCT
>JAOHDU010000008.1 GCA_028096805.1 Pontimonas sp.
GGAAGTCGAAGCCAGCGTTCTCGGCAACGTCACGGACACCGGTCGCCTCGTCATTCACTGGCGCGGGGAAACCATTGTCGATGTTGACCCGGCCACTGTCGCCATCGATTCACCGGTCTATGACCGCCCCTATCACCGACCCGAGTGGCTTGACGCACTCCAGGCGGATTCAGCGACCACACTCAAGCGGTCTGTCGACCCAGAAGATATCCGCTCGGACATTCTGAAGGTTCTTGCCTCGCCTACGGTGGCGAATACTGAGTGGATCACCAACCAATACGACAGGTACGTGATGGGTAACACCGCTCTGGCGTATCCCGATGACGGCGGGATGATTCGCGTTGACGAAGAGTCCGGTCTTGGAGTTGCGTTGTCACTCGATGCCAACGCACGCTATAGCTACCTCGACCCTTATCGCGGTGCCCAACTGGCCCTCTCGGAGGCTTACCGAAATGTTGCCGCAACAGGTGCGCGACCCGTGGCCGTCAGCGATTGTTTGAATTTCGGCAGCCCGGAAGACCCGGAAGTGATGTGGCAGTTCGTCGAATCAGTCACGGGCCTAGCGGATGGATGCCAAGAGCTCGGCATACCCGTCACCGGGGGAAATGTCAGCCTCTACAACCAAACAGGGTCCACCCCGATTTATCCCACCCCCGTCGTGGGAGTGATGGGAGTCATCGACACGGTCGAGCGCCGCTTGCCCAGTGGTTGGCAAGACGATGGTGAAAACCTCTATCTGCTCGGAACCACCAAAGATGAACTCAGTGGCTCGCTCTGGTCGGAAGTGCTCCATCAGCATTTGGGTGGCATGCCCCCCGCTCCTGACTTGCCCGCAGAAAAAGCTCTCGCAGGTGTGATGGAAGCAGCAGCGCGAGATGGTTTGGTCACCAGCGCACACGACCTCTCGTCCGGTGGGTTGCTGGTGACTCTCGCCGAAGGTGTCCTTCGTCGCGGAGTGGGAGCAAGGATCTGGCTCGGCGATGTGATGGACAACACCGATCTTGATGCCACCACAGTCTTGTTCTCTGAAAGCGTTGCGCGCATGGTGGTGTCAGTGGCCCGGGAAGATGATGTGAAATTCCAAGGCTTGTGCCGGGGTCGCGGAGTCCCCGTCGCCAGAATCGGAGTTACCGACCTTCCCTCGGCGGAACTCGACATCGCTGATATTGCGAGGTTCTCGATTGACGAACTTACCGCGATTACCCGCGCAACCCTCCCGGCAGCGCTCGGCCCAGTGGTGGGGTATCACCCCGCCTCGTAGGGTCGCTGTCGGATGCGGGCTATACGGTTGTGACGAACATGATTGAGACTTCCCGCTTCCTGGTGCCCTCCAGCGACTATCAAAAGTGGCTTCAGGTTCGAGCCTCCGGGGTAACGGCAACAGCTGTGTCCAAAGCCGTCACCCCGTCAGGCTTTCGCGAAATCGCCCATCAAATGAAATACCCTCGAGCGATCCCGGACAACGACTACATGCGTTTTGGCCGGGAGCAAGAACAATCGCTGATGGAGAAACTCGGGGAGCGTTTTGAGCTACACGCCAACGATTGGCTGATCGCGCGGGATGACACCGAACGAAAATGGCAAATGGCCACACCCGATGGCCTGTCTCCCGATCATGACCTCATCGCCGAAGTTAAGACCACCGGTAAGGACTGGGGCGAATGGCGCTTTGTGCCTGGTCACTACCAGCGGCAAGTGCAGTGGCAGCTCTATGTGACCGGCGCGCAGTCGTGTGTTTTCGGCTGGATGTTGCGGGAAAACAAGAACGGAACCATGGTGCCCGGCTGGCCGGGACCCAAATACGTCATCGTGGAACGGGATGAAGCGCTCATCGAGCGACTGGTGGAGGTTTCCCACAACCTCTACCGAGAATTACCCCTCGCCAGCAGCTAACTCTTCGTGGTGCTGAATCACCTCAGCGAGGATAAAGCTCAAAAACTTTTCGGCGAAGGCAGGGTCTAAATCCGCCCCTTTCGCAAGCTCCCTCAAACGCTCCAGTTGGGATGCTTCGCGGGTGGGGTCGGAAGGCGGCATGGATAGGTCTGCTTTGAGTCGCCCCACCTGTTGGGTTGTTTTAAACCGCTCCGCGAGCAGGTGGACGAGCGCGGCATCGATATTGTCGATGCTTTTGCGCAAGGTGACCAACTCGCTGGGGACTGAAGACGTCATGACTTGACCCTATCGAGGCGCGAGCCGAGGTGACTAGTCCAGAAGAGCATGCCGGGTGACGATGGCATCGCGCCCTGGGCCCACGCCAATCGCGGAAATGCGCGACCCGCTCATGCCTTCCAGTGCGATGACGTAATCCTGGGCATTCTGCGGCAGGTCTTCAAAACGGCGCACGCCCGTGATGTCTTCGCTCCAGCCGGGGAAGTATTCATAAATGGGGGTGGCGTGGTGGAAGTCCGACTGGGACCAAGGAATATCTTCTACGCGCTGGCCATCGACGTCGTAGGCAACACACACCGGAATCTTCTCCAGCCCCGTCAAGACATCGAGCTTGGTCAGAACAAAGTCGGTCACGCCGTTGATGCGCGCCGAGTAGCGCGCAATGGGGGCGTCATACCAACCAGTTCTGCGCGGTCGACCGGTTGTGGTTCCAAACTCGTGGCCGTTATTGCGTAAAAATTCACCAAACTCATCTTCCAGTTCAGTGGGGAATGGTCCGGCGCCCACGCGCGTCGTGTAGGCCTTCACAATTCCGATGATTTTGTCCAGTCTCCAGGGTGCAATTCCGGTACCCGTGCTGGCCCCACCAGACGTGGCGTTGGACGACGTCACAAAGGGATACGTTCCGTGATCCACATCGAGCATGGTCGCCTGACCACCCTCGCAGAGCACCGTCTTGCCTTCCTCGAGCGCGCGGTGAAGAAGCAGCCCTGTGTCCTGAACCATCGGCCGCAGACGGTCCGCGTAAGAAAGCAGCTCATCAACAATCTCGTCGGCCCCGATTGCTCGTCGGTTATAGATCTTCACCAGCAGGTGATTCTTTGCCTCCAAGGCGCCCTCAACTTTTTGCCGAAGAATCCCTTCATCAAAAAGATCTTGAACCCTGATTCCCACGCGGTTGATTTTGTCCGCATAGGTCGGGCCAATCCCGCGACCCGTCGTACCAATCTGTCGTTTGCCCAAAAAGCGCTCGGTAACCCGGTCCAGCGTGCGGTGGTAACCGGTGATGATATGCGCGTGCGAGCTCACCACGAGCCGTGAAACGTCAATGCCTCGAGCGGTCAACCCATCGAGCTCCTCCATGAGGACCTCCGGGTCAATCACGACGCCGTTGGAGATGACGGGCGTCACGCCCGCCGTCAGGATGCCAGAGGGCAGCAGGTGAAGCGCGTACTTTTCCTCGCCGATGACGACGGTGTGCCCGGCATTATTTCCGCCATTGAACTTTACGACGTAGTCGATGCGGTCAGAGATGAGGTCGGTGGCTTTGCCTTTGCCTTCATCGCCCCATTGGGCTCCAACAATTACAACGGCGGGCATCAGAATCCTTTGTTTAGCCGTCCTTACCGGCCAAGTCTACTGATAGTTGTGTTTCGGGATCAGTCCTGTCTCTGCACTACCCACTGGTGCATCACAATCGCGGCGGCGGCGCTCGCGTTCAGAGATCGTGTGGAACCAAATTGCGTGATTTCGACAACGTAATCGGCAGCAGCTAATGCCTCAGCGGAGAGGCCGGGGCCCTCTTGGCCAAAAAGCAGAATGCACCGTTCCGGTAGCGTCATCTTCTCCACCGGTACCGAGCGCTCCACGTTATCGACGGCCACGAGCGGGAGAGACTGTTGTTGCGCAAACTCAAGCAAGTCGTCGATGGTCGCGTGATGCAACACGTGTTGGTAGCGGTCGGTCACCATCGCGCCGCGTTTATTCCAACGTCGACGGCCAACTATGTGGACCGTGTCGGCAAGAAACGCGTTCGCGCTCCGGACAATCGAGCCAATGTTCAGGTCGTGCTGCCAATTCTCAATCGCGACGTGGAAGCCATGGCGGCGAGTGTCGAGATCCGCGACGATGGCTTCCATCGTCCAGTAGCGATACTGATCCACCACATTGCGAGAGTCACCGTTCGCAAGCAGTTCCTGGTCAAAATGATTGCCTTCGGGCCACGGCCCCACCCAGGGGCCTACTCCATGCGTGGATTTTTCGGGGTGCTCGCCGGCGTCAGTCACCTGACCAGCCTAGGCACCAACGGGTAGCCTGTGGGAGTGAACGAGCAGCCGTGGTCACCCCAAGGCTCCAACCGTGTCTTGGCCGGCGATAACCTTCCTCTGCTGCGAAGCCTGCCGGATGAGTCCTTCACGCTGTGCTACATGGACCCGCCGTTTAATACGGGCAGAACCCAAACACGAAAGACAACCCGTGCGTCCCAAGCCTCGAGTGGTCAGCGCGGTGGCTTTGGTGGCCGTCGTTACGACGTCACGGTCGACAAGTTGATGAGCTACGACGACGCTTTTGCCGATTACTGGTCTTTCCTCGCGCCCCGGTTGGAGGAAGCCTGGCGGGTACTTGCCCCTCACGGCACACTGTATGTCCACTTGGACTGGCGGGAAGTCCACTACGCCAAGGTTGCTCTCGATCTGATTTTTGGTCGGGACCACTTTTTGAACGAAATCATCTGGGCCTACGATTACGGCGGCAAAGCGAAAACACGGTGGCCCACCAAACACGACACCATCTTGGTCTACGTGAAAGACCCCTCGGCCTACATCTTTAATTCTGATGCCATCGATCGTGAGCCCTATATGGCACCGGGGCTGGTGGGCCCCGAAAAGGCGGCCCGAGGCAAACTGCCCACCGATGTGTGGTGGCACACGATTGTGAGCCCCACGGGGTCAGAAAAAACCGGGTATGCGACGCAAAAGCCACTGGGCATCCTTCGTCGGATCATTCAAGCCTCGAGTAATCCTGGCGACTGGATCCTGGACCCTTTTGCCGGCAGCGGTTCGACCGCTCACGCCGCGGCACTGCTCGAGCGTCGTTTCGTGGTGATGGATTCGCATGAGCCAGCGCTCGAAATCATGCGCGAGCGGTTAGAGCCCTACCTTTAGTCAAGAAACGACCGCTCGAAAACTTCACCGCTTCCACTGCGGACAAAACACCACACCACGCGTTGGCCTTCGTCCCACTGAGCCTGCGTCACCGGGTAAGCGGGTTCGACATAAAGGTCCTCAAACTCAGCTGCGTACTCGGTATTCACGAGGTCGCTCACATCACAAATTTCTCGCGCCAGGATGGCCATTTCCGCCTCGCCCGGATATGACTCGGTGCGATCGCGCGACACCAACTGGGCCACCAGCACCTGGGCGTCGTGAGGTGTCGAGCACTCGACCACGGAGAACGTCTCGGCAAAAGCAGTCTCAAAGGGGCGAAGGCATTCACCCCCACGCAGATCCGCCCAACTGGCGTCCCCCGGTTCCCGCGGCCCACCCGTCAGAGAGGGAAACTCGACGACCGGACGCTCAACGTCGAGAACTTCTTGCGCCTGCGTCACGGTTGCCGCGGGGGTTTGAGGAGCCAATGACTGGCCCACAAAAAATGCCCCGACAGCAGCGCCAAGAAAAACGAGGGTAGCTGCGACGGACGAGGCAACAATGATGTTCTGGCCGCGACGAGTCGCGCGCAGGGGAACCCGCGGGGGTGATTCCTGATCCACTAAAGCCCCAGGTCAGCCAAATGAAGAGCCGCCCGATACGGGTAACCGGCTTCTTCAATGATCCGATCGGCCCCAGTGTCTCGGTCTACCACGACACACACGGCGACGACCGTTGCCCCGGCTGCTTCCGCAACCCGAGCGGCCGTGAGCGGAGAACCCCCCGTGGTGGAGGTGTCTTCCACGATAATCACCCGTTTGCCGGAGAGATCTGGGCCCTCAATCTGGCGGCCGCGCCCATGGTCTTTGGGCTCTTTGCGCACCACGAACGAATCAAGATTTTTTCCTTGAAGCAACCCGCGATGCATGATGGCCGAGGCAATGGGGTCAGCCCCCATCGTCAACCCTCCGACAGCATCGATAGGAGCAAACTCCTCCACGATGGGCAACATAACATCGCCAATGAGCGGGGCTACACGGTGATCCAGGCTGACCTGGCGAAGATCGATATAGAAAGTGGCTTTTTTTCCGCTAGTAAGCGTGAAGTCGCCGTGATGCACGGCATCACGCGAGATGTGCTCAATCAGTTGTTGCCGGGCGCTAGACACAATCCCACTCTATCTGCGCGCCTTAGGCTGGGGAGGTGAAAATTGCCACCTGGAACGTGAACTCCATCCGCACCAGGCACACACTCGTAATTGATTTCCTGCACCGGCAGGATGTGGACGTTCTGCTCATGCAGGAGACAAAGTGCCGAGACGATCAATTCCCACTCGACGTTTTTGAGGAAGCCGGATACGACGTTGCTCATTACGGGCTAAACCAGTGGAACGGCGTGGGAATTGCCTCGCGCCTCGGGCTCGCAGATATCGAACCAGGATTCGCGGATATGCCGGGCTTTGCGAAAGACCCGTCAGCAGAGCAAGCCCCCGAAGCCCGAGCCATCTCGGCGACGGTGGAGGGTATCCGGGTGTGCTCCGTGTATGTGCCCAACGGGCGCGGAATTGATGACCCGCACATGGCTTACAAGATTGCCTGGCTGGAGCGCTTAGGTTCCGCTTTTGGTGACTACAGCCAGCACGCCGATGCCCACCCCTTCGTTGTGGGGGGCGACTTCAATGTTGCGCCGCTCGATTCCGATGCGGGTGACCCTCTGTTCTTGCTGCCTGGCTCGACCCACACGTCGGACAAAGAGCGCTCCGCGCTCGCAGAGTTTCACGCTCGTGCTGGTGTCAGTGATGTTGTTCGCCCCCTCATTCCCGAGGGCTACACCTTCTGGGATTACAAACAAGGGAAATTCGCGAAAGACCACGGTTTACGAATCGATTTTCTCTACGGTTCTGCCGACTTTGCCGACGCCGTTGTCGGCGTCGATATCCATCGCGACGAGCGGGCACGCGAAAGCCCGAGCGATCACGTACCTGTGTCGGTAGAAATAGAGACCAACGGGGACGATGATGATCGCCCCATGGTGTTTTAGGCGAGCGCCAGCAACAGCGAGAGCAACAATGCCTAAGCTCGCGGTCACGTTGCTCACAACATCCAAATCTGCACTATCGCCTCACCTCCCATCAGCAGTGGGAGGATGTGTCCGTGACTCTTCATAATGTGAGCTGGCGCGGCTTCGCCAGCGACAATTACTCCGGTGTTCTCCCCGAAGTGATGGCGGCGATCGAGGGAGCAAACCGCGGACATCAGGTCGCCTACGGCGGTGACGACTACACGGCCGCTCTCGGGGTGAAAATTGCAGAAATTTTCGGCCCCAAGGCGCAAGTTTTCCCTCTCTTCAACGGCACGGGAGCCAATGTTGTCGCCCTCACGTCGATGATGCCGAGGTGGGGAGCGGTCATCTGCTCGACCTCAGCACACATCCACACCGATGAGGGTGGCGCGCCAGAGCGCGTTAGCGGACTCAAGCTGTACCCGGTTGCGCCGGTGGGAGGAAAACTCACCCCTGAGATTGTTGCCACCCAGGCCTATGGGTTCGGTGATGAACACCGGGCGCAACCGCTGGTCGTGTCGATTACGCAGAGCACCGAAGTCGGGACGGTATATCGGCCGGATGAAGTGTCGGCGCTTGCCGATTTCGCCCACAGCAAGGGCATGCTCCTTCATATGGATGGGGCGCGCCTTTTCAATGCCGCGGCAAGCCTCGGGGTGCCGTTTGCTGACTTCACCACGAAGGCGGGCGTAGACGTTCTGAGCCTGGGGGCCACGAAAAACGGTGCCCTCGGCGCGGAAGCCATTGTTGTTCTCAACCCCGACGCGGTCGAAGGGATTCCCTACCTCCGCAAGATGAGCATGCAATTGCCCAGCAAAATGCGTTTTGTGAGCGCCCAAATCCTCACCCTGCTCGAGGACTCACTGGGTATCACCACGGCAGCACAGTCAAATCGAATGGCCCAACTGCTGCGCTCTCAGCTTCAGGAGCGCATCGACCAAGGCCGCATCACGGGACTTGAGTTCAGCTATCCGACCGAATCAAACGGTGTTTTCGCCCTCATCGACCTCGCGGTGGCCGAACGGCTACGACAAAAAGTTCGTTTTTACGACTGGGATCAGTCCCGAGGCGAAGTGCGGTGGATGTGTTCCTTCGACACGACCGCCGAGGACATCGCGGGGTTTGTGGACCTTATTGAAGCGGAGCTTCAGTAACGAACACCGTGGGTGACCACATCGGAGAGCGGCTTGCGCATTCGCGGGAGAGCTTCGCGCTCGCGCAACTTATCCGGGAGGTCCGCGGGGTCGCCGATAACGCCGACTGTCATAACCGAAATCACGGCGTGAGACTGATCCAGCTCCAGTGACGCACCGAGCTGGTCGGCATCAAAGCCGCCCATCTGGTGAACGACGAGGCCCTCGACAGTGGCTTGGACGCTGAAATGCGCGACAGACTGGCCGAGGTCGTAGACGGCGTGACCTTGACTTTTCCCCTCCGCGGTTGTCAGCTGCGCAATGTTGGCCACCAGTGCACTCGCGTGCTGTGCCCAGACGGCGTTTCCCTCGGCGAGCGACTCGAGGATGGCGGCAAACGTGTCATCGCCTCGAAGCCCGAGTGCGAAGCTCCACGGCTGACTATTCCCCGACGAAGCAGACCACCGCGCTGCCTCAAAACACGGCCCCATCTCGTCTTTGGTGAGGACATGGGTGTGTGAATAGGCCCGCGGACTCCATCGATCCGCAAGCGGCGGGTGGATGTCAAACGAGTGCTCAGGGGCGTGGGTCATCTGCGGTCAAGCCTTTCCAGTTGGTACCCGAGTCTTTCAGTCGATGCTGAACGGAGCGACAGACAGGCCCGACTTGTCCTCGAGCAGGTCCACACGCACGGTGTCACCGTCTTGGATTTCTCCCGCCAAAATGGCCTGGGCAAGCCGGTCATCGATTTCCCGTTGCATCAATCGTCGCAGTGGGCGCGCCCCGTAGATCGGGTCGTAGCCATTCTCCGCAAGCCACAATCGGGCTGCGGGAGTGACCGCAAGCTCCAGTCGGCGTTCCGACAGGCGCTTCTGCAAACGATCCACGGTTATTTCGACGATTTGGCCGAGGTCTTCGCTAGTGAGAGTGGAGAAAACGACGATGTCATCCAGCCGGTTCACAAATTCCGGCTTGAAGGCCTGGCGCACCTCAGCGTTCACCGCTTCCACTTTGGCGGACCACTCCAGGGATTCATCAGTCAGGTATCCCGAGCCTAGATTAGAGGTCAAGACCAAAATGGTGTTCCGGAAATCAACGGTCCTACCCTGGCCATCGGTCAGTCGACCATCGTCCAAGACCTGGAGCAGAAGGTCAAAGACTTCAGGGTGTGCTTTCTCCACCTCATCCAGCAGGATCACCGAATAGGGGCGACGCCGAACAGCTTCAGTCAGCTGGCCACCCTGTTCGTAGCCGACGTAACCAGGAGGAGCCCCAATCAGTCGTGACACCGAAAACTTCTCGCCGTACTCGCTCATATCGATGCGCACGAGCGCTTTTTCGTCATCAAACAGGTAGTCAGCCAGCGCTTTCGCAAGCTCTGTCTTACCCACACCCGTGGGTCCGAGGAAGAGGAACGAGCCGGTCGGCCGGCTCGGGTCACTCAGACCCGCACGTGTGCGGCGAACAGCATCGCTGACGGCCGTGACAGCATCCTTTTGCCCGACCAGTCGTTTGGCCAACTCTGCTTCGAGGTGGAGCAGACGTTCAGTCTCCCCCTGAGTGAGCTTGTCGACGGGGATTCCTGTCCAGGCAGCCACTACAGCAGCGATGTCCTCATCGGTCACCTGGTCATTGACCATCCGGTCGTCGCTCTTTTCTTGCGACTCGGCAGCTGCGATAGCTTCTTCAATTCCCGGAATCACTTCGTAGTTCAGCTTCGAGGCCTCTTGGTACTGCCCTTCTCGCATCGCGCGATCCAAGTCGATCCGGGCCTCGCTGAGTTTGGTCTTCAGTTCTCCCACATCCTGGAGGGAGGCTTTCTCTTTCGCCCACCGCTCCTGCAGTGCGCCCAATTGCGCTTCTTTCGCACCCAGGTCTTCACGCAACTTGCTGAGGCGCTCTTTTGACGCGTCGTCTTTTTCTTTTTTCAGCGCCAACTCCTCAATTTTGAGGCGGTCCACACTTCTGCGGAGCTCATCGATCTCGACGGGCGATGACTCAATTTCCATCTTCAGCCGACTGGCTGCTTCGTCGATCAGGTCGATGGCTTTGTCGGGCAACTGACGAGAGGTGATGTAGCGGTTGGAGAGGGTTGCGGCGGCCACGAGAGCGCTATCGGCGACCACCACTTTGTGGTGGGCTTCATAGCGCTCTTTCAACCCGCGAAGGATTGCGACCGTGTCCTCAACACTGGGTTCACCGACAAAGACCTGCTGGAACCGGCGCTCCAAAGCTGCGTCCTTCTCGATGTATTCGCGGTATTCATTGAGCGTGGTGGCGCCAATCAGGCGCAGTTCGCCGCGGGCCAGCATCGGTTTCAACATATTGGCGGCTGCGACAGATCCTTCGCCGCCACCAGCACCCATCAACGTGTGGAGTTCGTCAACAAACGTGATGATTTCGCCTTCAGCATCGTTGATTTCCTTCAAGACTGCTTTGAGGCGCTCTTCAAACTCACCCCGATACTTCGCGCCAGCAACCAAAGCCGCCATGTCCAGGGAAATCAATTGCTTCCCCTTGAGAGAGTCGGCGACGTCACCAGCAACAATTCGCTGGGCAAGTCCCTCAACCACAGCGGTCTTCCCCACACCGGGTTCACCGATCAGCACCGGGTTGTTTTTGGTGCGGCGGGTGAGTACCTGAGAGACCCGTCGGATCTCCGAATCGCGACCGATCACCGGATCAAGTTTCCCTTCCCGAGCGATGTCGGTCAGGTTCATTCCATATTGCTCTAGAGAACTCTTCTGCTCTTCTTGCTGGGGGTTACCGTTAGGCATTGCTGAGTCCTTTACGCATCGTGTTGGCGGGAGGGTGGAAGTATGCCTCGAAGGGGGTTCCACAGCACCACTTGATTGGATTTTTTGGCGCGCTCTCCGGCACGCAACGGGATAACGTCGCCTTCAGCGCCAGCCGCAAACACGCGGCGTCCAGAGCGAACAAGAATTTCATCGGCCAGAGTGGATTCGAGATCGCGCACCCTTTTGGTCAGGCTATCGACCTGCTCCTCCAACTCCACAATTCTTTTGATGCCCTCGAGGTTGAGCCCCTCCGAGCTCAAGCGCTGAACTTCCCGAAGCTTCACCACGTCCTTCATGGAGTAGCGTCTGGTGCGCCCGGCCGTGCGCGTGGGAGAAACGAGCCCGAGTCTGTCGTACTGGCGCAAGGTTTGCGGGTGCATGCCGGCAAGCTCAGCCGCAGCTGTGATGGAAAAGAGCGGGGTTAGCTCATCCATGACTCACCTACCCTTTCGCTCGCTTAACCAGATCCTCACGGGGGTTCTCATTAGGCAGTGCCGCCATCAGTTTCTCGAGGTGACCTTTTGCCGCACCCGACAGGTGGGAGGGGACCGCAACCTGCAGTTCAACAAGCAGGTCACCCAGTGCTGCTCCGGCCCGCACGCCTTTACCCTTTACGCGCAGCACCTTCCCGCTCGGGGTACCCGCGGGGATTTTGACTTTGACGATCTCGCCATCAATCGTGGGGACTTCCACCGTTGCGCCCAGGGTGGCCTCGCCAAAGGTGATTGGAACGTCGATGCGCAGGTGATCACCATCTCGCGAATAAATCTGGTGCTTGGGCACTCCGACGGTAATGATCACATCACCGGCTTTTCCACCATCAGGGCTGGGGTGGCCTTTGCCTCGTAGTCGCACCTTTTGTCCGTCTTTGACTCCGGCGGGAACGCGAGCAGTGATTTTCTTGCCGCCGGGCCCTTCGAGAGTGACGTCAGTGCCTGCAATAGCCGTCTTCAAATCGATGGTCACGCGCGAGACAACGTCGCGGCCTTTGGTGGGCTCGCGGTAACCATTGAAGCCACCACCCCCGCCACCGAAGAGACCAGAGAAAAGGTCGCCGTAATCTCCCGAGGGAGCGCTGCGCGGCATGCCGCCGCCAAACATGCCGCCAAAGACGTCCTCAAAACCGCCCTGCGAACCTCCCGCGCTAAACCTGGGCCCGCCCGATTGCATCGTGCGAATTTGGTCATACTCTGCGCGTTCATTCTTGTCAGAGAGCACCGAATAAGCCTCCGACACCTCTTTGAAGCGTGCCTCGGCCTGAGGGTCATCCCGGTTTACGTCCGGGTGATACTTTCTCGACAGGGAGCGATAAGACTTCTTGATTTCTGCATCAGAAGCACTCTTGGATACGCCAAGAATCTTGTAAAAGTCCTTTTCTAACCAATCCTGGCTAGCCATCGCACACCTCCTTTAGGTCTACTCGTCAGCCGGTACTTTGACGGCCACTTTGGCGGGACGCACCAGCTTGTCGCCCAGGATGTAACCACCCTCGATGACGTCCGCGACCGTCTCGCCCTCAGCTCCCGCTTCGGGAAGCCGGACCATCGCCTCGTGCTTGGCGGGATCAAAAACTTCGCCCACCTCACCTACAGCCGTGAGGCCGTAGCGCTCAAAACTGGCACGCAGTTTTTGTGCCACAAGTTCCAGGGGTCCACCGGCTAAATCCCCGTGGGCATCCGCGCGATCCAAGTCATCCATCACGGGCAACAGGGCACGAATCACTTCGGCAATAACAGCCTCGCGATTCGCCTGACGGTCCCGCTCCACCCGCATGCGGAAGTTTTGGAGCTCGGCCTCAGCGCGCGCAGCACGATCACGGTATTCCGCCACCAAGTCACGCTCTGCTTCGGCAAGAAGCTCGATGTCTTCCTCGGTGATGTCGTCCCCTGAGGCAGCTTCTGCTGCCTCAGGTCGGACATCGCCTGTCTCAGGATCTACCCGTCGTTTATCGGTGAAGAGGGGTTGCTCTTGTTCCTCTTCTTCGCGCTCGGGTTTGTCTGACTTTGGCATCGTGTCTACTTCTTGTCGGAGCTGTCGTCCGCCTCGTCGTCAACAACCTCAGCGTCAACAATGTCTTCATCGTCTTCCGCGGGGGTGTCTCCGGCGTCAGCGGGTGCTTCAGCGTCTTCCTTGTACAGCGCCTCACCGAGTTTGGTTTGGCTCTGACTCAGGGTTTCCATGGCCGTCTTGACGGCCTCGTCATCCTCGCCGGCAAGCGCCGTCTTCAGTGCATCCAAGTCGGCCTGGACTTCTGATTTGATGTCGTCAGGAAGCTTCTCGTCGTTGTCTTTGAGGAGCTTCTCCACCGAGTAGGCAAGCTGTTCGGCGCCGTTACGCTCCTCGGCAGCTTCGCGACGCTTCTTGTCCTCAGCGGCGTGCTCTTCTGCCTCTTGGACCATGCGCTCGATGTCTTCCTTGGGAAGCGAGGAGCCACCGGTGATCGTCATCGACTGTTCCTTGTTCGTTCCCTTGTCCTTGGCAGACACGTGAACGATTCCGTTGGCGTCAATGTCGAAGGTGACTTCCACCTGAGGGATCCCGCGAGGAGCGGGCGCAATGTCGGTGAGCTCGAAGTTCCCCAACGGTTTGTTGTCTTTGGTGAAGTCACGCTCTCCCTGGAAGACCTGAATGGACACGGAGGGCTGATTGTCATCCGCTGTCGTGAAGGTCTCGCTGCGCTTGGTGGGGATCGCGGTGTTGCGCTCAATCAGCTTGGTCATGATTCCACCTTTGGTCTCGATTCCGAGGCTCAGGGGGGTGACATCAATGAGCAGAACGTCCTTGCGCTCACCCATCAGAACGCCGGCCTGGAGAGCTGCGCCGACGGCGACAACCTCATCCGGGTTGACACCCTTGTTGGGCTCGCGACCACCGGTCAGCTCGGTCACCAAGGTGGTGACGGCGGGCATTCTGGTGGACCCACCGACCATGACCACGTGAGCAATCTCTGAGAGCTTGACGCCTGCTTCCTTGATCACGTCGTTGAAGGGCTTCTTCGTGCGCTCCAGCAGGTCCTTGGTGAGCTCTTCGAACTTGGCACGCGAGAGCGTCTCGTCCAGGTTGGCGGGACCGCTTTCGGTCAACGACAGGTAGGGCAGCTGAATCTGTGTGCTCGTCGAGGTCGAGAGCTCCTTTTTCGCCTGCTCGGCAGCTTCCTTCAGACGCTGCTTAGCAATCTTGTCTTTGGACACGTCAACACCGGTGGTCTCCTTGAAGCGACCCGCCAGGTAGTCCACGACGCGCTCATCCCAGTCGTCTCCACCGAGTCGGTTGTCACCAGAGGTGGCGCGGACCTGAATGGTCGAGAACTCGTCGTCCTTGCCCACCTCGAGCAACGAAACATCGAACGTTCCACCACCGAGGTCGAAGACCAAGATGAGTTCGTCCTCTTTGCCCTTGTCCAAACCGTAAGCCAAGGCTGCGGCGGTGGGCTCGTTGATGATGCGCAAGACGTTGAGCCCAGAAATCTCTCCGGCTTCCTTCGTTGCTTGGCGCTCGGCGTCGTTGAAGTACGCGGGCACGGTGATGACCGCGTCGGTCACACTCTCGCCCAAATACTGCTCAGCGTCACGCTTGAGCTTGGCGAGAATCCGGGACGAAATCTCTTGCGGGGTGTAAGCCTTGTCGTCTACGTCCTGTTTCCAGTCCGTACCCATGTGGCGCTTCACCGAAGAAATGGTGCGATCCACGTTGGTTACGGCTTGGCGCTTCGCGGTCTCTCCCACGAGAATTTCGCCATCTTTTGTGTACGCCACAACAGAGGGAGTGGTCCTCAAACCTTCTGCGTTTGCGATAACGGTGGGTTCTCCACCCTCGAGTACGGCCACCACCGAGTTGGTGGTTCCTAAGTCAATTCCTACTGCGCGTGCCATCTGGCCTGCTCCTTACGTCATGTAGTGGCCCATATATGAGCCGAGATGACTCAAGTTTGCAACATGAGTCGACCCTTGTCAAGTATTTCTTTCAAAATGTGAGTCGCTAGCGCTCATATATTGACAATTCACCGCGACGAAAGGCCGTGTTTAGGCACGGCGCGGTCCTCCCGCTACGGTTATTACATGGCCAACGACGGTTCACACACTCCCCACCCTGCCCCTCTTGCCGACACGGACGCGCTTCCGATTGTTGGGCTCACCCTCAACCAGGACGCGGTCATCCCGAAACGCCGGGTCTGGTCGTGGGCGCTGTGGGACTGGGCAACCCAGCCTTTTGCGAGCGTCATCACAACGTTTGTCTTCACCGTGTACGTCACCAGCTCGCTCTTCCTGCCCGAAGATATCCGGGCGTTGGGTGAAGACAGTGACGCCTATCAACGCGGTCTCGCCGAGCTCTCCAGCGATTTGGGTTTTGCCATCGCCCTAGCGGGCGTCGTCGTGGCTCTGCTGGCCCCGGTCCTGGGACAACGCTCCGATCGTGCAGGTCGCCGCAAACTATGGTTGGGCACCAATACGGGGCTCGTTGTTCTCGCCCAGGCCAGCATGTTCTTTGTCGAGGCGACGCCGTCGTTCTTCTGGCTGGGAATCACTCTCGTCGCTGCCGGGAATGTCTTCGCTGAGATTGCGAACGTGAACTACAACGCCATGCTGGTGCAGGTTGCAAAACCCTCCACCGTCGGACGCGTCAGCGGGCTGGGTTGGGGATTCGGATACCTCGGCGGAATCGTTGCGCTGCTGGTCTCGTATTTCGGATTCATCGAAGGCGATGTTCTCGGGCTGGGTAGCGAAAACGGTATCGACATTCGTGCCATCGCCCTGTTCTGCGGGGTGTGGACGCTCATCTTCTCCCTACCGATCCTGTTCTTTGTTCCCGAGATTCCCGGCAAACCGCAGGGTGCCAAAGTGAACTTCCTCGCCAGTTACGGGGTGCTTCTGCGAGACGTCGTCGGGTTGTTTCGCACCTCGCGCACCACGTTCTGGTTCCTGGCCGCCAGCGCGATTTTTCGTGACGGCCTTGCCGGTGTCTTCACCTTTGGTGGGGTGCTCGCAGCCGTCACCTACGGTTTTAGCGCCAGCGAAGTGCTGATCTTTGGAATTGCCGCCAACCTGGGGGCGGGTCTCAGCACCATGCTGTCGGGACGCCTTGACGATGTCTTTGGTGCCCGCGCGATCATCCTTTTCTCCCTCGGCGGTCTTCTCGTGGCCGGGATGTCCCTGTTCTTTTTCCGTGACAGCGGTGCGACGGCGTTCTGGATTGCTGGGATGACGCTCTCGCTCTTTGTGGGCCCCGCCCAGGCCGCCTCACGGTCGTTCCTCGCACGCGTAACGCCTACAGGCCAAGAGGGTCAAGTGTTTGGTCTCTACGCGACAACGGGTCGCGCGGTGAGCTTCCTGACCCCTGCGCTGTGGGCGCTGTTTATCTCGATCGGGGGAGCTCAGTACTGGGGCATCCTCGGCATCATGACGGTGTTGGCGCTTGGACTCATCTTGATGATTTTCGTCAAGATGCCGCGCGCGTAGTCGCTACGCAGCCTGCTGGGCCCACCACTCAAACAGCACAAGAAACACCACCGCACCGGTGATGAAGTTGAGCAGCAGAAACCATCTCCAACCGCGGTTCGCTGATTCGGCTTTCTCATCGGTGACCCGCCACCAGGGCAGCACCGCCGCCATATAGAGCACCACGGTGGGTGCAATGAGAGGCAAGGGGGGTGGGGTACTCAGCATGACTAGCCCGGCTGCCGCATAAGCAACCAGGGCGAACCGAACCGCCCCGGCGGCTCCGATCGCTGTGGCGATCGAGGAAAGCCCTGCCTCCCGATCGGCGAGGACGTCTTGAACCGCGCCAAAGGCGTGAGACGCCATTCCCCAGAGGAAAAACGCGACAAGCAGCGTGAAGGCACTCCGGCTCGGCGAAGAGCCACCCACGGCCAGCCCAAACACCGCGGGCATCACAAAATGAGCGCTCGAGGTGAGGGAGTCAAGAAAGGGGATTTCCTTGAAGCGCAGCCCTTTGGCAGAGTAGGCAATCACAAAGAAGAGGCTGAGCGCCAGAATTCCGGTCGACGCTACCGTCCCCCACCACACAAGGACGCCAACGAAAGGGACGCTCAGCGCGACGCTCGCAATCAGCGTTGCGCGGTGCAGATCAGGCGGCAACAACGCTCCCTCAACACCCCCCTTGCGCGGATTGCGAAGATCCGATTCGTAGTCGAAGACATCGTTGATTCCGTACATCAAAAAGTTGTAGGGAATCAAAAAGAACAAGAACCCGAAGGCTAAGACCGGATCAAACGATTCCGTCACCACGTAATACGCGAGCGCAAAGGGCACGGCGGTGTTCACCCAACTCAACGGGCGTGAGCTCAGAACCAGGGTACGCAGGGTCCGCATTAACCCAGCTCCTGGGGTCTCTCGAACGCGTGCCATAGTGCGGGGATCATCAGCACAGCAGCCAGCGTGTACGCGAAATCTTCGATCGGCGCAACACCGATCCTCACACCGCTAATCAAAAGCTCGTCGTAGTCGACAAGCCCAAAGCCGATAATCGCGTTGTCAAAGACTGCGGTCAAAAGCATCATGACCGCCGCGGCAATCCACCAGGGCTTCGCGTGCACCCTCGACCCGCGCCGATGGGCAAACCAAAAAACCAGAAGCGCAATAACCAGAAACGGCAGATTGATAAGGGAATAGATCATCTCGCTGCCCTCCCAACCATGGCTTTTCGCGCCAACAAATACGCAATGAGCGTGGAGTAGCTCAGCAGTGTGAGAAAGAACGCTTCCTCCAACGGCAGCTCTGGCCCCAACAACACCCCCGTCATCCACGGCCCCGTTCCGCGAAAAAAAACCCCGGTGACAATTCCGACCACATCCCACACGAGGAAGAACGCGACCGAGAGCGCCACAATGAGGATCGTGCGACCAGCTGCGCCGCCGAACAGGGCTAAGCGATGGCGAAAGTCCAGGAGGCCGGTGCCAAGTAGAGCCCCGACTAAAGCAGAAAGATAAACGAAGGACATCGCCCTTTTAGGACACCGGCACGAGAGGCTCAGGTAGCGGCCCCGTGGAGACGTCGCCTCTCACGCGCTTGAGCAGAACTTCCGCACTAATCAAACACATCGGCAGCCCGATTCCGGGAATCGTGGAAGATCCCGCGTAGTAGAGCCTGTCAACTTTTTTGCTGACATTGCCAGCACGGAACAGCGCGCTTTGCATCAGCGTGTGCGCCGGGCCCAGAGCTGTTCCCTTCCAAGCGTTCAATTCGCCCGCGAAGTCTGCCGGTCCCACGCTGCGGCGGACGACAATCCGGTCAGCCAAATCGGTTGCGCCACTCCAGCGCATGATTTGCTCAATCGCTCGATCCGCAATCCCTTCGACCTGCGGGTCGCCGGTCCCATCGAGCCCGCCGTGCCCGAGTCCCACATCGGCGGGCATGGGGACCAGCACAAAGAGGTTGGTGTGCCCCCTCGGGGCAACGCTCGAATCCGTAGCGCTCGGTTTGCACACGTAGAGAGATGCTGGCGAAGGAACCGTGGGCTTATCGGCGAAAATCTGGGAGAAATTGGAATCCCAGTCTTGCGTGAAAAACAAACTGTGGTGCAGTAACTCCGGAACTTCACCCTTCACTCCGAGATACAGAAGCACTGCACTGGGACCAGCCACCTTCTTGTCCCACCATTTCTGGGGATAGGTCTGAAGTTCCGGCGGCAACAGGGTGGTTTCGCTGTGGTGGAGGTCGGTGGTGGAGACCACCATGTCTGCCGAAAGAGTGTGGGTGTGCCCGTCGGCATCCTTGTAGGTAATGCCCGTCGCTTTTGCTTTCCCACCAGAACGCTCCGTAGCGATCGCCGTAGCCTTGGTGCCGGTCATAATCGTGACGCCGTGGTCTTCAATGATTTCTCGCATCGAATCGATCACCCGCGTGAAGCCGCCCTCGGCGTAGAGAACGCCGTCTTGCAGGTCCAGGTGTGACATCAGGTGGAACATGCTGGGGGCGATGTAGGGGCTTGAGCCCAAAAAGACGGCCGGGTAGCCAAGGATCTGGCGAATACGGGGGTTTGCCGTGTACTTTTTCGCAAACGTCATGATCGGGGTTGTCAGCAGTCGGACCAGGGTTCCCGTGCGCGAGAGGACTTCCTTGACCAACAGCGGGCGCAGATCCTGAAACGATGTGTAGAGAAAGTGCTTCTTCGCGATTTCGTAGGTCTCTTCGGCCGAGTCGAGATACTTCTCCATGCTGGCGCGAGAACCAGGCTCCATTTCTTCGAGCAAGGCCAAGTTGTCCTCGCGGGTTGCCCGGATGTCGACAAACTCCGCCGGTTCGCTGGAGGATGGCTCGAAATACACCCGGTAACCCGGGTCGAGCTTGGTCAGCTTCAAGTGCTCCGCCGCGGAACTCCCCATCAACCGGTACCAGTGGTCAAAGACCTCGGGCATCAGATACCAAGAGGGCCCGGTGTCGAAGCGGAAACCGTCTTTCTCCCACAGGCCTGCCCGCCCTCCGAGGCGTGAGTGTGCCTCGACCAGAGTGACGTCATAGCCGTCTCGCGCCATCAGGCCCGCCGTCGCGATACCGCCAATACCGCCACCGACAACAACAACGGACTTAGCCATGATGATCCTCTCTCACGCCACGGGGAGCTTGGGGGACAACACCCACCAGGACTTTCAGCGCCAACCAGAACTTGCTGACCGTAGGAACACTAATACGGGTGGTCTGCAAAACTCCTGCGGGAGTAGCCCGAATGCGGACCGCCAGGGCTTCGAACAACGTATGGGCAAGACTCACCGCTCGGCGCGGGCCTGCGGGCAGGAGCGGCACAGCTTTCGCCGACTGAGCAAGGTCACGGTCAATGTCCTCAAGCAAACGCTCCTTTACGTCATCGGTCAGCTCATCGACCACAACATCCGGGAAGTAGCTGCGACCTAGTGCTTGCGCATCGGCTCCAAGATCACGTAAGAAATTGACCTTCTGGAATGCTGCGCCGAGAGCCCGTGCTCCGCTGACCATAATCTCGCGCTGTTCGGCGGTCACGCTCTGGCCCTGAAGGAACGCTGCGAGGCACATGAGTCCCACAACCTCGGCCGACCCGTAAACGTAGTCTGCAAAAGACTCTGGGGTGTGCGTGGTTTCGCTCAAATCCATGCGCATGGAATGAAAGAACGGTGTGGTCAGTTCGCTTCCCACCCCCACTTGGCGGGCGGAGTGGGCAAAAGCGTGCACGATGAGATTAGTGCTGTAGCCCACCTCGAGCGCGCGGTTCGTGTCTGCCTCGAGAGCATCCAGCATCACCGCCGCCTCGGCTACATCCACGCCGGCCTCATCGGCAACCCCATCCACGACTTCATCTGCCAACCGGACCAGCGCGTAGAAATTTCCGATGTGGGTGCGCATTTTCTTATCCAACAGGCGCGAAGCGAGGCCAAACGAGGTGGAATAGCGTCGGATCACGCCAGCGGAGGTCTCCTCCGCAACACGGGTATAGAGGTCGATGCGGGTATCCAGGTCAACCGCCATGGTTGTTTCCTCTCCCGCCGCCTCGTGAGCCCATTGGCTACACTGTTGTGGTCTGCCACACAGGCAATCAACTCTTCACTTTACCGTTGCACACGAGGGCAAGAAACCCATGACAACCCCC
Organism: Pontimonas sp.; assembly: GCA_028096805.1. Lineage (GTDB taxonomy): Bacteria > Actinomycetota > Actinomycetes > Actinomycetales > Microbacteriaceae > Pontimonas. The sequence goes on from JAOHDU010000008.1 coordinate 20,605, forward strand.
GAACTTGTGGTCCTCCTCGACGCCGATGAGAGACCAACCGGTACCGCCGACAAGGCCACGGTCCACACCACAGACACCCCCCTGCACCTGGCTTTTTCCTGCCACGTGTTCAACGACAAGGGTGAAGTTCTCATCACCCGGCGCGCACTATCGAAGAAGACCTGGCCAGGTGTGTGGACGAACTCCGCGTGCGGGCACCCCGGCCCTGACGAAAGCATGGAGGACGCCATTCGCCGCCGCGCGGAACACGAACTGGGCCTGACCTTGGACTCTATTTCGATTGCTCTGCCGGACTTCCGCTACCGAGCTGTCGACGCCTCGGGCATTGTGGAAAACGAAGTCTGCCCCGTGTTTATCGCCACCACGTCCATGGACCCTTCCCCGGCGCAGTCAGAGGTGTGCGAATGGAAATGGGCCGCCCCCGAGGCTGTTCGCTCGGGTGTTGAGCACACCCCTTTTGCTTTTAGCCCCTGGTTGGTGGACCAAATGGCAGCGTGGACCGGGCCCTACGCTCCCGAGGTGTCTGAGCGGTGAAAATTCTGGGATGACCGCGAAGCGGTAGGACCACGTTGGCCCTGATACCGACTGCCGTACTTCTCTGAACCGTAAGGGTGCTCGGCGGCCGAGCTCAAACGGAAAAAGCACAGCTGGCCGATCTTCATTCCTGGCCACAAAGTGATCGGCAGCGTGGCAACGTTGCTGAGCTCCAGTGTGACGTGACCAGAGAAACCAGGGTCAATAAAGCCCGCGGTGGAGTGGGTCAGCAAACCGAGTCTGCCGAGCGAGCTTTTTCCCTCTAGCCGGGCGGCGACATCGTTGGGCAGGGTGACGACTTCGAATGTCGCCCCCAATACGAACTCGCCCGGGTGGAGAACAAAGGCCTCTTCGGCATCGACCTCCACCAACCGCGTGAGGTCGGGTTGATCGATAGCGGGGTCAATGTGTTGGTACTTGTGATTGTCAAACAATCGAAAAAATCGGTCGAGCCGGACGTCCACGCTGGAAGGCTGAACCATCGAAAGATCCAGAGGATCGAGTCCTACACGGCCCGATTCGAGTTCTTTTCGGATATCCCCGTCTGAGAGCAACACCCTTCCACACTAGTAGACTCGGGGTTTAGTGCCGAGGCAACGCTGGGCTTCGCGAGTGTAGTTCAATGGTAGAACTTCAGCTTCCCAAGCTGATGGCGCGGGTTCGATTCCCGTCACTCGCTCCACGGGAGCTTACGTGTCACGCGGCTAAATCAGGCGGTTCGTCCCGCGCTCTTGCGCCATAAACCGCACCACGTCTTGGTCAACAATGATGTCCGAGGGCGTCAGTGGCCTTTTCAAATACAGGCCTTCCAATGAGGTCAATCGGCTGAAGGCGACATATGTCTGGCCCGGTGCGAAGGCTCGCGCCCCCAAATCAATCACCGCAGCGTCGAGAGTCTTTCCTTGCGCCTTATGGATAGTGACCGCCCACGCTAGGCGCAAAGGAAATTGAGTGAATTCGGCAACCACCTCTTGGCTGAGCATTTTCGTTGCCGGGGAATAGTCGTATTTCACTTTTTCCCAGGTCACCGGCTCGACCAGCACCCCTTCTCCGTCGACATCCACCAGCACGGTATCCGTGATTTTTTCGACGATACCCAGGCTGCCGTTGACGTACCGAGGGCCATCGGGACCCGCGGTGTCATTCCGGAGAAACATCACGCGGGCACCCGGCTTCAAAACCAGCTGCTCATCGGCCGGGTACGCGGAGGTGGAACCAAAATCTCCCTCGATGTCCGCATGGGCGATCTTTCCTTTGCCTCCCAAGCGCTCCAGCGCCGACTGGTTGATACGCGACACCGCAGCATTCGTCGTCGAGAGGGTAATCAGGTCGGGGTCTTCCGGCGCGCGCATTCCCTGTTCGTTCAACATGCGCCCCATGTCAGGTTCCATCCGCCCCTCGCGCAGAGCGTTGAGGACCGCGCGGAACTCACTGTCTGCTTGGCGGTGAATGGTGTCAAGCTCTTCGATTTCGATCTCTGTTTCCGACCAGATTTTCGCGTCAAAAAACCAGGGTGAACGATAGTGATCGCGGTAATACGCCTTTTCTGCCTGTCCTGACACCACCGGCGAGAGTTGATACGGGTCACCAAACATGATGAGTTGAATGCCGCCGAAGGGAACGTGTCTCTTTCGCTTGGCTTGGCGAAGGCGCCGATCGATGGCGTCGAGAACATCGGCGGACACCATCGATATCTCGTCAATCACCAGGGTGTCGAGCGCCGCGAGCACGGCCAATGATTCTTTGGGGATAAAGCTCAGCTCGCGTTTGCCGATGATGCCAATCGGCAAACGCAAAAGGGAATGAATCGTCTGCCCACCGGCAGCAAGCGCCGCAACACCGGTTGGCGCACACACGGCAACACGTTTTGACGTCGTGTCGACAAAAGCTTGGAGGAGTGTTGTCTTCCCGGTGCCCGCCCGACCAGTAATAAAAAGGTGGTCGAGCGAATTTTCCATTCGATCGAGGACAGTCTTTTGCTCGTCACTCATGGCGATCTCAGTCACGGGGCCCTCTCGTCAAACTGCCTGCCGCCAGGCTAGGCAACCAACCTAGGATGTCAGCTATGTGGTCAATTGTCCGGAGGTTTGCGGTCATTGCCCTCGGTGTTGTGGCCTCGTGGCTTCTTGTGGTTCTCATCCTGAATCTCACGGTCTACTCACCCGCCCGTTCCGTGCAGCTCTACTTGAGCGCTCTCGAGGAAGGGCGCTTTGGCGAAGCGGCAGGGATCGCAGGTATGTCGAGCGTCCCCGCGGTCCTTCCCGAACCATCGGGTTCGCTCAGCGAGCCAGAAGTTGTGGGCACACGAACACTGGCTTCGGGAAAAGTGGTCGTTCTGGCCGAATACGTCCTCCAGGGCGACACCGAGTCCAGTTATTTCACCTTGGAGCCAGCCGGAGATGTGTTGGGCTTGTTCAACACCTGGACATTCAGCACAAAACCCACCGCAACGTTGGTTTATTCGATAATCGGCGATGAGCGCATCGACGTCAATGATGTTCGGTTGAGCACCCGTGCGCTCGGCGTCGCACCTCAGAGCACCGTTTTGGTCCCCGGGGTCTACGAAGCATCTCTCAGCACACCGTGGGTTTCGGCCCCATCCACCGTCGCTCGCGTGACGCAGACGGAGGCCGAATATCCCTTGCGGCTCCGGGTTGCCCCGACCAATGAGCTCACAGACACCGCCACCACCGCCATCGAGCGCTACCTCGAGGGTTGTGTCGCCCAGGAAATCCTTCAGCCCATTGAGTGCCCGTTTGGAATCACCATTTCGGACCGAGTGGTGGGGGTGCCGGCCTGGACGGTGCTGGACTTTCCCGTCGTTTCCGTAACGCTCGGTGCGGACCGGGAATCGTGGGACGTCCTAGCTATTGGTGGCGTCGTTGAGGTAACCGTTTCGGTGCAATCACTATTCGATGGGTCCATCAGCGAATACAGCGAAATCGTCTCCTTCCTCGTCGAGGGTTCCCTGCAAGGAACCCTGATCGACGAGCCCGTTCTCACCCTTTAGGTCGGGTGGGCTGAGCCTGGGAAAGTTTGCCCAGCATCTCGTTATACGCGTCGAGTTCCTGGTCGCCCTGCCGGTCGGCCAGTCGGTCCCGGCGTTTGTTGATGCGATCGTCGCTCTTACTCCACGCCCACGTCACGAGGATGGCGAGCGCTAACGTCGGGAACTCGCCGAGGCCCCAGGCGAGCTCGCCGCCGTTTTGTTGATCGAGAAGGGGCGGGTCACCCCAGGTTCTGCCCATCGCGCCAAACCACTCCGGGACCAAGAGGGATGTGCCAAGGATGATGCTGAGGCCAAAGAACGCGTGAAACGCCATCGTCGCCAAGACAATGATGAGTCGCAAGGGGTAGGGAGGGTCGTGGGGGCTGGGGTCAATTCCAATCAGCGCTTGGGCGAACAGGTATCCCGACAAGACAAAGTGCGCGGTCATCCACATGTGCCCAAGGTGCTCGCGCAGCGCCCATTCAAAGAGCGGGGAGTAATAGAACACGATCAGCGAGACACCAAAGATGACAGCTGCGACCAGCGGGTGGCCGATCACGGCCAGATACTTCGAATGGACGGCCACCAATAACCACTCGCGAACGCCTCTCGAGCCATCCTTTCTCGCGGCAATGGCCCGGGAGGCAAGCGTGATGGGTGCGCCTAAGACCAGCAACAGGGGAACGGCCATGCTGAGCAACATGTGGCCCAGCATGTGAATGCTGAAGAGGTACTTTCCATAGATAATCAGGCCCGAATTGGTGGCAAATCCCAACAGCAGCATTCCCGACACCCAGAGCACGGTGCGGGATACCGGCCAGTGGTCTCCCCGCTTCGCTAAACGCAGGTGTCCCCACACGTAATACACAATCCCAAACACGGCAATAATCGCCCACAACAAGTCCAGTTGCCACAGGGTGAACAATCGCGACCAAGCGAACTCGGGCGGTAACGGCTCTCCGGTAAGAATCTCCGCGGGGGTCGCTTGAGCGATCTCACTGGCAGGAATCTGAGGGACGGGCGTCTGTGTCCTTGCTAGAGCGCTGGCGAGGCCTGAGGCTATTCCCATCAGGGCAAGCTCGGCGCTCACCACAAGCGTGGTCACTCTCACAACACCGCTTCGCGATGCTTTCAAATCCCCCAGCAGTTTCCTTCGATAGACAGCGCCCATGAGCCCCAAAACGACCAGTGCACCCGTCTTGGCAATAACCAGGACGCCATAGCTGGTGGCCAAGCCCTCAACACTCCCGACCCGAAGCCAGGCGTTCGTCGTGCCCGAAAGTGCCACCACGATAAAACTCAGCAAAGCGATGCTGGAATAGCGCCCGAGCATCGCGTGATACTCCGCGGCTCGAGGTTTTTCGCTCCAGGCCACCACGGCCATCATGACAAGCCCGCCGATCCACATCGCCGCAAAAACACTGTGGGCAAAAGAGGCGCTGACAGCGGCCTCGTGATTGGCCGACCCAGCTGCGTGGCCCTGTTCGGCCAGCGGCCAGAGTGCAGCCACCGAGAGAACACCGGCAACAAGGACCCCGCCGAAGCTTCGAACCACCACCGTCAGCACCGTCACGAGGGCGCCCAGTCCCATGGTGATGAGCCAGCCCCGCCCAATCTCGGTGGATTGGAGATACAGCCAGAGCAAATCGCCAAACCGCTGGTCAATGCTCACCGGTTCCACATAAATCGCCATAAACGTCAAGAACGCTGTCGCCGCCGAAGCAACCGTGAGGAGTGCTGCACCGATTGATGCCACAACAAGTGCCGAGCTAAAAGCTTTTTGCCTCCGGGTCAGCACAAACGCCGCCACCATCAGAGAGCCAATGGACAACGCAGCACCCAGATGAACCAGTGCTTTTGCGACCGGGATGCCCCAGCGCACTGTAGGCCCAGGATCAACAATCAAGAGGGGTGCGGCACCCCCGCCCACCAGAAGCCCCACCACTACGGCAATCCCGAGACCCGCAAGAAACAGCCCGCCCGCTGACGAGAGTGCAGTGGTCAGACGAGTGGTCACGCTCCGAGTTTAGGCGAGCAACCCGAATACCCGACGAGAGCGCTTAAATGACGAAGGGGCCGCCGTTTCCGGCAGCCCCTTCGCGGTAAGTCTTCTGACTACTTGACAGAAGCCTTCAGCTTGGAACCAGCGGACACCTTGACGCCCTTGGAAGCGGCGATCTGGATGGTGGCACCGGTCTGAGGGTTACGGCCCTGGCGAGCGGCACGGTTAGTGCGCTCGAAGGAGACCCAACCGGGGATGGTGACTTTGTTGCCACCGGCAATTTCCTTCGACACAACGGCGAAGATAGCGTCAACGACACCGTTAACAGCGGTCTGGGGGTGACCCGTGTGCTCTGCTACTGCTGCAACAAGTTCTGAGCGATTCATAGTTATGTCCTCCTCGGACTTTTGTAGTTATTCCGGCTCGGCCCTGAACGAGTTCCGAGCCATCAAAAAGTTACCAGCTGGACTTCGTAATGCCCGGTAATTCGCCCCGGTGTGCCATATCGCGGAATCTCACACGAGAAACGCCATATTTCTTGAGGAAACCACGGGGGCGACCGTCGATCGAGTCGCGACCGCGAACGCGAACGGGAGAAGCATTCCGGGGAAGCTTCTGGAGCCCGATGCGAGCTGCTTCGCGTGACTCGTCTGTTCCGGCGGGGTCCACCAGAGCCTTCTTGAGCTCGAGACGCTTCTCGGCGTAGCGCTCAACAATTACTTTGCGCTGTTCGTTCTTGGCAATCATGCTTTTCTTGGCCATGCTCTATCGCTCCTCGCGAAACTCAACGTGCTTACGCACTACGGGGTCGTACTTCTTCAACACCAGGCGGTCAGGGTCATTGCGGCGGTTCTTCCGGGTCACGTAGGTGTAACCGGTGCCGGCGGTGGAGCGCATCTTGATGATGGGTCGGACATCTTGTGCTTTAGCCACTAGAGCTTCACTCCTTTGCGCATGAGCTCTGCGACGACGGATTCGATGCCGCGAGAGTCGATGGTTTTAATTCCCTTGGTGGACAGTGTCAACGTCACACTGCGCTTCAGCGAGGGGACGAAGTACGTCTTCTTCTGGATGTTCGGGTCAAAACGACGCTTCGTGCGTCGGTGTGAGTGCGAAATGTTGTGTCCGAAGCCGGGTTTGGCTCCTGTTACTTGGCAGACTGCTGCCATGGTTCCTCCTGTTAGTGGTTACCGTAGAGCGAAAGCCCTACCCAAGGTCACTTGTCGGCACGCGATCGTCAGGTTTCCATCCCTTCGGGATGAGACTGACGTGCGTACAAGGCGCCCACTCGCGTGGGAGCCAACGCCTAAGACTACGCGCTCGCTTCGCGGGTAGCAACCCCTTGGCACTCTGAGCACGTCCCAAAGATGTCCACGATGTGCTGGGGGTCTCCGAAACCGTGCTCGCGAGCCACGTCGTGCGCCCAGGACTCCACCGCATCGGCCTCGATTTCCACGGTAAGCCCGCACCCACGACAGATCAAGTGGTGGTGGTGACCGGGAGAGCACGCCCGGAAGAGGTTCTCGCCCTCACGAGAGAGGGCATCCGCTGCTCCCTCTTCCGCGAGGGAATTAAGGGTTCGGTAGACCGTGGCAAGCCCAATGCTGGACCCCGCCTCCTTCAGTGTGTAGTGCAGGTCCTGGGCGCTCACAAAGCTGGGGGTTTTCTCGAGAGCGCGCCACACTTCTTCACGCTGTTTGGTGTTGCGCTTCATGCTCCCCCCTCCGTGTGGTGATGCGACGTGTCGTGCGCATCATCAATAATTCCACCCTCTCCGGTTTGTCCCGGGTGAAGCAACCCCAAACCATAGGCGGTAGCGAGATTGTCATTGGATAGTGCCTGCTCGGGTGGGCCGCTCGCCACCACGTAGCCACTAACCAAAATGACATGATCGGCTGCCCGGGCCTCTTCCAGATCGTGCGTGGTGAACACGACCGAGCACCCGCGTGCCGGTTCGTCGTGGATGATGTCATCGATCGTCTGAGCAGACTGGATGTCGAGGCCCGTCAGGGGTTCATCCATCAACAACACAGTGTGGTCTTGAGCGAGAGCCTGAGCCACAAAGACTCGTTGGCGCTGTCCGCCAGAAAGCCGGAACACCTGGCGGTCAGCGAGATCATCAATCCGCAACAGCTCCATCACATCCTGAACAGCCTGCTTATCGCTTTCCGCTAACCGCCGAAAGGGCCCCACAGTGGCGTACCGACCCATGGTGACCACTTCTCGGACGGTCATGGGGGTACCGGGGGAAACATTCATGTGCTGCAACACGTAAGCAACATCGTTTCTCGCCTCAGCCGGTGTACGGCCCCCCACATCCAAGGTGCCCTGTGAGAGAGGTAACAGCGCCGTCATGGCGTGCAAGAGGGTTGACTTGCCGCTGCCGTTGGGCCCAATGACGGCGGTGATGGCAGCTTCGGGCACAGTGAAATCCGAGGCCCGAAGAGCAATGCGCCCATCGCGCTCGACCACCACACCACTTCCCGTCATGATGTTTGTCATGCGCTCACCGGCTGTCGAATCGAGCGAAGCAGGCTTTGGAGAGACAGCACGAGGAAGAACAGGACAATGGGGACGAGTGCCATGGTTGCCGAAGCGGCAATCCCCCAGTGGTAGCTCAGCACTAGCCCTGCCCAGACAGAAAAAACGCCAATCACTCCAGCGACGACCATCATCGCGCGAATAGTGCCCGTCAGCAGGCTGGCCGTGGCAGGCGGCCCCACCAATAGGCCAAACACCAGAAGGGTTCCCACCGACTGGTAGGAGCCGATCACGGCAAGCGCAATCAATATCAACAGCGCCGCGTGGGCTATTCGTGGTCGCATTCCCAACAGCTCAGCCTTGTCCCGACTCAAACTCAGCGCCACCAGTGGCCGATAGAGCAGCAAGGAAGCTATCAACACAACGCCGAGCACTATTAGTTGCCCGAGGATATCTGCTGTTGTCACACCGAGCGCGTCACCAAACAGGATGCTGGTTAGTGACCCCGAATAGGAATCCATCCGCGAGATGATCACAACACCCAGGGCCAACATGCCGACAAAAAGTAGCCCGATAGACGTGTCTTCGCCCAACACCGTTTTACGCTGAACCAGTTCGATGGCAGCAACCATTACGGCCGCCGCTACCGCGGCACCTAGGAGCGGATTGATATCCAACACGACCGCCGCGGCGACCCCGGGAACAACTCCGTGAACGAACGCGTCGCCGAAAAAGCTCATTCCTCGGAGGACTAGCCAGGTACCGACGGTGGAGGCCATCAGGGCGGCTAACACACCGCCGAGCAGTGCCCGTTGCTGGAAGCCCAGCTCAAACGGCTCTACAAACCAGTCCACTGACCTAGTCTGTCAGTGCTTGCGCGATGAGAGTAGCGTTCGTTGTCATCATCTGGACATACGTGGTGGCCTCGGAGTCCGGCCCTCCCAAGCTTCCGATGAACAAGCTCACCACCTGGACATCTCTGCCCACCTCTTCGGCAACCACGTCCAGGACGTCCTGTCCGAGAGCGGTATTCCCAAAGATGGCGGGAACATTGCGATCCTGAATAACGCCCACGAGCGTCGCTAACTCTTGCGAGTTTGGTTCACCCAGTGTTGAACCGCCAGGAATGACGACTCCGGCCACGGTGTAGCCGTAACGCTGTGCGAAATACTCGAGTGCGTCGTGGTCGGTGACAAGAACGCGCTGGCCCTCGGGGACGGATTCGAGAATGTCCATGACCGACCGTTCAGCACTTTCAATTTTTTCCGCAATCTGGTCTCCACATACTTCGAATCCGCCCCCGGCGATGGTCTGAAGCTGCTCGCCGATCAGCTCAGCGGCATCGGCCATCCGGTCCATATCAAGCCAAAAATGGGGGTCCAACCCGCCTGCGTGGTCGTGGTCGTGGTCGTGCCCTTCTTCCTCCGAGTGCTCCTCATCAGACTCGTCATCCTCGTGCGCGTGATCGTCGTCGTAAGCTTCTTCTTCTGCGTGCTCCTCGTGACCGTGATCGTCGTCGTCGTGCGCTTCTTCTTCCGAATGGTCTTCCGAGGAGTCCTCATCGTGGTCGTGGTCGTCATGCTCTTCTTTTCCCTCCGCGCTACCACCACCGAAAGAGATGGGGTCGAGTTGCGCAGCAACTCTCAGCACGGCAGCGCCATCGGCTTCGATGCTCTGGAGTGCCGGAAGCAGGCCCTCCTCAAGTCCCAATCCATTCACGACGACTAAGTCAGCAGCCGCCATCTGCCCTACTTGCGCGGAGGAGGGCTGGAAATCATGAGGGTCGGCGCCGACGGGCATAACGGTGGTGACGGTGGAATCATCGCCGGTCTCGCAGCGAACAATGTCCCGCACCACATCGCCCAGCATTGTGGTGCTGACGACTACAGACAGGCCGGAGCCTTCGGTGACAGTCGTGGTCGTGGGCTCTACCTCCGCAGGAGAGCCCATAGTGCAACCGGTCAGGGCGAACGCGGAAGCAACCGCGAGGATGGAGAAAGATGTGGCGTTTGTCATGACGATCACTCTAAACCTTATTGAGAATGATTGTCAACATCAGTCTAGGAGCAGTGCAGGTTCCTCCATCACGCTGGCCACATCAGCCACGAAGCGGCTTGCTACGTCCCCATCCACGACCCGGTGGTCAAAGCTCGCGGCGACCGTAGTGACCATGCGTGATCGCACTTCGCCCTCGACAATCCAGGGCTTGGGCTTAATCGTGCCCAAGGCGACAATGCTGACCTCACCGGGGTTCAGAATCGGCGTTCCCGTGTCGACGCCGAACGAGCCCAAGTTGGTGATCGTGATGGTGCCCTGCCGCATATCCTCGGGGGCGGTCTTACCTTCACGCGCGGTCGTCGTGAGTTTCTCCAGCGCAATTGCTAGTTCTTTCAGGCTCAGCGTCTGGGCTTCCTTGACGTTGGGCACGATCAGCCCCCGTGGTGTTGCCGCCGCAACCCCCATATTGACGAAGTGGTGAACGATAATTTCCTCGTCCGTCCAGGTCGAGTTCACGGTGGGATTGCGTTGAACAGCCCAAATCATGGCCTTGACCATGACCAAGAGGGGAGAGACCTTGATGCCAGCAAAGTCGGGTGAAGCCTTGAGTCGCTTCACGAAGTCCATTGTTCGGGTCGCGTCCACATCAACAAAAACGGACACGTGGGGAGCGGTGAACATCGAAGTGACCATCGCCTGAGCAATAGCCTTCCGAACTCCCTTGACGGGGATTCGGTCCTCCCTGTTTTCCGGCCACGCCGGCGTCTCAAGATTCTTGAACACAGTCGCCTGGCCGGCGTCGCGGATCACGTCTTCGCGGGTAACCTCACCGCCGGCACCGGTGGCCGTCACACTGGCAAGTTCGACGCCCAAGTCTTTCGCAAGCTTCCGGATGGGCGGCTTGGCTAACACCGCCTCGCCAGGCTGGGTTGCGACCGGCGCAGGAGCGGGTTCGGCGGGCGCCGCTGGCTGGGCCCGCCGTCGCCTGGAGACGGTTTCTTTCGGTCCCGTTCCGTAACCCACAAGATTTTTTACCGGCGGAGCGTCGTCGGCGCTCACGCTGCCGGCCACATCGGCGACGGCCTCGTCCACGGTGGAATCTTCGGTGGCTTCGCCCTCACCGCGAACAGAAATGATGGGGGCACCCACTTGAACCGTGTCCCCCTCTTGGGCGAGCAGCTCGTTGACCACTCCGACAAACGGGGAGGGCAGCTCAACGAGCGACTTAGCGGTCTCGATTTCGCAGACAATCTGGTTAACCGCAATCTCATCGCCTGGCTTGACTCGCCACTGAACGATTTCTGCTTCGGTCAGCCCTTCACCGACGTCCGGCAGCGGGAAAGTGAAATCAGCCATGTCTGCTCCTTATTCCTGCACCACTAGTAAGCCATGCTTCGGTCGACAGCATCCAGAATTCGATCGACGTCTGGAAGGTAGTGACTCTCCAGCCGTGCAGGGGGGAAAGGCGTGTTAAAACCGCTGACGCGCAGGACCGGCGCCTCCATCAGGTAAAAAGCCTTCTCGGTCATTGTTGCTGCAATCTCGCTGCCCAGGCTGGCCTGAGAGGGTGCCTCTTGCGCAATCACCAGTCGTTGGGTTTTGGTGACCGATTCCTCGATTGTCCGATAGTCAATCGGCGACAACGACCGAAGATCCACCACCTCAGCGCTGACCCCTTCGCTTTGGGCGACATCGGCTGCCTGCAACAGCATGCTCACCATCGCGCCGTGCCCGACGAGCGTCACATCAGATCCCTCCCGCACCACGGCTGCCTGAGTCATGGCGGGTGCGGGTGTGGCGTCATCGACGGGGGCTTTGTGCCAGTAGCGGCTCTTGGGCTCCAGGAAAATCACCGGGTCGTCGCTGGCGATGGCCTGTTGAATCATCCAGAAAGCGTCGTTGGGGCTTGCCGGCGAAATGACCCGCAGCCCGGCAGTGTGAGCGAAGTACGCTTCGGGGCTTTCCTGGTGGTGCTCCACCGCACCGATATGCCCGCCATAAGGAATACGAATCACGACGGGGAACGACTGAGTTCCCTCATGGCGGGCCGTTTGCTTCGCAAGCTGAGTCACAATCTGGTCGAAAGCGGGGTACACAAAACCATCGAACTGAATTTCACACACCGGCCGATAGCCGCGCATAGCCAAACCGATGGCGGTTCCCACAATTCCCGATTCAGCCAGGGGGGTGTCCACCACCCTGTTGGGCCCGAACTGCTCCTGCAGTCCCTCAGTGACGCGGAAAACTCCGCCCAGTTGGGCGATGTCCTCGCCCATCACCATGACCTTGTTGTTCTCGACCATTGCAGTGCGAAGGCCCTCGTTGATGGCTTTGGCCATGGGAAGCTCGTGCATTACTGCCCCTCTTCCAGCGACTGGGTGTATTCCTTGAGCCACTCCCACTCATCGCTCATCAGCGCGTGGTCTTCGGTATACACGTGACGGAAGATGTCTTCCAAGGGCGGGTCTTCGATCGCCAATGTGCGGCGCCGAATATCGGCTGCGTAATCGTCGGCTTCCTCGGCTACCGAATCAAAGAATGTGCCCTCAACGCCTTGTCCCTGCAGGAACGCGCGGAACCGGTCGATGGGGTCATGCGCTTGCCAAAACGCCAACTCGTCTTCATCGCGGTATTTCGTCGGGTCATCACTCGTGGTGTGGGCGCCAATGCGGTACGTGAGCGCTTCAATGAAATGTGGTCCCTGGCCAGCGCGGGCGGCATCTAGTGACAGTCGGGTCGCCGCGTAGCTCATCAAAGCGTCGTTGCCGTCGATCTGCACGCTGGGAAGACCAAAGCCTGCCGCCCGCTCAAAAAGCGGGGTGCGCGACTGCACACGAACGGGGACAGAAATTGCCCAGTGATTGTTTTGCAAGAAAAACACCTGAGGCGTCTGGTAGCTCTGAGCAAAGATGAAGGCTTCGTTCGTGTCGCCCTCGCTGCTGGCGCCGTCGCCGAAATAGACCATGACCGCTTCGTCCTTATCGGGGTTTCCCGTCGAACACGCTCCGTCGTATCCGATACCCATGGCGTAACCGGTGGCGTGAAGTGTCTGTGAGGCCAACACCAGGGTGTACAAGTGGAAGTTGTTGGTCTTCTTAGGGTCCCAACCGCCATTGGTTACGCCACGAAGCATGCGGATGATGTCCAACAGGTCAAGCCCTCGCACATATCCCACCGTGTGTTCACGGTAGGCGGGAAAAATATGGTCTTGAGGTCGCGAGGCAAAGGCAGAGCCCACCTGCGCCGCCTCTTGGCCAATACTCGGGACCCACAAAGCCATATGGCCCTGCCGTTGGAGGTTTCCGGCTTCAACATCGAACCGTCTCACCACGGTCATCACCCGATAGAACTCACGGAAATCTGCCTCAGTCAGATGCGAGATGGCCTGGTGATATTGGTCAAGTCCGTCACCTTGCACCAAGGTGCCATCTTGATTCAAGAGCCGGAGCGTCGAATCCGTGTAAGGCATACGTCTAACCTAGCGGCGGCACTTTCGCAGGGCCGCCATTCCTGGCCCACAAAGCGCCCCCACCAACGTCGTCTTTCTGACACAACCCGCTAGCGAAATATTCCACAGCCGGGCATAGTTAGGGGATGTTTCGCTTCTTTGCTCGACTGCTGATCAACTCCCTGGCCTTAGCCGTAGCAGTGTGGATTGTTCCTGGTCTCACCATGGTCCCCTACGGAGAGGGAGCGGAGCTGTTTGCTGGCGGACCCAGTCTTCCTGTTGTGCTCAGCTACGTCCTCTTCGCCTTTATCTTTGGTTTGATCAATGGCGTGGTGGGTAACGCCATTCGCATTGTGGCCTTTCCGATCTACCTGCTCACGCTAGGGCTCGTGTCCCTGGTTGTGAACGGTGTTCTGCTTCTCTTAGTGAACCTGGTGTCCGAAGGGCTGGGGTTTGGCCTCTTTGTCGAGGACTTCTACTGGGGCATTATCGGGGCCTTGGTGCTGAGTTTGACCAGCTGGATTATCGGCATGGTCTTGCGGCCACTCGTCAAAAAGCGCCGCTAGCTTCCTTCTCGGCGAGCGGAAAACGTCTGGGATTTGCCCTCTGCCGCGTCCCATCGGGGGAACGAGTCTCGGGCCGGGCTGGCGTCCACGCGTTCGGCGGTGTGAGCGTATCCTTCCCGGGAGTGAGCCCCTGCTACATCCAATGGATAGGAACCGCTGTGCGTTTCAATGAGGATGCGCCCCGTGGGTTCTTGGGCTCCGGCCACCCCCGGCACCAGATCGTCGGTATGCGCGATAGCGAGTGCCGGATAGCTTCCGCTGGCAGGTGCCGTACCGAGAGGTGCGCCGACGGTGAGAACGCTCCCGGTCAAATACCGGCCGCTTTCGGCAACGCGGCTCGCTAACAGCCCGCCCTGGGAATGGCCCACGAAATGAACGCGGTCGGTCGGTCGAACACCGGCTTTCTTCATGGCGGCCTGCACCGCCACCAGGGACGCCGCCGAGACCCCCGCCACCAAAGCGAGATTGCTTTCCATGTCGAAGGGTTCCGCGCTTGAACCCAGCCCCCAATGCTGAGTTCCCGCTATGTAGACATCAGATTCCCAGGAGCCTGAAGCCGTTTGGTAACGCTCAATACGGATCGGACTCTCCCCGTCAGGGATTCTCCCGACCCGCTCGGAAAGCGAAGTGGCGCGATCCACCGCGTGCGGGCCGGGGCCCACCGCCTCCACCGCCACCGAGTGCGGGCCGGGATTGCCAAGGAGGACCTTGGCTGCCGGCGAGATGTCTCCCACTCGAACAGCGCTGGAGAGATCGCCTCGCCCGAGGACGACAGTCATCAAGCTCAACAACCGCTCCCGCGGGACCTCCCACGTCGCAATCCGCCAACGCTCTTGATCCGCTGTTGCCTCGGCGTAGTGGCGCGCAGCAAGCCCTAAGGCTTCCGCATCCTCTAGTAGACGCTCGAGCGATCCCACAATTGGACCCAAAGACACCGCCGGAATACTCCGCAATGTCTCGGTGAAGGGGTCCCGCTCCGCAACCTGTATTGCCGCCACTCGATGGCTAACACCAACGAGCTCTGCCTGGACATCCTTCAGGGATGTCGCCAGCGCGAGAATTTCGTCCTCCGATACCCACAGCATTCCCGCGGTCGTCACCACCAGGCCATTGCTCATAGTGATTCGGCTCGCGCCGACGCCGCACCCTCCTGATCTGCCCAGATCTCGAGCCGCCGCGCGATGGTGTGCGCTGAACGCTCAAGAGCCGCAAGCTCGGCCTCGCACGCATCCTTTGCCGGCGAGCGCCAATACGTCCCCAAGCTGTGGGTCGCAAGCTCTGCCGCGACCCGGCGCAGAGCCTGGGCCGCTTCCCGAGCCTCTGTTGCTGCCGCCATCGTGATCGCCCTTCCGAGAGGGCATCATCTCTGAGGTGCAGCGCGTCCGCCGCGCCTTCGCTTACCCTCCCGAAAACCTCAGCAGCGCAATGCTCCGTGGACAAGGATGGATAGGGGAGAATAGAGGAAGAGAAGCTTCGCTGAGAGAAAAGGTGACCATGTCAGCGTTAGGCCACCAACCGCTCAGTCCTCTCGATGGGCGCTACCAGAGCGCCATGGGCGATCTCCCCGAGTATTTTTCGGAGGCCGCACTCAACCGTGAGCGCGTCCATGTCGAAATTGAGTGGGTAATCGCGCTCACCAATGCCGGTTTTGCCGGCGTCTCTGCTTTGTCTCCAGACACCATTGCGGCTTTGCGTTCGGTTGTAACCACCTTGGGCGAGACCCAGCTCCGCCAGATCGCGGACTACGAAGCCGTCACCAAACATGACGTCAAGGCTGTCGAATACTTTGTGCGGGATGTCTTGTGTGAAAACGGGCTGGAATCACTGGTGGAGCTCGTGCACTTTGGTTGCACGAGCGAAGACATCAACAATGTTTCTTACGCTCTTCTCACGAAGAAAGCCCTGCACAATGTCTGGTCACCCGCACTCCAGGGTGTTCGTGACCGCCTCAAGGAGCTGGCCCAGGAATGGCGCGAGGTTCCGATGCTCTCGCGTACTCACGGACAACCCGCCACTCCCACGACTTTTGGCAAGGAGCTAGCGGTGTTCGCACACCGCGTGGACCGAATCTCTCCGGTGATTGCCCAAGCCCAGTTCCCGGCGAAATTCAGCGGTGCCACCGGAACTTTTTCTGCGCACGTCGCTACCGATCCAACCCGGGACTGGGCAGCCCTCAGCGCGTCCTTCATCGAGGGCCTTGGTTTGGAATGGAACCCGCTCACCACACAGATCGAGTCTCATGACGGCGTCGCGCATGTGTTGAGTGCCGTGTCGCACGTGAATCGGATTCTTCATAATCTCTGCACCGACGTCTGGACCTATATTTCGCTCGGCTACCTCACGCAGATTCCCGAACCCGGCGCCACGGGCTCCTCCACAATGCCTCACAAGATCAACCCGATTCGCTTTGAGAACGCGGAAGCCAATTTCGAACTTTCTTGTGCCCTGTTGGACTCTCTCGCCAGCACGTTGGTCACCTCCCGCTTACAGCGCGACCTCACCGACTCCACCACCCAGCGAAATATCGGTGTTGCGCTGGGACACTCCCTGCTTGCACTCTCGAACGTTGCGAAGGGTTTGACAGAAATAGCCCTCAACCGCGAACTCTTAGCAGCCGACCTCGAGGCAAACCAGGAGGTCCTTGCGGAGGCTATTCAGACCGTCATCCGGTCAGAGATCGTCCAAGGCCGCTCGAGCATCGAGGACCCCTACGCGGTGGTGAAGGAGCTCACCCGGGGTAACAAACTCGACCAGCTAGCGCTACAGGAATTCATTGCTGGCCTCGACATCTCGCCTGAGGCAAAGAAGTCTCTGAGCGAACTCACCCCGCAGGGATACGTCGGGGTAGCGGCTGCACTGGTGGACCACCTGCGCTAGCGCTTAGTCGTTCCCCGTTTCCGGTTTTTCCCACTCGCCTTCCGGCTGCTTGTTGGGGGTCATAGCCAGAACCATCATGGCAAGCCCAATCACCACGATGACAAAAGCCCCTCCGACCACGACGGTCGCCATCAGGACGTCGCGGGTGACCATCAAGAAAATTGCGCCGGCGAAAAGAGCCACAACACCAGCCAAACCGACGTACTCGATAGGCCGCAGAGCGTTGAATTCGCGTGACTTCGTCATGATGAAACCTTCTCGTTCATAGCTTTGTTCATGCTGTGGTGGGTAATGGCAGCAATGACCAGGTAGACACCCATGACGATAGCCCAGGCGCCAAAGAATCCAACAACGGCCACACTGTCGGCACTCTGGGTCAAAACGACCAGAGCAAACAAAACGGTCAGCGTGCCTTGGGTCACCCAGTCTCTGCGCAGAACATCTCGTTTCGGCAGACGAAGGCCAGCCAGGATCTCCGAGGCACCCATTAACAGGGCCCAAACCACGACGGCCCATAAGAGCAGGCCTATTCCATAGGAATTCAAACCCAGTGCGAGCGCACCAATGACGAGCGAGACCGCAGCTTGGAAACCATAAATGCCTCGAGCAGGGTGGTTTCCGAGGACACGCCAGGCGAGACCCCCCTGAACCACCGCAAGCACCAGCCCCGTTATCCCCAGCGCCACGAGTCCAAACTGGCCGGTGTGCCCGGGTGTGAACGTGATGAAAAGCCCCGGGACAATGAGAACAATGGCTCGGGACAGGGCGGCTGCCCCGTAAGAATTCGAGGTCTGGATGTGAGCTTCCATTACCCCCACAGTGTAGGAGCAGACACCTGGGTGATCGGGGCTAGACCCGAGGCATATCCGCGAATCGCGAATAGTGGCCTTGAAAGCCCACCACGATGGTGTCCGTGGGTCCATTGCGATGCTTGGCCACAATGAGATCAGCTTCGCCCGCTCGGGGGTTTTCTTTCTCGTAGGCACTTTCGCGGTGAAGAAGGATCACCATATCCGCGTCCTGCTCCAGCGATCCAGACTCACGGAGATCGCTCAGCTGCGGCTTTTTGTCAGAGCGCTGCTCGGGGCCACGGTTCAGCTGCGAAAGGGCGATGACGGGCACTTGGAGTTCTTTTGCCAGAAGCTTCAGAGCCCGGGAAAACTCACTCACTTCCTGTTGGCGAGACTCCACTCGCTTACCCGAGGACATGAGCTGCAAATAATCGATCACGATCATCTTGAGGCCCACCCGCTGCTTGAGCCGACGAGCTTTAGCCCGAATTTCCACCAAGGTCATGTTCGGGCTGTCGTCAATGTAAAGCGGCGCCGCCTCAATGCGTCCGCGGGTTGAGGCAATGGTTTTCCAATCATTGGCTTCGATCTGGCCCTTGCGCATTTTTTGAAGCGGAATTGATGTCTCCGCAGAAAGCAGCCGCATGGCAATCTCTGACTTACCCATTTCCAGCGAAAAGAGAATGGTGGGCTCTTTGTGCTTAATGGACGCTGCCCTTGCAAGGTCGAGGGCCAGAGTTGACTTACCCAACGCTGGGCGAGCGGCGATAAGGATCAACTGTCCAGGGTGTAGGCCATTGGTGAGCGCATCCAACTCGGCGAAGCCCGTGGCAACCCCCACCATTTGTCCATCGCGGCCTCGCGCGGCCTCAATCTCATCAACCGCCGACGTGACGGCATCGGTCAGAGGGACGTAGTCTTCCGATTCGACGCCTCCCGCAACCTGGTAAATCTCCGTTTGAGCGTCGTTGACAAGCTCCGAAACCTCTCCTTCGCTCGCGTAGCCGAGGTTGGCGATCCGCGTACCCGCGTCCACGAGACGCCGCAGGACCGCCTTGTCGGCGACGATGGTGGCGTAATGGCCAGCACTCGCAGCGGTAGGAACGAGGCCCACCATGGTGTGAAGGTAATCGACGCCGCCAGCTCGCGAGAGCATTCCGGTCTTCGTGAGTTCGTCCGTCACCGAAATCACGTCGGTCGGCTCGCCGTGAGAGTACAGGTTGAGCAGCGCATCGAAAATAATTTCGTGCTTGGGCAAGTAAAAATCGCGGCCCTTGATTACTTCAATAACATCCGCAACGGCGTCCTTGCTGAGGAGCATGCCCCCGAGGGTGCCCTGCTCGGCCAGTGTGTCGTGAGGGGGCGTCCGCTCGCCACCGTAACTGCGTTCGCCGGGGGAGTCAGGGACGAGACCAAGCTGCGCGATAGACACTAATGAACTCCTCGATTTGCTCCACGACCAGGGCGAACTCACCCTCCACCCACAGGTCTATCAGCACCGACTGACACGGCGGGGAGGGCACTCTGGAGGCCTGGTTTTGCCTCCTAGCAACGAACTTCTCCAGGCTATGTTTCACCCTGACGGTTGGCAATCCAGGCTGTGGATAACTCTGTGGGCAACGCGCCGGAAATTCTCACAG
>JAOHDU010000009.1 GCA_028096805.1 Pontimonas sp.
CCGTAAGTCCTGCCATCACCTTGGACCCCTACTGATCGGACATCCGCCAACAACACCACGGGGCACTGCCAGATTTCCTCGTCCAATCCTGCTTTGGTCATTTCTTCGCGAACGATGGCATCAGCCGCACGGAGAGTGTTGAGGCGGTCCGTGGTCACCTCGCCAACA
This sequence comes from Pontimonas sp., assembly GCA_028096805.1. Taxonomy (GTDB): domain Bacteria; phylum Actinomycetota; class Actinomycetes; order Actinomycetales; family Microbacteriaceae; genus Pontimonas. The sequence continues at coordinate 169 of JAOHDU010000009.1, forward strand.
ATGCGGATACCAAGCCCCGGCCCGGGGAAAGGATGCCTACCGACAATTTCTTCAGGAAGGCCCAGCTGACGCCCGATCGCGCGAACCTCGTCCTTGAACAGTGTGCGAAGGGGCTCGACAAGCGAAAACTCCATGTCTTCGGGAAGCCCACCCACGTTGTGGTGGCTCTTGATCACAGCCGTCCCCGAGCCGCCGCCGCTTTCAACAACATCGGGGTAGAGGGTTCCCTGCACCAAGAACTTCACCTCGCCACCTGCGACATGGGCTTGCTCCACCACCTCCGTGGAGGCTTGCTCAAAGCTTCGGATGAATTCCCGGCCAATGATTTTGCGTTTCTCTTCCGGGTCGTTCACGCCCGCGAGTGCGGCCACAAACTGATCGGCGACATCGAGCGTGACCAACCGCACACCGGTCGCTGCCACAAAGTCTTCCTCGACCTGGCGGCGCTCGCCCTCGCGGAGCAACCCGTGGTCGACAAACACACAGGTGAGCTGGTCACCGATGGCTTGGTGAACCAAAGCCGCCGCCACAGCGGAATCAACGCCGCCGGAGAGGCCGCAGATCACCAGGTCATCGCCCACCTGCTCGCGAATGGCCTCAATCTGGCCCGCAATCACATGATCGCTATTCCAGGAGCGATCTAGCCCCGCGATACTGTGCAAAAAGTTATCGAGGACCTCTTGCCCATGCGGTGAGTGTTTCACCTCGGGGTGCCACTGCACCCCGAAGAGGGAACGTTCCATCGAACCAAAAGCGGCGACTGCTGTGGCTTCGGTGGTGGCCAACACCTCAAAGCCCGGAGGGGCTTCTTGAACTTGATCACCGTGTGACATCCACGTCGTTTGTTGGGCCGGCTGTCCCGCAAAGAGAGGGGTGAGCTCAGGGTTGACCTCGGCCATCGTCGCCCCGTACTCGCGCAGACCGGTGTTGCCGACCACACCGCCCAGCTCTCTCGCCATTACCTGGAAGCCGTAACAAATTCCTAGTACCGGTAACCCCATCTCGAGGATTCCTGGTTGAAGCGCGGGCGAGCCTTCTTCATAGACGCTGGAGGGGCCGCCGCTCAACACCAGCGCCAACGGGTTCTTTGCGGCAATCTCCGGGGCAGAAGCCGTGTGGGGCATGATCTCGGAATACACGCCAGCTTCTCTCACCCGGCGCGCAATCAGCTGCGCGTATTGCGCGCCGAAGTCAATCACCACCACAGGGCGAGGCGTGGTGGTCGATTCACTCATTGCCGCCCCGAATTTCTTGCAGGACCCCACGAACCACCTTGGTGGCGCGCTGCTCGATGGGGAAAGAAAGGAAAGGAATCAAACCGCCCGAGGCGAGCCAGAGGAATCTCCAGAACGGCCACCGCAGAATTGACCAGACGCGGAAGCACGTAAAGAGATACACGACATAGAACCAACCGTGCACAATCAAGATGAGCGAGGACAGGTTGAGAGCTTGGGTTGTTCCATCCGGAACAAAGGCAAGGAACCCTTCGGGTCCATTCATTTCCAGCTCGGCGCCATAACCGTATTTGGCAATGATTTCTACGGTCAGCAGAATGAGCAAGATGCCGGTGATGTAAGCGGCAATCCGGTACCAGGACAGGGCACTCTCGAGGCGGTCAGGGCCAATCGGTCGCGAGGACACCGGGGAGGTCATGCCTCAAGTTTAGGGGCAAGGGATGAGAGCTCTTCGAGCTCTCCTTCCCAAGCATCGCGGACCAAGCGGTACCACAGGTACAGCGCGAACAGGCCAAAAATAGCCCACTCCAGGGCATAGAACAGATTGAGCAGGTTGAGTTTGCTCTCCACCTCCGGCACCACGGTCACCACGGTCTCCAGCCCTGCCGGAGCCTGCGCCATCACCAGGTAGCCGCCATACACGGGTCCCGGGTCCTGCCACAGATTCACCAGCTCCGCTACCGCAACAGCTTCACGTTGTCCGCCACGAAGATCTGTTTGTTGCGGGGACTGTGTGGGAACGTAACGCCCGACTACCTCGGTCGTTGTGGAGGGCAGTGAACCGCTCTCTGGCGCCCAGCCGGCGACAACGGCCAGGGATGTCCCCTCGGAGCTTGCGCAGTGGCGAACCAACCATGCGCCGGAGCGATCATCAGCCTGCCGGTTGGTAACAACCAGATCATCCCGTTGGTCAAACCGGCACGTGATACTCACCATGCGACCACTGCCCTCGGTGGTGATAGTGGACTGAGGAGTCTCCAGACTGCTCAGGGCAACCACGGTTTCGGTGTCGCGCTCAATGATGGTGGCCGAGGCAATACTGCGCTCGAGTTGCCACTGCCCCAAGAAAGCGAAAACACCGGCCACGACCAAGGCCAGGGCCAGAGCGGCAAGCCACCGTGGCCGGAAAGCCACAGTCCAGAACGAGAGGGGCTTGGTCATCGTGACCTCAGAATAGAACGCGGGGCTGTGCGATCGATGAAGGTCTAGGACGGGATGACCACGTCGACCCGCTGGAACTCCTTGAGCTCGGAGTATCCGCAGGTAGCCATCGAGTGACGCAGCGCGCCCATCAGGTTGGTTCGACCATCTGCCGAATGCGCGGGACCATGCAACACCTCTTCCAGGCTTCCGCCTTCGCCGACAAACGCGCGATACCCGCGCGGCATCGTGGCGTGGTGAGCTTCTTGGCCCCAGTGCCATCCAAGCCCCGGGGCTTCCGAAGCACGAGCAAGGAGGGAGCCGACCATAACAGCATCCGCTCCGGTGGCGATTGCAGCAACAATGTCGCCGCTGCGACCCAGACCGCCATCGGCGATCACGTGAACATATCGACCGCCGGACTCGTCCAGGTATTCCCTGCGAGCACTGGCAACATCGGAAATTGCGCTCGCCATGGGGGCGTGAATGCCCAGCGACGCGCGGGTGCTGGAAGCTGCTCCCCCGCCGAAGCCGACGAGAACTCCGGCCGCACCGGTGCGCATCAGGTGGAGGGCCGCAGTGTGCGTTGCAGCGCCGCCGACAATAACGGGAACATCGAGCTCGTAGATAAATTCTTTGAGGTTTAAGGGCTCACGGTTTTGGCTAACGTGCTCCGCGCTCACCGTCGTGCCACGGATGACAAAAAGATCGACGCCGGCTTTCACCACTGTTTCGTGAAACTCTTTCGTGCGCTGAGGACTCAACGAGCCCGCCACCGGCACGCCGCTCTCGCGAATCTCCTGAAGACGCTGGGCGATGAGTTCCGCCTTGATCGGCTCTGCATAGATCCTCTGCAAGCCACGCGTGACTTCGGTCTCCGTGAATCCTGCGATTTCTTGGTAGACGGCAGACGGGTCTTCGTACCGCGTCCACAACCCTTCGAGGTTCAGCACGCCTAAGCCGCCCTGCTTGCCCAGCGCAATGGCGGTTGCCGGAGACATCACAGAGTCCATGGGGGCGGCAATCACGGGGGTGTCGAAGGTGAAAGCATCGATGGTCCAGGCCAGGCTGACGTCCTCGGGGTCACGGGTTCGCCGGGAAGGGATAACCGCAACATCATCCAGGGAATACCCCCTCGTGGCGCGCTTGGTCAGACCAATTTCTACTTCATTCACAGCGAAAGCCTCTCTGGCCGTTAGCGCCGATAGTTGGGGGCTTCGACAACCATTTGGATGTCGTGCGGGTGTGACTCTTTCAAACCAGCGGGAGTAATACGCACGAACGAACCGCGCTTCTTAAGCTCACCGATAGTGGCAGCGCCGGTGTAGAACATCGACTGACGCAGTCCACCCATCAACTGGTACACGACCGAAGCCACTGGTCCGCGGTAGGGCACCTGTCCTTCGATGCCTTCGGCGATGAGTTGTTCATCGCTCGGGACGTCAGCCTGGAAGTAGCGATCCCTGGAGTACGACGTCTTCTTTCCGCGCGTTTGCAGGGCGCCCAGTGACCCCATTCCCCGGTAGCTCTTGAACTGTTTCCCGTTGACAAAGATCAGGTCTCCCGGGCTTTCGTCCGTTCCGGCTAACAAGGAACCAAGCATCACGGTGTCAGCACCGGCCACTAGCGCTTTGGCAATATCTCTGGAGTACTGCAACCCACCATCAGCAATCAGTGGAACCCCAGCCTTCTTCGCTGCAAGGGATGCCTCATAGACAGCCGTGATCTGCGGCACTCCGACACCGGCTACCACCCGTGTCGTACAAATTGAGCCGGGCCCCACGCCGACCTTGATGGCATCGGCACCGGCGTCAATAATCGCCTGCGCACCCGACCGGGTCGCAATGTTGCCACCGATGACATCAATGTCAGCAAAAGCTTTGTCCTTCTTGAGGGCAGCAATCACATCGAGGACGCCCTGCGAGTCACCGTTCGCCGTGTCCACAACAAGAACGTCGACTCCTGCATCGCGCAGAGCACCAGCCCGCTCGAGAGCGTCACCAAAGAAACCCATGGCGGCTCCGACGCGCAACCGCCCCTCAGCGTCTTTCGTAGCAAAGGGATACTTCTCGCTCTTGTCAAAGTCTTTGACCGTAATCAGCCCGGTCAGGCGTCCCTGTTTGTCGACCAGGGGCAGTTTTTCGATTTTGTGCTGGGCAAAAATCGCCAGCGCCTCTTCGGCCGGCATTCCCTCATAACCAGTGATGAGCCCGTCGCGGGTCATCACGTCTTTGACCAGGGTGGTTCGGGCGTCTTCCTTCGCGACAAAACGCATATCGCGATTAGTGATGATGCCCACAAGCAAACCGTCACCGGTCACCACCGGGACACCAGAAACCCGGAATGTTGCGCACAACTCATCGACATCGGCGACGGATTCTTCCGGGGTAATGGTCACGGGGTTCGTGATCATTCCGGATTCGCTGCGTTTGACTTTGTCGACGGCAGTGGCCTGATCCTCTATGGAAAGATTTCGGTGAAGGATTCCCAAACCTCCCTGGCGCGCCATGGCGATAGCCATGCGTTCCTCCGTCACCGTGTCCATCGCGGAAGACACGAGCGGTGACGCCACGGCGATCCGCTTGGTCAGCTGGGAGGCCGTATTTGCGGCACTGGGGATGACATCCGTATGGGCGGGAAGCAACATTACGTCGTCGTAGGTCAATCCGATGAACCCGAACGGGTTGTCTTCTGCCATGGTTTTCCCCACGTTGTCAGCGCTGTGGCGCTTGCTTAGCTCACATTTTGGTTGCAATCCATCGTAACCGGTTCGACCTGCGCCCTATACCTGGGCATAATGGGGCACTGCTACTTTTTGTCCCCCTGCGAAGTGAATACGATGACCTCAACCAGCGTCAACGATGATGCAAGGGCAATAAATGACGCCATTATGTTCCGAATCCCCGGAGGCCGTGTGAACACTCAGACCCGATCGCGTGCTCGCGTCGGAAAGCAGACTCTCATGGTGCTGGTCACCATGCTGTTGGCTTTCTTCAGCGTGTTTGCTGCGCAACCCGCTCTCGCTGACTCTGTCGGCGAGGAATACTCCGACACGATCGTCGGGAACATCAAGAACGACGGCATCGCGCTTCAGGGCGTTCAGATCCTCGTGGAGGGCAACGGCTATAGCGCCGAAGTCGTGACCGATGCCGAAGGTAAGTGGGCGGTCGGCGTCCCGTCAAAGGGAACCTACGCGGTCACCCTCGTCGAAGACACGCTCCCTGACGGCATTGCCGTGCTAGAAGGTGGCGCACAGCAGGAAGTGACCTTTGGTCTCACCGGCACCGTCGTGCAGAACTTCTTCATCGGTGAGGGGCAGCGCACCCCCATCAGTGTCTTTGACCAGTTCATGATGCGTCTGTTCGACGGTTTGAACTTCGGGCTGCTGTTGGGGCTCGCTTCGATCGGACTCTCCCTGGTGTTTGGAACGACGGCGCTGCCCAACTTTGCCCACGGTGAGATGGTGACCTTCGGCGCGGTTATGGCGCTCATGTTGGTGAGTTTCGGCCTGCCTTTCTGGATTGCTATTCCCGGCGCGGTGTTGCTGGGTGGGGTGTCCGGTTGGGCGATGGACTCAGGGCTATGGAAGCCGCTGCGCGATCGACGCATGGGCATCGTCCAGCTGATGATCGTGAGCATTGGTCTTTCACTGAGCGTGCGCTATCTGTTCCAGTTCTTCATTGGTGGTGACACCGCGCAGCTGCCCTATTCCAGCGGAACCGGCGAAATTAATCTTTTCCGCACCGTCTCACTGGGCGTGGTCGATTTGATCAGCATGGGCATCAGCCTCGTGGTGATCATTATTTTCGCCTGGTGGTTGACGAACACCAAGATTGGAAAGGCAACGCGGGCGGTCTCCGATAACGCGGCCCTCGCTTCAGCTTCCGGTATCGACGTCGATCGGGTGATCCGGGTGGTGTGGATTGCCGCTGCCGCACTCGCCGCTCTCGCCGGTGTGATGTGGGCCTACTTCCGCCCCGGCATCCGATGGGATATGGGAACCCAGATCTTGCTCTTCATCTTTGCCGCCGGTGTGCTCGGTGGTTTGGGTACCGCCTTCGGCGCCCTGGTCGGAGCCATCATCGTGGGTGTGTTGATCGAAACATCAGCGCTCTTTATTCCCTCCGACTTGAAATACGTTGGCGCGCTCGTCGTCATGATTGTCATTCTGATGTTCCGTCCCCAAGGAATCTTGGGCCGGAAAGAGCGAATAGGTTAAGGGGCTACAACCATGGACTGGGGATCAATCTTCACCAACACGGCGGCTTCAATGCTGAGCCCCGCAACGATGGCTTTCGCGCTGGCTGCCCTCGGGCTTGCCATGCACTTTGGCTTCGTCGGACTGCTGAACTTCGGTATCGCGGGCTTCATGGCCGTCGGTGCCTACGGGTTCGCGATTTCCACCCTGACCTTCGGCTTCCCCTGGTGGGCCGCGATGATCGTGGGCATTGTTGCGTCCATCATTTTCGCCATCCTGTTGGGTATTCCAACCCTGCGTCTTCGCGGTGACTACCTCGCCATTGTCACGATTGGGGCGGCAGAAATTGTTCGCCTGCTTTTCACCTCGCAGGCGTGGCAGCCCGTGACCGGTTCAGCTGACGGCCTCTCGGGCTTCCAAGACAGCTTCCGCTCCGTTAACCCGTTCCCTGAGGGTGACTATGGGTTTGGCCCTTGGCAGTACACCGAAAACCAACTGTGGGTCCTGGTCTTCGGGGCCATCATCCTTGCCCTGTGCGCATGGCTTTTGTGGAGGCTTATCAATAGCCCTTGGGGTCGCGTCATCAAAGGAATTCGTGAAGACGAGGATGCGGTTCGCGCTCTGGGCAAGAACGTCTTCGCCTACAAAATGCAGGCACTCATCGTGGGCGGTGTCTTCGGTGGTCTCGCCGGAATCATCTACGTATTGCCCTCCTCGACTAACCCGGGTGTCTTCATCACGTCGCTGACATTCTTCGTCTGGACCGCTTTGCTTCTCGGTGGTGCCGCTACCGTCTTCGGCCCGCTCCTGGGCGCGTTGATCTTCTGGGTGCTGCAGGCGTTCCTCGGATCGTTCCTGCCCGCCCTGGTTTCTGTCGGTGCCCTGGGTGACTTCACCTCTGCGCAGGCAGGCGCTCTGCGCTTTGTTCTCGTGGGAGTGGGCTTGATGCTGATTGTGATCTTCCGCCCGCAGGGAATCCTCGGCGACAAGAAGGAGCTGACCTTTGTCAAGTAACCCCTCATCACTGCCCACGCCCGAGAAAACTACGGGGCTTCACGTGGGCGAGCCGGCTCCCGGTGTCGCCAAAGTTGACCCCATCATGGTGGTGGACAACGTCTCGCGCACTTTTGGTGGCCTTACCGCCGTCAATGTTGAGCACCTCGAAGTCCCCCGAGGAGCTATCACAGCACTCATTGGACCCAACGGTGCCGGGAAGACCACCCTGTTCAACCTGATGACCGGGTTTGATACCCCCGACACCGGAACCTGGTCATTTGACGGTTCCAGCCTCGCCGGGGTGCCCGCGTTCAAAGTGGCGCAGCGGGGCCAGGTGCGCACCTTCCAGCTCACCAAAGCTCTTGGGCTGTTGACGGTGATGGAGAACATGAAGCTCGGGGCCAAAGACCAGAAGGGTGAAGGCATCTTCCGCTCGCTGTTCCCGTTCATTTGGAAAAAGCAGGATGCCGAGATTGAAGCTCGTGCCCTCGAGCTCCTTGAGCGCTTCAAACTTGCCAAGTTGAAGGATGAGTTCGCTGCCAGCCTGTCCGGTGGCCAGCGAAAGCTGCTGGAAATGGCGCGGGCCCTAATGTCTGTTCCCACCCTAGTGATGCTTGATGAGCCCATGGCCGGAGTGAACCCGGCATTGACCGAATCCCTCTTGGGCCACATTCTCGACTTGAAGAAGCAGGGAATGACTGTCTTGTTCGTCGAGCATGACATGCACATGGTTCGTCACATCGCCGACTGGGTAGTGGTCATGGCAGAAGGTGCCGTGATTGCCGAGGGACCGCCGGACGAGGTTATGAAGAACCCCGCGGTGGTTGATGCCTATCTCGGCAGCCACCAGGAGGTCGACCTCGGTGTCGTCACCGGGCGGATCGAAGGCGACAGTGCGGCGGCCGCTGCGGCACTATTCGAGGAGTTGCACGGTGATGAATCTGGAAAGGGCGGCAAGTAATGGCCGATAACACCCCCGTCGTCGAGGTCAAAGACGTTCACGCCGGTTATTTGCCCGGGGTGAACATTCTCAATGGCTGCAACCTAGTTGCCAACGAAGGCGAACTGATCGGCATCATCGGCCCCAACGGTGCCGGTAAATCGACTCTGCTCAAGGCCATCTTCGGACAGGTCAACGTGCGCGAGGGCGGCATTTTCCTTAAGGGTGATGAAATCACCGGTCTCAAGGCCAACAAGCTTGTTGCTAAAGGGGTGGGGTTTGTCCCCCAGAACAACAACGTGTTCCCAAGCCTCACCATTGAAGAAAACCTCCAAATGGGTGTCTTCCAGAAGCCCGAGATGTTTGAAGAAGGCCTGGAGCTCGTGACCGGCTTGTTTGCGGAGCTAGGGAAACGTTTGAAGCAGCGTGCAGGCTCTCTCTCCGGTGGAGAACGCCAGATGGTTGCTATGGGTCGCGCCCTCATGATGAACCCCTCTGTTCTTCTGCTGGACGAGCCCTCCGCTGGTCTCTCCCCCGTGCGGCAGGACGAGGCGTTCATCCGAGTGTCAGAAATCAACCAAGCGGGTGTGACCACGATCATGGTGGAACAAAACGCCCGTCGTTGCCTTCAGATCTGTGACCGAGGATACGTTCTTGACCAGGGAACCGATGCCTACACAGGCTCGGGTCGCGAACTGTTGAATGACGAGAAGGTCATCAGCCTCTACTTGGGCAACTTAGGCGCCGACTAAACACCACAACACGTCCTAACGCCCTCAGCGCCTGCTGGGGGCGTTAGTTTTGCGAGGCCCTGGGCCGGTGCCGCCGGAGGGGGAGCCAGTACCGTGGCTCGGCCGCCCTGCGACAGAGAGCGGCCCACCGGGGTCTCAGCGCACCTTCGCCACCTTGCATGAGAATGCTGCGTTAAACGACTGTGGGGCCCGAGCTAATGCTCGAGCCCCACAGTGCTGTAACAAGAGTTACATGCTGATCGTTCTTAGCCCTTGTAGGTCTGAGGACGGTTGTCAGCGTCGAACTCGTAGATACCGATAGCGGTCTCCGTGGGGTCACCGGCCTCGTTGAGGGCGATACCACCGGACAGACCGTCATAGTCAGCAACTCCGCCGCCGTTGATGATTTCTGCACACTCAGCGAAGGTGCCACACTTGGTGCCACCGCCGGAGAAGCCAGAAACCTCAGACATCTTGGCAGCCATGTCAGCAGGCTCAGTTGAACCCGATGCCAGTGCGGCCAGTGCGAGGAGGACGACCGCGTCATACGACTCGGTGCTGTATGCCCATGAGGTCAGCTCGTCTCCACCGTTCTCGGTCCACAAGGCCTGTGCGCGCTCCTTGTAGTCATCCGAGATGGTGTCGGCGGGGGGACCGGGGAGAGTTCCCTTGGAACCTTCGATGAGACCGGCTTCAAAGTCAGCCGAGTAGTCAGCGAGGTTACCGTCGGTGAAGTACAGGCCAGAGTTGCTGAAGCCTGCGTCAATCAGCGCGGGAACGATGGTCTTGGTCTCGTCGAAGGCCAGGACGACAATGGCGTCAGGGTCTTCTGCGAGCATCTCGTTGATCTGCGAGGTGAAGTTGGTGTCACCCACGTTGTAAGACGGGGTAGCAACAACAGATCCACCTGCTGCTTCGAACGCCAAGGTGGCGTTGTCGCGCAGACCGGTGCCGTAAGCGTCGTTGATGACGATCATGGCGACAGTCTCGTGACCATCAGCAGCGAGCAGGTTACCGAGAACTTCACCCTGCAGAACGTCCGAAGGAGCGGTACGGAAGTACAGTCCATCGTCGTCGTAGTCAGTGAAGTTAGGCGAGGTGTTGGCGGGCGAAATCTGGATCACGCCTGCTTCCTTGGTCACCTGGTCGATGAACTGGAACGACACACCAGAAGAAGCTGCACCAACAATGGCAGAGACGTCTTCGTTCAGCAGACGAGGAATTTCAGTCTCGTAGGCCTTGTTGTCGGTGTCACCGGAGTCTCCGAGGACAACTTCCAGGTCGATTCCAGCGTCAGCAGCGTTAACGTCTGCCTGTGCCAAAAGCACACCAGCTTCTTCGGGGGGTCCGAGGAATGCGAGGTTACCGGTGACGGGCAGAGCCGTACCGATCTTGAGAGCCAACGACTCAACAGCTGCCGACGTAGTGTCGTCTTCTGTCGTGGTTGCGGCCTCATCGTCAGCGGCTGCACAGCCGCTGAGCACTAGCGCTGAAGCAGCAAGAATGGCAAAACCACTCCCTGCCTTCGAAAGTACGCTCATGATGCTCCTTATTTGTTTACATTGGGAAAAGCGGACACGCCAACGCGTGCCCAACCTCTCTAACTTAAGCGCAAAATGTTCCGGTTACAAGCCAGTTTCATCACATCCCGGTAACGGACGCAGGCCAGGGTTCCCGCTCAACGAGGGCGGACTACGGAGTTTGGGTCGGTCGGAGCAATCGGTTGCGGCGTGAGGTGAGCGCATCAGCGCTCAAAAGGACCAACGCAACCCACACAAGAGCGAACCCAATCCACCGCTCCAGAGGCATCGGTTCGCCCATGATGAAGACCCCAAAGGCAAATTGCATGATCGGTGCGATGTATTGCATCAGGCCCATAATCGACAGCGGAAGTCGCCTGGCGGCAGCGCCGAAGAACAGAAGCGGGACACTCGTCACGGCTCCGGCCGACAACAGCAGGAGTGTGTGGCCTGCGCCGAGCGTCCCCAGGCTTAGGCCCCCGGTCACGGCCACCCACACCAGTAGTCCCGCAGCAACAGGGCTTAGCCATAGAGTCTCGAGTGTCAAACTGTCGACAGCTTTAATCCGGGGACCCATGCGATTTTTGACAAATCCGTAGAAACCAAAAGACAGCGCCAGTGTCAGCGAAATAATGGGCACGGATCCGTAGCCGACCGCGAGCACAACGACAGCAACCACCGCTAGCGACAGGGACGCCCACTGGAGTGGGCGAAGCTTCTCCCGAAGAACGACAACCCCTAGCGCGACGGTGACCAGCGGGTTAATGAAGTACCCCAGCGCCGCTTCCACGATGAATTCATTCAGAGAGGCGAAGACGTACACCCCCCAGTTCACAAAGATTAACAGGGCAGCCAGCGCAGATAACCCCCGAATCATCCGGTTCTTCATCAAACCCAGAGTCAGCTTCACGCGTTTGAGGAAAAAAAGAATACCGAGGCAAAAAACGAGAGAGAGCGCAATACGCCAGCCCAAGATTTCCACCGGACCGCTGGGATCCAACGCCACGAAGAACGCGGGCAAAAGGCCCCACAAACCATAGGCAGCAGCAGCTGCGAGGAACCCTTCTCTCAGGGTTTTCGAGTCATCCACCGGGCAAGGCTATACCCGCACGGGCGCCGTTAACCACGAGAAGGCCCGCACGAGTGCGGGCCTTCTGCGTAAGTGATGTGCGCTGTTAGCGCTCCACGATGGCGAGAACGTCGCGAGCAGAGAGAACGAGGTACTCGTCTGCCCCAAACTTCACTTCGGTTCCGCCGTACTTGGAGTACAACACCACATTGCCCACGGCAACATCCATGGGAACGCGGTTGCCGTTGTCGTCGAAACGACCCGGTCCAACAGCAACAACTTCGCCTTCCTGAGGCTTTTCTTTAGCGGTATCAGGAATGACAAGGCCGGAAGCAGTGGTCTGCTCTGCTTCGACCTGCTTGATCACGATGCGATCTTCGAGCGGTTTAATGGAGACCGACACGGTTGACCTCTTTCTGAGACTTGGGTTAGCACACTCACTTCTCGAGTGCTAACCCAACTGTATCGAAACCATTAGCACTCACGCAATACGAGTGCCAGAATTCTCTCAGCTGGCAGACTAGGCGCATGGAGCGCAGCGAACTCGAAGCACTCCTGCACCCTGAGTCCCTGAGGTTGCTCGCACGCCTCCGGGAGGAGGATTCTCCCCGAGATCCCGCACAACTCGTGCCACAGTTACGTAAAGCAGGGCACAGCGCCGAGCGCGTTGCCGCTGTGTTGGACCAGTGGGCCTTGCGCCCTAAAGCAATCGAGAAGTTTGGTGCCTTTGCGGACCGGATGCTGTTCACCAAACCGGGTCTCGAACAGGCCACCAGGCTGGCTATCGCCAGCCACCACGCCACCCGGTTTGACCAGGCCAACCTCCACCACATCGCGGACCTGGGGTGTGGAATCGGCGGCGACTCCCTCGCTTTCGCGGGCTTATCGATGACCGTCACAGCAGTCGACGCAGACCCGGTGACCGTCGCGATTGCCGGCTACAACCTGCAGCCCTTCGAGACCGTCACGGTGTCCCCCGGGCGTGCGGAGGAAACATCACTCGATTCGGTCGATGCACTCTGGCTAGACCCCGCGCGACGTCGTGGCTCTCAGCGGCTCAGTAACCCCGAGGACTGGTCCCCCCACCTTGAGTGGGTAATCGAACAGGCACAGAACTACCCCGCAGGCATCAAACTTGCTCCGGGAATGGACCGAGGCCTAATCCCCCCGGGCATGGAAGCCCAATGGATTTCCCACCACGGTTCGGTGGCAGAAATGGTGCTGTGGTCGCGTGAGCTTGCGCGACCAGAAATCACTCGAAGCGCCCTCGTGCTTTCCCCCCGGGGCGCGGCGGAACTAACCGGTGCTGCTGATGCGGCGGATGCGCCGGTCGGTGAGCTTGGTCCCTACCTCGTTGAACCCGACGGGGCCGTGATTCGCGCCAGGTTGATCGGCGATCTAGCGAGGCAGCATGATGGCGCGATGCTGGATGATTCGATTGCCTATTTCAGTACCCACCAGCCCGTGATCTCTCCGCTCGCGCAGTGCTTTGCTATCGAAGCGGTTGTCCCCTACAACCTCAAGCGCGTGAAGGACCTGGTGGCGAGCGCCGAAGTGGGATCGCTCGAAATTAAGAAGCGCGGCATCGATGTGGACCCAGCCGAGCTCCGAAAAGGGCTACCTCTGCAGGGTTCCGGAGAAAAAACCCTCATCCTTACCCGCCATCGCGGGGACCGTGTCGCGATACTTGCTAGCCGGATGGCCTAGTTGTCGAGAATGTAGCCAGCGCTCACCAAGAAGGCGAGCGACAGCGGAAGCGTCAGGAACACCAACACTGCGGTGGAAATTACCAGCCCCACTGCACTAATGGCGACCGCCACGGTGGAGCGGACTCGACCTGAGGGCGCTGAGCGACGCCCAATTTGCCCAAGAATCATCCCCAGAATTCCCGGGATAACCCCAAGCCCGAAAACCGGGGCGAGAACAAGAGCGCCGACGGCGGAACCCAGCGCAATTTTTGATAGTCGGGTGCCCTGGCCAGGAGCTGGCGCCTCTTTCATAAGACCGGTGGTCTCGACAGATACCTCCGTCACCGACACCTGGGTAATAGGTCCGGTGTCCCGTGGCGTAAGAGGGCCAATCTGGTTCATCGATTCAGCCTACCGACCTACTCCATGAGCTGGATGGTGGCGGGGCTCAAGCTGGAAAACACCCCGGTTCCCGTGCTCGAGGGTCCATAGCCTCGGGACATCCGGAGTGAACCCAATGCCGCGATCATTGCCCCGTTGTCGGTGCACAACGCCAGCGGAGGCACGCGAAGCTCCACCCCTGCCTTCTCACACCGCTCTCCCGCAAGCCCCCGCACCCGAGAGTTTGCAGCAACTCCGCCGCCGAGCAGAAGAGATGGCACCCCGTGCTGCTCACACGCGGCAAGCGCCTTCGAAACCAACACATCAGCCACTGCCTCTTGGAATGACGCCGCGATATCTGCTGTGGCAATCTCTTCTCCCGCAGCCCTTCTCGCTTCGACATAGCGGGCCACCGCCGTCTTCAGCCCGGAAAATGAGAAGTTGTAGCGATGTTTCTCCTGGTCTTTCGGGCTAGTGAGACCCCGCGGAAACGCTATGGCCACAGGGTTTCCCTCTCTGGCAACCCGGTCGATGTGAGGGCCCCCAGGGTAGGGAAGCCCGAGCACGCGGGCCACCTTGTCAAAAGCTTCCCCCGCGGCATCGTCGATGGTCTCGCCCAACAGTTCCACGTCTCCGGCAAGGTCCCGGACCAACAGTAGGGAGGTGTGACCCCCGGATACCAGCAACGCCACGGTGGGCATTGTGAGCTCTCGCTCACTATTGAGATACTCGACCGCGACGTGGCCGACCAGGTGGTTCAGCGCATACAGCGGGATACCCAAGCTAACCGCCAAGGCTTTAGCGGCCCCCACTCCCACCATGAGAGCGCCGGCAAGCCCCGGTCCGGTCGTCACCGCGATCGCATCGAGGTCCCCGAAACCAACACCAGCCTCCGCGAGCGCCTGCGCCATCACTGCCGGCAGAGCCTCCACGTGAGCTCGGGCCGCCACCTCCGGAACGACGCCTCCATAGACCGCATGCTCCTCCATGGAGGACGCCACAGCATGAGCCAAGAGTGTGGCGCCACGGACAATCCCGACACCCGTTTCATCGCAACTGGTTTCAATCCCCAGTACTAACGGTTCGTTCACTCGTCGCTCCCCACAGGTTTTCCGCGCGGAGCGGTTTTCATCACGAGGGCGTCAACGCCATCGGGTTGGTAGTAACCCACCCGGCGATCCAGGGTCACAAAACCCTCAGATTCGTACAGAGCAATGGCTGCCTCGTTGTCAGCCCGAACCTCGAGGAAGACATCTCGCGCACCGCGCTGCCGTGCTTGATCCAGAAGAGCACGCAACAGTGTCCGCCCGAGGCCACGACCCCGATGGCCCTCCGCCACAGCAATGGTCTGGATGTCTCCCGAGTCTGCTGTGTGCGGGGCTGCCCGCAGGCCGGCGTACCCGGCGAACGCCTGGTCCTCGTTAGCTCGCGCCACCAGATAGTAGTTCAGCGGATGAGAGACCTCTTCCACCATGAGCTCGGGGGACCAAGCATCAGACCCAAAAATCGTGGCTTCGTTCTCGATCATGTCGGGCAGATCCTCCAGGACCGCTAAGGAGAGTGTGTACGTCATTTCGGCATCGTCACATCCGGTGAGCGCAAATACTGAGGTGCGGGTTTGGGAAACTCGCGGCCGCTGGCCAGAAAATCTCTCGCAACCTTCGCAAGCATCGCCGCCGGGATCTCCTCAGCGACGATTCGCGTTGCAGAAGCGTGCGCGCCCAGGTCGTCATCAAGTGTTTCGGGGCGTGCCAACAGTGGCCCTGCTATTCGCTCGAGTGAGTCGGAGGCACGGTACACCGAATAGGCCACCTCACCGCGTCTCGCATCGGTAATAACGACCGTGTCCTCGCTCACGCCCCACCCGCAGGCGTCATGAGAGATCACGGGGAGTAAGGGAAGCGATCGGGATTGCGCGAACGCGGCGGCTGCCGCCATTCCCACGCGAAGTCCCGTGAAAGGACCAGGGCCAATTCCCATGACCACGTGGGTGAGCGCCGAAGGCGTCAGCGCAGCCTCGGCAAACACCCGCTCGAGCAAGACCCCCACCACCTCGGCGTGCCCGCGAGGGTTGTTGCTCGATGCCTCGGCTCGGGTGACACCCTCGGGGTCCACCAGCGCCACCTGCGTTCCCGCTGAAGAATCAATCGCGAGAAACATCATCACCCGCTTCGCGCCCGGCAATTCTGCGCATCAAATCCCCACAATCACCGTGGCCAACAATTCGGACGGTTCGAGGTTGGTCACTGACGAAGTCCTCGCCCTCGCCGGTGGGCCGCTCGAAGACCAGCTCTACCCAACCCAGGCCCCACACGTCGGCGTAGGGTGCCGCCCATTCGGCGACCACAACCGATCGGCCGGCATCGATATCTAGTTCATCAAATTCGGCCGCAGAGCCCACCCGGTAAGCGTCAATGTGGACCAACGGGGGCTTTGCTGGGTCGAGGGAGGCATGCTCTCGTGCGACGACAAACGTGGGGCTTGATACCGGAGTGTCGACGCGAAGCGCGTCGCCCACTCCTCGTGTGAACGTCGTTTTACCGGCCCCCAACTCTCCCGTCAGGACAAAAATGTCACCAGCACGGGCGAGATCGCCGAGGCGTTGACCCAAAGCCTCCATATCCTCAGAGGTTGCAATATGAAGTTTCACCCAGCAATCACGCGCGGGACTCGCGCACCCAAACGCGTCACAATTTCATACGCGATGGTTCCACTAGCTTCTGCCCATTCGTTTGCGCTGGGGTCACCTTCTGCCGGGTCGCCCCAGAGAACAGCCCACTGCCCTTCCCTAACGGCAGCGTCCCCAACATCAATACTGAGTTGGTCCATCGAGATTCGACCAGACACCAGAAACCTCTCACCGCCGATCACCGCGGGCCCCGCCGAGGAACCGTGGCGAGGTATCCCATCGGCATAACCGAGGGGAACCAACGCCAAGGTGGTCTCCTTTGCGGTTCGGTAGGTGTGGCCATAACCGACACCCCATCCAGCGTCCACACGCTTTGTCAGAATCACTTGGGCGCTCACCCGCATGGCGGGAATCAATCCGACCCCGTGGTAGCGCTCGGTCACGGGAACGCCATAGGCGGCTGCTCCCACGCGCACCATGTCATGGGCGAGCGCTGGTGAATCACTCGTACCGATGCTGGAGGTGACATGCCGTATTTCTGGGGTAATTCCGTGAGTATCCGCAAGCGCAACACCCTGGTCAAACACTTCCCCTTGAACAGCATCCGCTTCTGTGGAGGTTCCGGAGAGGTGAGTGAACATCCCGATCACGCAAACCTGGGAGGCCTGTTGGGCCCGCGCAATCTCACGGAAAAACTTCTCCCAATCTCTGGGGCCAACCCCGTTTCGGCCCAAACCAGTATCGAGCTTAAGGTGGATGCGCGCAGGTGCGCCGGCGCTTCGTGCGGCCACGACCTGCTCCAGCTGGTCGAGAGACGACACCCCGAGATCAACGCCGTTTTCGAGCGCTGGCTGGAGGTTCTCGTGGGGTCCAAACAACCACGCCAGGATCGGGGCCGTGATCCCCGCACGGCGAAGCTCCAGAGCCTCGTCGATGTCTGCGGTGCCTAACCAGTCCGCACCCCCGTCCAGAGCGGCCCGTGCTGCCGTTTCGGCGCCATGTCCGTACCCGTTTGCCTTCACCACAATCAACATGTGCGGTGTTTTCGCCATCGAGCGCAGAACCTCGACGTTGTGGGAGATAGCGGCGGGGCGAATACGGGCTTCTCGCATGGCGGTCATGATGAGCTCTCCATCACGACAAACGCAATGGCCATCCCGCCATCGTGCGAAAGCGATACGTGTTGGCTGCTGATGTCCTTCTCCGCAGCGCGAGAGTGCGTGCTACCGGTGAGGGCGAGCTGAGGTGTTTGGCCGTTGTCTCCCACCACCTGAATATCAGTCCAGCGAAAACCGGGGATGTGTCCCCCCAGCGCTTTAAGGGTTGCTTCTTTTGCGGCAAAGCGAGCCGCCAGCGAGGCTCCCGTCATCGCTGGGTCAAATGCCTCCCCAAAAAGACGGTCGGAGAGACGCGGCGTCCTCTCGAGGGCGCGCTCGAAGCGTGCCACATCGACGATGTCGACTCCGATCCCCACCACCATGACGCGTCTGACTATTCGACCGTGACGGACTTGGCCAAGTTTCGGGGTTGGTCGATGTCGAGCCCTTTGGCGCCGGCGAGCTCCATGCCAAAAATGTGCAGCGGAACAACGGCCAGCAAGGGTTCCATGAAAGGCGATGCCGGGGGAATGGTGATGACCTCATCGGCGTAGGGAAGTACCGCGGCGTCCCCCTTCTCGGCAATCGCGATGACGCGAGCGCCCCTTGCGCGAATCTCTTGGATATTGGAGACCACTTTGCTGTGTAGTGAGGAAGGGTCCCGGGGGCTTGGCACAATCACGAACACAATTTGTCCCGGCTCAATCAACGCGATAGGACCGTGCTTAAGCTCCCCGGCAGCGAAACCTTCGGCGTGAATGTAGGCAAGCTCTTTGAGTTTGAGCGCACCCTCGAGAGCCACCGGGTATCCCACGTGACGCCCGAGATACAGGACCGAGCGGGTGTCTGCCATCCAGCCGGCAAGCTCTTTGATGCGTGGCCCGGTTTCGACCATCTCTTGGATCTGATCGGGCAGAGCGTGCAAATCTTTGGCCAGCGAAGCGGCGACCTCGGCTGACACCACACCACGGTGCTGCCCAAGGTAAAGGCCCAAGAGATAGACCGCGACGGCTTGGGAGAGGAAAGCCTTCGTGGAGGCCACCGCGACCTCAGGACCGGCGTGCGTGTAAACAGTGGCTGTCGATTCGCGAGGAATAGTGGCGCCCTGGGTGTTACAGATAGCGAGCGTTTGCGCGCCAGCGTCATTGGCAAACCGCACCGCCATCAGGGTGTCCATCGTCTCGCCCGATTGGCTCACCGACACCACCAGCGTTCCGCGCCCCACTACCGGCTCCCGGTAACGGAATTCGTGCGAGAGCTCAACCGTGACGGGGATCCCCGACCATTTCTCCATCGCATAGGCACCCAACATGGCGGCGTACGCAGCGGTGCCACAAGCAATGAAGATAACCCGGTCGATCCGATCAACGTCGAGTGCCTCGAGCTCAGGGATGACGACCTCGCCCTCCGCGCTGAGGCGGCCACGAATCGTGTTGGCCACCGCCTCGGGTTCCTCAGAGATTTCCTTGGCCATGAAGCTTGACCAGCCACCTTTATCGGCGGCGGAAGCATCCCAATCCACCGTGAATTCCGGTGGGTGCACCTCGTCACCCTCAAAGGTGATGACATCAATGGCGTTCTGGGTCAGGGTGACAATCTGGTCCTGGCCTAGGGCGAGCGCCTTGTGGGTGAACGCGACGAACGCAGCCACATCCGAGCCCAAGAAGTTCTCGCCCTCTCCCACACCAATAACCAGCGGGGAATTGCGTCTGGCCCCCACGACCACGCCGGGTTTGTCCGCGTGAACCACCAACAGGGTGAAAGCGCCTTCGAGGCGTTTGACGACCTGCTGCATTGCGGTGGTGAGATCTCCTGTTTCCCGGAAGGCGTGGGCAAGAAGTATCGCTGCGACCTCAGAATCTGTTTCGCTGAGGAACTGCTCGCCAGAAGCAATCAGTTCTTCCCGAAGCTCATGAAAATTCTCGATAATGCCGTTGTGAATCAACGCCAATTTGCCGCCATCAGCCAGGTGGGGGTGGGCGTTGGCATCGGTGGGGGCGCCGTGCGTTGCCCAACGAGTGTGGGCGATTCCGGTTCCTCCGGAAGCTAGCGGATGAGCGTCGACATCATCTCGTAGTACCGCGAGTTTGCCCGCCCTTTTGTGGGAAACCAACCCGTCGTTCTCTGAGACCACAGCGACTCCAGCCGAGTCATAACCGCGGTATTCCAGGCGTGCGAGACCGGCAACCAGAACATCCATACTGGAGCGGGGCCCCACATAACCGACGATTCCACACATGCCCTGAAGTCTAGGCGATGAGCCTCAACGGGCTCCGCGCACTAGCCTTGTCGCTATGGCTTCTTCGAGTTTCGAGCGAGACCACGCGAGCCCTTTTGTTGAATATGACCGTGCAACCTGGGCTGCCCTGGCACCCAGCGCCCCCTTGCCGCTCTCCGACGACGACCTTGCCCGGGTCCGGTCAGTCGGGGACATGCTGGATGCCAAAGAGGTATTGGACGTCTACCAACCCCTCGCGCGACTGATCTCTCTTTATGCTGAGGGCGCTCGCCACACTCACTCGATCACGCGCAGTTTCCTGGGTGAGCGCGTCGCCCACACACCCTTCATCATCGGTGTTGCCGGCAGTGTGGCGGTAGGCAAATCGACGACGTCCCGGGTGCTCGCAGAACTCCTCTCGCGAAACCCCGACACCCCCAACGTTGCGCTGATTGCCACCGATGGTTTCTTACAGCCACTGTCCCGGCTCACCCGGGAGGGCCTGCTGCATCGCAAAGGGTTCCCCGAGAGCTATGACCGTCGGGCGCTCCTGCGTTTTGTGTCCCAACTAAAAAGTGGAGTGTCCCCCGTCCACGCGCCGGTCTATTCCCACCTCGTCTATGACCGAGTGGAAGGCGAGAGCATCGAAATTACGGCACCCGACATCGTGATCATCGAGGGGCTCAACGTTCTCGCTCCCCCGGCGACCAATTCGGCCCTAGCGGTGAGCGACCTTTTTGACTTTGGTATCTACGTGGATGCGCGCACTAGCGACATTGCTCAGTGGTACGAGGAGCGTTTTGTGCAGCTCCAGCAGGGTGCCTTCAGCGACCCACGAAGCTACTTCCATCGCTATGCCGACCTCGCCGAAGCTGACGCGAGGGCAGAGGCACAACGCCTCTGGCGAGAAATCAATGAACCCAACCTCGTGGAAAACATCCTCCCGACAAGGCCCCGCGCCTCCCTGATTCTGCGCAAAGAAAAAGACCACCGCATCAACACGGTGTTGCTGCGAAAAACCTAGGGCAGCACCAATTCGACGCTGATCACGTCGGCGACCTGATCAGCAATGCGCTCCGCCGTGGCCTGGTCACTGGCTTCGACCATGACGCGAATAAGGGCTTCTGTTCCCGAAGCCCGCACCATCACGCGCCCCGAGTCCCCCAGCTCACGCGACGCATCGCCGATGGCTGATTGGACGACCTCGTTGTCCTCCAGTGCACTCCGATCCACACCGGGAACATTGCGCAATACCTGGGGAAAAATCTCAATCTGATCGGCAAGCTCGGCGAGGGTGCGCCCCGTGCGCAACACCTCCCTGGCTAACTGGAGCCCGGTGAGAATGCCGTCCCCTGTCGTGGAGTGATCAGTGAGGATCACGTGACCTGATTGCTCGCCGCCAAGCCTGGCACCCGTGCGCTCAAGCTCCTCGAGGACGTAGCGATCGCCGACAGCTGTTTCGAGCACCGTAATGTTGTGCTCGCCCATCGCTTTGCGCAAACCCATGTTTGACATGACCGTCGTGACCAACGTGTCACCGACCAGTGTTCCCTGTTCCTTCATCGACAGCGCCAGAATCGCCATGATGCGGTCGCCATCAATAATTCGCCCGGCGTGATCGACCGCCAGCGCGCGGTCAGCGTCACCATCGTGAGCAATGCCAAAGTCAGCCCCGACCTCCATCACCTTGGCCTGCAGTTTTTCCAAGTGGGTCGAGCCGAAACCATCGTTGATGTTCAGGCCATCGGGCTCATCACCGATCACCGTCACCGTAGCGCCGGCGCCCTGGAACGCTCGAGGGGCAATGGCCGATGCGGCACCATGCGCGCAGTCCAGCACGACGTGGAGCCCTGCGAGGTCACCCTCGAGGGTTTGCAAGAGGTGGAGAAGATAGCGATCCTCGGCATCGGCGAAGCGTTGAATCCGGCCCACGTCGCCACCCGTGGGCGCGAGCGCAGGCTCGTGCATCATGGCTTCGATGCGGTCCTCCACCTCGTCTGGCAGTTTTGTTCCGCCGTAGGAGAAGAACTTGATTCCGTTGTCCGGGGCAGGATTGTGAGAGGCGGACACCATCACACCAAAATCAAAGCCACCCTCGCGCACCAGGTACGCGGCCGCGGGGGTGGGAATAACCCCGGCGTCATAAACATCGATACCGGAGCTTGCCAAACCCGCCGCAACAGCAGCGCCCAGAAATTCCCCAGAAATCCTGGGGTCGCGGGCCATGACCGCCGTCGGTCGGCGACCTTCGGCTTTGAGCTCTTCAGCGTGACGCCCCTTCGTGAGGACCAGAGCTGCGCTCTGGCTAAGGCGCACGACGATGTCTGCCGTGAGTTCGCGATTAGCGAGCCCTCGGACCCCGTCGGTGCCGAAGAGACGACCCATGTGCTGGGAGCGCGACTAGCGCTTCGAGTACTGAGGAGCCTTACGAGCCTTCTTGAGACCGGCCTTCTTACGCTCTTTCACACGAGCATCCCTCGAAAGGAAGCCTGCCTTCTTGAGCGTTGCGCGGTTGTGCTCTTCATCAATCTGGTTCAGCGCGCGGGCAATACCCAAACGCAGGGCACCGGCCTGACCGGAGGGCCCACCACCGGTGATGCGCGCAATCACGTCATAGCTGCCACCAAGCTCCAAGACCGTGAACGGGTCGTTGATGAGCTGCTGGTGAAGCTTGTTCGGGAAATATTGCTCCAAGGTGCGACCGTTGACCGTATAGGAACCCTTGCCGGGCACCAAACGAACGCGGGCAATAGCCTGCTTACGTCGGCCAACAGCGTGGCCCCCCACAGTGAGGGGCTTGCGGGGCGCCTTTTCGGCAACGGGTGACGATGCGGGGGTCTCGGTACTAAACGAGGTGGGAGCATCTGCTTCCACGGTGGAGCTGGGGGTTTCTTCTGAAATAGCCACGTTAGGTGTCCTTAGCTTCTGCGCTACTGCGCGATCTGGTCGAGAGAGTAGGGCTTAGGCATTTGCGCCTGGTGAGGGTGCTCGCCACCGGTGTACACCTTCAACTTGGCCATTTGGTCACGACCGAGGGTGTTCTTGGGGAGCATGCCGCGGACAGCTTTCTCTACCGCGCGGACCGGGTTGTCTTCCATCAACTTGTCGTAGGTGACGCCGGTCAAACCACCGGGGTAACCGGAGTGACGGTAGGCCACCTTCTGGGTCAACTTGGACCCGGTGAGAACAACCTTGTCAGCGTTCACAATGATGACGTGGTCGCCCATGTCCATGTGCGGTGCGAAGGTCGGCTTGTGCTTGCCGCGCAGGAGAGCGGCGGCGTGAGAGGCCAAACGGCCGAGAACAACGTCAGCGGCATCGATAACGAGCCACTCGCGCTGAACATCAGCGGGCTTGGGTGAAAAGGTGCGCGTCATGCGACATTCCTTTGCGGTTCGAGGTGTTCGTGAATCCCGCTCCGTGGGTGTTCTGAATCAGAACGGCCCGGTGGAGGGCTCAACCTGGTGAACAATCGGCGATTGCCACCAGCGACCAAGCTTAGGGGACATTGGGAAGGCGGTCAATCCCCCGGTTTCTCGCGGGAAGCGCGGGTTTGCTCCGCCCGAGCCGCCAGGGTGTCCTCGGGTGGATAGGCCACCGAACACAGTGTGAGCCCTTTAGCCGGCATCGTCACCCACAAACTGGTGCGCTCGCCGCGGTCCCGGGCAGCGATGAGGTCGGGGATACTCAACACTCCTCGCCCAACAGCAACACATGCTCCCACCAGCGAGCGCACCATCGAGTGGCAGAACGCATCAGCGCTCAACTGAGCGACCAACACTCCATCGGCTTCTCGCCTCCAGGAAAAGCTCTGAAGCGTCCTGATCGTGGTGGCGCCTGCCCGCGGGCGACAGAATGCGCGAAAATCGTGAAGGCCCAGAAGAGCGTCGGCGGCGTGATTCATGGTCTGGGGCTCCAGGGCATACGGCGAGACCGCCGTAATGTCCTTTTTCAGTGGGTTTTTGTGGGCGGGTCGATCGGCCAGGCGATATTCGTAATGCCGGGAGAGCGCAGAAAATCGGGCGTCAAAACCTTCCGGAGCCAAAGTGATCGAGTACACAGCGATCTCATCGGTGCCGAGGGCTCCATTCACCCGCTTCCCCAGCGACGATAACGCAGCGGGGGTAAGAGTAATGGAATCGGCAAGATCTGCGTGAGCAACCTGCCCGATAGCGTGTACCCCTGCATCGGTGCGTCCGGCAACCACAGTGGTGACCTCGGCAAGCGAGGCATGCAACACCGTTGCTAGGGCGCGCTCAATTTCGCCCTGGATCGTGATTCGATGAGATTGCTTGGCCCATCCCGAATATCTGGTGCCCAAATAGGCACACTCAATTTTTAGTCGGACGGACACGTCGTCAGTGTAATTCGAATAGTGCCCGCCGCCCAAAGAAAAAGCCCCCAACAGCGCGGTTGGGGGCTTTTTCTACAGTGCTACTTCTTGTCGGCGGCGTCCTCGTCAGCAGGCGCTTCGGCAGGGGCTTCCTCGTCCGCTTCATCAGCAACCGCTTCTGTCTCCTCGGCCGGCGACTCCGCAGGTGATTCCTCGACTGCGGTCTCTGCCTCTGCGGGCACCTCCACCGGAACGTCTACGGTCTCCGTGGCGTCGGCAGACTCTGCAGCGGTGACGTCTTCAACAACTTCTTCCACAACCTCGGGAACTGGGGCAGCCTTGGGCTCTTCGACCTTGGCTTTCTTGGTCTTGGGCTTGGGGTTGACCGGGTCAAGAACAAGCTCAATCACAGCCATTGACGCGTTGTCTCCCTTACGGAAGCCCGTCTTGATGATCCGGGTGTAACCACCCTCGCGCTTGTCGACCTGGGGCGCAATCTCCATGAACAATTTGTGCACGACGGACTTGTCGCGGATCACGGTCATCACCCGTCGGCGAGCGTGGAGGTCTCCACGCTTGGCGAAGGTCACCAGACGCTCAGCGTATGGACGCAGGCGCTTGGCGCGAGTCTCCGTAGTCTGGATGCGACCGTGCTCAAACAGGCTTGTGGCCAGGTTTGCCAGCATAAGGCGCTCGTGGGCAGGTCCGCCTCCCAGGCGGGGTCCTTTGGTGGGCTTAGGCATTGTCGTGTTCTCTTCCGTGTTTCACAGGGCGTAGTGGGGGTGACCCCGGTGTTATTGGTAGGTTTCGCCTTCGTCAAGCCCGCTGTAGAAAGCAGAGCCGTCAAAGCCTGGGATCGGGTCTTTCAAAGACAGACCCATTTCGATGAGCTTGTCGCGAACCTCGTCGACCGACTTCTGGCCGAAGTTGCGAATGTTCATCAGCTGGTGCTCGGAGAGAGCCACCAGTTCGCTCACGTTGTTGATACCTTCGCGCTTCAGGCAGTTGTAGCTGCGCACGGTGAGGTCCATGCTCTCAATGGGCATAGCCATTTCGCTGGACAGCACGGCTTCCACCGGTGCGGGGCCAATTTCGATGCCCTCTGCTTCCTGGTTCAAGTCGCGTGCGAGTCCGAAGAGCTCAACGAGGGTGCGGCCGGAGGAGGCAACAGCGTCACGCGGGCTCATCGAAGGCTTCGTTTCAACATCCACCACAAGGCGGTCGAAGTCTGTGCGCTCACCGGCACGGGTAGCTTCCACCCGGTAGGTGACCTTCAGCACGGGCGAGTAGATCGAGTCGATCGGAATCTGTCCGGCTTCGGCATATTCGTTGCGGTTCTGAACAGCGGAGACATAACCGCGGCCACGCTCAATGGTGAGCTCCAGCTCGAAGCTTGCCTTGTCGTTCAGGGTCGCGATGTGCAGTTCAGGGTTGTGAACTTCAACACCGGCAGGAGCCTGAATATCAGCAGCGGTAACGGCACCAGCACCCTGCTTACGCAGGTAAGCGGTGATCGGCTCGTCGTGCTCGCTGGAGACGACGAGGTTCTTGACGTTGAGGATGATCTCGGTGACATCCTCTTTGACACCCTCCACGGTGGCGAACTCGTGGAGCACGCCGTCGATGCGGATGCTGGTAACAGCGGCACCGGGGATGGAGGACAAGAGGGTGCGACGCATGGAGTTACCCAGCGTGTAGCCAAAACCTGGCTCGAGGGGCTCAATCACGAAGGCTGAGCGGAAATCGGAGAGTGATTCTTCTGTCAGTGTGGGGCGCTGTGCAATGAGCACTGGTGATTCCTTTCGGCTAAGTGTCCGCTATATGACACTTGTGTGGGGTTCGGCCGGGGCCGGGACTAACTATGCGGTTGTGGGGGCTGGAGTGCGACGCAATAGGGCGCCTACTCCGGGAGACTAAACGCGGCGACGCTTGGGGGGTCGGCACCCGTTGTGAGCCTGTGGGGTCACATCGGTGATGGAGCCAACCTCGAGGCCAGCGGCCTGGAGTGAACGGATGGCGGTCTCGCGGCCGGAACCCGGACCCTTCACGAAGACGTCAACCTTCTTCATCCCGTGCTCCTGAGCCTGGCGGGCGGCAGATTCTGCAGCCAACTGTGCGGCGTAGGGGGTGGACTTCCGCGAGCCTTTGAAGCCCACGCCACCCGAGGATGCCCATGACACCACGGCGCCCGAGGGGTCCGTGATCGAAACAATCGTGTTGTTGAAGGTCGACTTGATGTGAGCTTGGCCCACAGCAATGTTCTTTTTTGACTTACGCCGCGGCTTGCGGGCTGTCGCTTTCGGTGCTGCCATTATTTTTTCTCCGTAATCCTGTTATCGAGGGGGCGCGTACTACGCGGCCTTCTTCTTACCGGCGACTGTGCGCTTGGGGCCCTTGCGGGTGCGGGCGTTGGTCTTGGTCCGTTGCCCTCTTACAGGCAGACCACGGCGGTGGCGAATACCCTCATAGCTACCAATCTCTACCTTCCGGCGGATGTCGGCGGTTACCTCCCGGCGAAGGTCACCCTCCACTTTGAACGTTCCCTCGATGTGTTCACGCAGCTTCAACAGCTGGTCATCGGTCAGATCTTTGACGCGGATGCTGGGGTCGATACCCGTGACTTCGAGCGTTTGCTTCGAACGGGTACGGCCAACACCGTAGATGTAGGTTAGGGCGATTTCGACCCGCTTTTCGCGGGGAATATCGACTCCGGCAAGACGTGCCATGTCATTTCTCCTGGTGCACTGAGAGGTCTGAAGCAGAATCTGTGCCCGGGCCTCTCCCCGGGGAGTCCCCCACCACAGGTGGGATCTTGATGCTGCTTATGGTTATTGAGTTATTAGCCTTGACGCTGTTTGTGGCGGGGATTTTCGCAAATCACCATCACGTTGCCGTGGCGACGAATGACTTTGCACTTGTCGCACATGGGCTTAACACTGGCGCTGACCTTCATGGTGTTTCCTTTTCTTCGCTGGCCTCGTGCCCGAGCGGTTCCCCGGGCCGTTCCTTACCCAGTGCTTACTTGTAGCGGTAGACGATGCGACCGCGAGTGAGGTCGTACGGGCTTAGCTCCACGATTACCTTGTCTTCGGGCAAAATCCGGATGTAATGCTGGCGCATTTTCCCCGAAATGTGGGCAAGCACTTTGTGGCCGTTGGTCAACTCCACACGGAACATTGCATTGGGAAGGGCCTCGACTACCGAGCCTTCGATTTCAATGACGCCGTCTTTGTTGGCCATAGCCTCATGTCTTGTTGTAACGAGTGTGCACTGGTCATGCGTTGTGGGCAAAAACGCCATAACGGCCTTTTTTGCACCAATGTCCTATCTTACGCCCGCATCTGCTAAGGCACAAGTCCCCGGTGAGGTTCTACGGAGCCGTAATCCCGCGTTCTGCCAGGGCACTCATGATGCGCCCCGTCACCTCAGAAATCTCGCCGATCCCGTCGATCGCCACTACGGCGCCACGGGCGGTAAAAATGTCAATAAGCGGAGCCGTCTGCTCCTGATAGACGTCTAGTCGGTGACGAACCACCAACTCATCGTCATCACTGCGCCCCTGGTCAATCGCACGCAGACGCAACCGTTCCACAACGACATCCGGGTCAGCAACCAGCTGCACCACAACATCGAGCGCCGCGTCATGGTTCGCAAGAAAATCATCGAGGTGGCGAACCTGGTCAGGGGTTCGCGGGTAACCATCGAGAAGGAACCCTCCCGCACAGTCGGGATTTTCGAGACGGTCGGTAATCAGATCATTGGTCAAAGAGTCGGGAACGTTATCGCCGGCATCCATGAACGCCTTTGCTTTGAGGCCCAATTCCGTCTCGTTTTTGACGTTGTGTCGGAAAATGTCTCCGGTCGAGATCGCTGGGACACCAAAAGCGGACGACAACTCAACAGCTTGAGTGCCTTTTCCTGCGCCCGGGGGGCCAATCAGGAGAAGTCGTGTACCCGAACTCACTTCAGTAGGCCCTCGTAGTGGCGCTGTTGCAGCTGGGCGTCAATCTGCTTCACCGTGTCCAAGCCAACACCCACGATGATCAGAATGCTGGCGCCGCCAAACGGGAAGTTTTGATTAGCGTTCACGGTCGCCAGCGCTATGAGCGGAATCAGCGCCACAAGGCCGAGATACAGAGAGCCTGGCAGCGTGATGCGGGTCAAAACGTAGTCCAGGTACTCAGCGGTGGGGCGTCCTGCACGAATACCGGGGATGAAGCCTCCGTAGCGCTTCATGTTGTCGGCGACCTCTTCGGGGTTGAAGATGA
Organism: Pontimonas sp.; assembly: GCA_028096805.1. GTDB lineage: Bacteria > Actinomycetota > Actinomycetes > Actinomycetales > Microbacteriaceae > Pontimonas. The sequence continues at coordinate 28,612 of JAOHDU010000009.1, forward strand.
TGGCGACATAAAAGTACGTGAAGCCCACAATCAACAGGAAGTACACCGCCATGTAGAGCGCGTTGTCACCGGAGGTGAGATTGTTCTGAATCCAGACGACCCACGAAGGCGTGCTGCCGTCGGCTCCCGTCGCATTGAACTGCGCGAAGAGTGCCGGCAGGTACAAGAGTGAGGAAGCAAAAATCACCGGGATAACGCCGGCCATGTTCACCTTGATCGGGATGTAGGTATTTGTTCCGCCGAAGGTCCGACGACCCACCATTCGCTTGGCGTACTGGACAGGAACCCGACGTTGAGACTGCTCAACGAACACCACCAAGCCCATGATGACAATTCCCACCGCAACCACGATGACGAAGATGGTGGAACCGTTCGACTGGGCGATGGACCACAGTGACGAAGGGAACACCGCAGCAATCGAAACGAAGATCAACAGCGACATTCCGTTACCCACGCCACGCTCGGTGATCATCTCACCGAGCCACATGATCAATCCGGTTCCGGCCGTCATGGTAATGACCATCAACATGATCGCGTACCAGGCGTCATTCGAGAGCAACTGGTTGCACGCAGGAGACCCCGAGGATCCAAACAGGGCGCCGCTACGGGCCACCGTGATCAGGGTGGTCGACTGCAATAGCGCCAAACCAATGGTGAGGTACCGGGTGTACTGGGTCAGCTTGGCTTGGCCAGCCTGCCCTTCTTTGTGCAGTGCCTCGAAGTGGGGGATAACGACTCGCAAGAGCTGCGTGATAATCGACGCCGTAATGTACGGCATGATTCCGAGCGCAAAAATGGACAGCTGGAGAAGGGCCCCACCGCTGAACAAGTTGATCAACTCGTAGAGACCTGCGGTGTCGTTGGTCCCCGCAAGACACTGTTGAACGTTGCGGTAATCAACGAACGGTGCGGGGATGAACGAGCCCAATCGGAAGATTCCGATGATGGCCAGCGTGAAGAGAACTTTCCTCCTCAAGTCAGGAGTCTTAAAGATTCTCCCTAGAGCACTGAACACATCATCCTCCTGCACCGTGCCTGGCGACACGTGGGTTTGAGCCTACCGGCTCAGCGCCCCCGGTGAAAAGGTCGGGTGACCATCACACCGGGGTCAACGCCTGCTACTTGACGGAACCGCCAGCTTTCGCGATTTTCTCCGCTGCTTGCTTGGATACCTTGTCGACACTCACCGTGAGTGCAACACTCAGGTCACCATCGGCCAGGACCTTGACCTTCTCGTTCTTACGAACGGCGCCCTTGGCCACGAGGTCAGCACTGGTGACGTCGCCACCCTTGGGGTAAAGCTCAGCCAAGCGGCCAACGTTTACTACCTGGTACTCCACGCGGAACGGGTTGGTGAACCCGCGCAACTTAGGAGCACGCATGACCGAGGTGAGCTGGCCACCTTCGAACCCGGGACGGACCTGGTAACGAGCCTTCGTTCCCTTGGTACCGCGACCAGCAGTCTTACCCTTTGATGCCTCACCACGACCAACGCGGGTCTTGGCTTTCTTAGCACCAGGAGCAGGGCGGAGGTGGTGAAGCTTCACCACACCGGGACGAGACTCTTCTTTGGCAGCAGGCTTCTTCGCAGCGGGCTTCTTAGCAGGAGCCTCGCTGGTGGTCGCCTTCTTCGCAGCAGGTGCTGCGGCTTTCGCCGCGGGCGCCTTAGCTGCAGTGGGCTTCTTCTCCGCAGACTTAGCCGCTGCAGGGGCTTTCGCCGCTGCGGCTGGTTTCTTAGCCGCTGGGGCTTTAGCTGCAGGCTTCGCTGCGGTCGACTTAGCCGCAGGCTTCTTGGCTGCCGGTGCTTTTGCGGCACTGGCAGCAGGCTTTGCCGCTGGCTTCTTCGCGGCAGGCGCCTTGGCAGCGCTAGCAGCTGGTTTCTTTGCTGCCGGCTTTGCCGCAGGCTTCGCTGCTGGCTTCTTGGCGGCGGGCTTCTTTTCCTCGGCCATTAGTTAATCTCCTCGACCTTCACCAGGTGTGCGACGGTGCGCACATACCCGCGGTTGGCGGATGTATCTTCACGGACGACCGAGTCGCCAATCTTTCTCAGGCCCAGGCTGCGAAGAGTGTCGCGCATATTCTGCTTTTCACTAATCTTCGACTTCACCTGGGTGATCTTGAGCTGCTTAGCCATTACGCACCTGCCTTCACTGCTGCGGCCGCATCGGCTTCGCTACGGATGATGTGCTCGGGCGCAACATCTTCAAACTCCACACCACGGCGAGCGGCAACGGCGCGAGGCTCTTCGAGCATCTGCAGAGCGGCAACGGTGGCGTGAACAATGTTGAGCGTGTTCGAGGAACCCAGCGACTTGCTCAGCACGTCGTGGATACCGGCACACTCAAGGACGGCACGAACCGGACCACCGGCGATAACACCGGTACCGGGAGTGGCGGGGCGCAAGAGTACGACTCCGGCAGCTGCCTCGCCCTGAACCGTGTGGGGGATGGTCTGAGCAACGCGAGGAACTTTGAAGAAGTTCTTCTTTGCGTCTTCGACACCCTTGGAGATTGCGGTGGGAACCTCGCGGGCTTTGCCGTAACCGACACCCACCATTCCGTTACCGTCTCCCACAACAACCAAAGCGGTAAAGCTGAACCGACGTCCACCCTTGACCACCTTGGAAACACGGTTGATGGTGACAACGCGCTCCAGGAACTGGCTCTTCTCCGCGTCGCGACCGCCACGATCGTTACGGCCACCACCGCGCTCGTTGCGTCCACCGCCACGGGAATCACGACGTTCCGTGTTGGTGTCCGTCACCGGGGCCGAGGTCGCTGCGGTTTCGCTCACAGCGGCTTCCTTAACTTCTTCGCTCACAGTTCCAATCCACTCTCTCTGGCGCTCTCCGCGACAGCTGCTACTCGGCCGGCATAACGGTTTCCACCGCGGTCAAAAACCACGGAAGCAACGCCTGCCTTCTTTGCGCGCTCGGCGATGAGGCCACCAATCTTCTTGGCTTTTGCGGTCTTGTCGTCTTTTGATGAACGGAAGTCAGGCTCCATGGTGGAGGCTGAGGCAACCGTGTGGCCGATGGCGTCATCGACAACCTGGACAAACAGGTGACGGGAAGACCGCGTCACGACCAAGCGAGGCTTGGTTGCGGTACCCACAATCTTCTTGCGAAGCCTGGTGTGGCGGCGGTTTCGTGCCGCTGAGCGGCTCTTTCCTCTAACGAAAGCCATGTCTACTTACCAGCCTTTCCAGCCTTGCGACGAACGTGCTCACCCTCGTAGCGCACACCCTTGCCTTTATAAGGCTCCGGCTTACGCAACTTACGGATGTTGGCAGCAACCTCGCCGACGGCTTGCTTGCTGATACCGCTGACCGTCAACTTGTCGTTTCCTTCGACCGTGAACGTGATGCCAGCAGGCGGCTCCACCGTGATCGAGTGCGAGAAACCCAGCTGGAGCTCCACACCCTGACCCTTAGAGGCCAAACGGTAACCAGTACCAACGACCTGGAGGGATTTCTGGAAGCCCTCAGTGACGCCGATGATCTGGTTGTTGATGAGTGTGCGGGTCAGACCGTGCAACGAACGCGAATCGCGCTCGTCGTTCGGGCGGGTAACCACAATCTGGTTTTCCACCATCTCAGCAACGATCGGCTCTTTGACGCGCAGTGAGAGATCCCCTTTGGGGCCCTTCACAGCGACATCCTGGCCGTCGATCGTGACGGTGACACCAGCGGGAATATCAATGGGCATGCGACCAATACGTGACATCAGTGATCACCACACGTAGGCGAGGACTTCCCCACCCACGCCTTTCTTGGTTGCCTGACGATCCGTCAACAGGCCGGACGAGGTCGACAAAATGGCGACTCCGAGCCCACCGTGGACTTTGGGGATTTCCGAAGACTTTGCGTATACACGCAGACCCGGCTTTGATACGCGCTTGATGCCCACGATGGAGCGTTCGCGGTTAGGACCGTATTTCAGGTCCATGGTCAGGGTCTTGCCTACGCGAGCGTCATCCAACTTCCAGCCCGAAATGTAACCCTGCTCTTTGAGAATCTCAGCGAGGTGGGCTTTCAGCTTGGAATTAGGCATCGACACGGTGTCGTGCTGCGCCTGATTCGCGTTGCGCAGTCTGGTCAGCATGTCTGCGACCGGATCTGTCATTGTCATGGTGTTTCTCTTTTCTCTGGCTGGTTTCGACTCGGGTTCACCCGGGACCGACCTAGCTAGTTAGGGGCTTAGGAGCCCTCGGTTGTGTTCTTTCCCGCGAACGGGAAACCTAGTGAGCGCAGAAGCGCGCGGCCTTCATCGTCGGTCTTCGCGGTGGTGACAATGGTGATGTCAAAACCACGGACGCGGTCGATGTTGTCCTGGTTGATTTCGTGGAACACCGACTGCTCGGTGATGCCGAAGGTGTAGTTACCGTTGCCATCAAACTGGCGGTCGCTCATGCCGCGGAAGTCGCGGATGCGGGGAAGCGCCAAGTTGATCAAACGGTCCAGGAACTCCCACGCTCGGTTGCCACGCAGGGTTACGTGAGCGCCAATGGGCATTCCCTCACGCAGTTTGAACTGCGCGATGGACACCTTGGCGTTGGTAACAATCGGCTTCTGACCGGTGATGGCCGTCAAGTCCTTGATCGCGCCCTCGATGACTTTGGAGTCTCTGGCTGCTTCGCCCACACCGGTGTTGACGACAACTTTGACGACGCCGGGAACCTGGTGGGGGTTGGTGAAACCAAACTCTTCTTTCAGAGCAGGAACCACGTCATTGCGGTAAATCGCCTTCAGGCGGGGAACAGTCGCGGTAGCGGTTGCCATTAGAGCTCTTCTCCTGACTTCTTCGCGATGCGCACGCGCACCTGCTTCTTGGCCGAGCCCTTTTCAGCGGCCTTGGTCGTCACACCCACACGCGTGGGCTTCTTCGACTTGGGGTCCACTAGGGCAACGTTGGAAATGTGGATGGGGGCTTCGAAGGTTTCCAGGCCACCGGTCTTGCCACCGCGCTGGCTCTGGCCGACACGGTTGTGCTTGGTGACGTAGTTCACACCCTCGACCAACACGCGGTTGCGCTCAGCAAATACCTCAATGACGTGGCCCTGCTTACCTTTGTCGCCGCCACGAGCTTCGCTCGCACCGGTGATGACCTGAACCAGGTCACCCTTCTTAATCTTTGCCATTTAGATAACCTCCGGTGCTAGCGAGATGATCTTCATGAAGCGCTTGTCGCGCAATTCACGGCCGACGGGTCCGAAAATACGGGTTCCGCGAGGCTCACCCTCTTTGCTCTTGATCAGCACCGCCGCGTTCTCGTCGAACTTGATGTAGGAACCGTCGGGACGACGGGTTTCCTTCACGGTGCGCACGATGACGGCCTTGACGACCTCACCCTTCTTGACGTTTCCGCCAGGAATAGCGTCCTTCACGGTGGCGACAATGATGTCCCCCAGGCCCGCATAGCGGCGCCCGGAGCCACCCAACACACGGATGGCCAAAATTTCTTTGGCTCCGGTGTTGTCAGCCACCTTGACTCGGGATTCTTGCTGAATCATTGTTTACTTCGCCTTCTCAACGACGTTGACTAGACGCCACCGCTTGGTGGCGGACAGCGGACGGGTCTCTGCGATGACCACGAGGTCACCGATACCAGCGGTGTTGGCCTCGTCGTGTGCCTTGACCTTGGAGGATTGGCGCACAACCTTGCCATACAGGGGGTGCTTCACGCGGTCTTCAACCTCGACAACGATGGTTTTGTCCATCTTGTCGCTGGTGACGTAACCACGACGGACCTTGCGGTAACCGCGAGCACCAGCATCGCGCACATCGTGCTCTGCTGATTCGTGGCCCTTCTTCACATCGGCGGCCATTATGCACTCTCCTCAGTTGCTTCAGGCTCCGCGGCCTTCTCGCTCTTCTTCGTGGTTTTCTTAGTTGCCTTCTCCACCGGAGCAGGCGTGGCTCGGATTCCGAGCTCACGCTCGCGAATCACGGTGTAGATACGGGCGATGTCGCGCTTGATGGCGCGCAGACGCCCGTGGTTATCCAGCTGACCGGTAGCCGACTGGAACCGCAGGTTGAAGAGCTCTTCCTTCGAGCGGCGCAGCTCGTCCAACAGACGGGCGTCCTCAAACGTGTCCAGTTCACTGGGCGCAAGTTCTTTCGATCCAACAGCCATTACATGCCCTCCTCACGCTTGATGATGCGAGCTTTCAGGGGAAGCTTGTGAATCGCACGAGTCAGCGCTTCCTTTGCCAACTCTTCGGAAACACCGGCAACCTCGAAGAGGACACGGCCGGGCTTCACGTTGGCGACCCACCACTCGGGCGAACCTTTACCGCTACCCATACGGGTTTCCGCAGGCTTCTTAGTCAAGGGACGGTCGGGGTAGATGTTGATCCACACCTTCCCACCACGCTTGATGTGACGGGTCATCGCGATACGCGCGGACTCGATCTGACGGTTCGTGACGTACGCGCTGGAGATGGCCTGGATACCGTACTCACCAAACGACACCGTGGTGCCACCGGTAGCGTGCCCACCGCGCTTGGGGTGGTGCTGCTTACGGTACTTAACCTTGCGAGGAATCAACATTCTTACTCAGCTCCTCCTGCAGCAACGGGTGCTGCCTCAGCGGCTGGAGCGCCAGCCGGTCCACGACGTGCTCCACCGCGGTCCGGGCGCTGCGAGCGCTGCGAAGCCTGCTCGCGAGCCAGTTCCTTGTTGGTGATGTCGCCCTTATAGATCCAGACCTTCACGCCGATGCGGCCGAAAGTCGTGCGGGCTTCGTAAAAGCCGTAGTCGATGTTTGCGCGCAGCGTGTGCAGGGGCACCCGACCTTCGCGGTAAAACTCGGAGCGACTCATTTCTGCTCCACCCAAACGGCCGGAGACCTGAATCCGAACACCCTTGGCGCCAGCGCGCTGTGCGCCCTGGAGGCCCTTGCGCATCGCGCGCCGGAAGGCAACACGACCAGCAAGCTGCTCGGCAATTCCCTGGGCAACCAGCTGAGCTTCGCTCTCAGGGTTTTTCACCTCGAGGATGTTGAGCTGAATCTGTTTGCCGGTCATCTTCTCGAGGTCGGCGCGAATACGCTCGGCCTCTGCACCACGACGCCCAATCACAATTCCGGGGCGGGCCGAGTGGATGTCCACGCGAACACGGTCACGGGTGCGCTCGATTTCGATGCGAGCGATACCGGCACGGTCGAGTTCCTTCTTCAGGAACTCGCGGATGCGGATGTCCTCGGTCACGTAGTCGGCGTAGCGCTGACCCTTCGTGGTCGAGTCGGCAAACCACCGCGACACGTGGTCGGTGGTGATGCCCAGACGGAAACCGTAGGGATGTACTTTCTGACCCATTACTTGCCAGCCTTCTGTGTCTTACGGCTCGGGTTCACCGAAGCCTCGTCGGGCGTAGCCAGAACCACCGTGATGTGGCTGGTGCGCTTGTTGATGCGGAAGGCGCGTCCTTGAGCACGAGGGCGGAAACGCTTGAGCGTAATTCCCTCGTCCACGAAAGCGCGGGCAATGAAGAGATCCTGGTCATCCAGGAAAACGCCATCTTTGTCCGCGGTCACACGGGCGTTAGCCATTGCGGATGCCACAAGCTTGGCCACAGGCTCGCTGGCGGCCTGCGGAGCAAACTTCAGCACGGCCAGGGCTTCAGCAGCCTGCTTGCCGCGAATGACGTCGACAATGCGACGAGCTTTCTGGGGGGTGACGCGAATGTTGCGCACCTTGGCGATGGATTCAACCATGTCTGTTCCTCCTCGTCCCCGCGCTTAGCGGCGACGGCCTTTCCGGTCGTCCTTCTCGTGACCACGGAAGGTGCGGGTGGGGGCAAACTCGCCGAGCTTGTGACCCACCATCGTTTCCGTGACAAAAACGGGGATGTGCTTGCGGCCGTCGTGAACGGCAATGGTGTGACCGAGCATGGCGGGCACAATCATCGAGCGACGCGACCAGGTCTTGATGACGTTCTTGGTGCTGGCGGAATTCTGACGAACAACCTTCTGCAGGAGGTGCTCATCCACGAAGGGTCCCTTTTTCAGACTACGAGGCATGTCTTACTCTCCTACTAGCGCTTCTTGCCGACAGTGCGACGACGGACAATTTGTTTGTTGCTGGCTTT